>JANPIL010000232.1:0-20234 GCA_031424975.1 Sphingobacteriales bacterium
AGCGTAGGCAGTGCCTGAATGGTTTCGCGCGAAATATTGGTTCCGGCACCGGTGCGGTCAGCGTTCATGATCGGGTTTCTGGAGGTGGAGATCACCACTTCCGTCAACTGGGTGCTTTCGTCGGCCATCTTTGGGCTGAAATTAAAATTCTGCCCGATTGCCAAGTCAATGCCTTCGGCTTTCTGCTCCTTGAAACCCACGAATGTGGTGGTGATTGTATAAGGGCCGCCAATACGCACGTTCGGGAAATTATAACGGCCATCGGGGCGGGTAATTTGCGCATATTGCGTGCCCGAAGGCGTGTGTACGGCCACAACGGTGGCTCCGGGCAAGCCTTCGCCCTTTTCATCGGCAATTACGCCGCTGATGGATGCAGTGGTAACACCCTGCGCCCACAACTGAGTGCTGCCCGTAAGGGTGAGCAACAGCAAAAGGCAATTGAGTAGAGATTTTCTTAACATGGTTTGAAATTGGTTGGTTGATAAAAGAAATTGTACGGTTTGCTGGCCCCGGGCATTTCGAAAAGCCGGATACATTGGCGGCCGATGGTTTTGGTGGGGTAAGGAGATGCGCGGCTTTTGTGGGCTGCCTGCTTTGTGCGGTGGCAAGCCGGTGCGGGAAATGACGGCTCAGGTAAGAAAAACCGCAAAAACAAAACGGTACTGTGTCATAAAGTTAAATAACCCGTAAACTCGCCTGCAAAGTTAAGGCGAAATCGCATCGGAAATGAAGCCGCCCATCTTACCTTTACATTAAATAATGGTTAATGTTCCAATGTTTTCTTAACATTAAGATAACATTGGATTTTCCGTTTTATCGTCAAATTGTGCCTTCAGATTGCGGAAACGCACTTTGCTATCAGTTAAGTAAAATAGTATCTTTTTTTAATACAAAACCCGGCATCGGTTCTGGTCCGGTTTCACGGCTCGGATGCTCGGGCGGGGTGGCCGCCAAATACAACACCAAACACGGCGACACGGCACGCGTAAGTTTTTAGCCGTATCATTACAAGCAATCACAAGCAATCCGTGCCTTGCGGAAAATAGTATCTTTCAAAATGCCCAAACCCGCCCGGATGAACTGCGGAACCAAGAACCGAACCAATGCAACTAAACCATAAAATGCTGCGTGGCGATGCGGCAAGTGGCGCACCCATCGTGATCCTGCACGGCCTGTTCGGCTTGGCCGATAACTGGATGGGCATTGCCAAAGCACTTTCCCAAACCAATCCCGTTCACTTGCTGGACTTGCGCAACCACGGCCGGTCGCCCCACAATCCGGTTTTCAATTATGTGGCCATGGGCGGTGACCTGCATGAATTCATGCAAGGCCAAGACCTACGTGGGGCGGTGCTCATCGGGCATTCGATGGGTGGCAAAGTGGCCATGCACTACGCCTGCCTGCACCCCGAACGGCTCAGTCGGCTGGTTGTCATTGACATTGCACCCCGATACTATCCTGTGCATCACCGCGTTATCTTGGATGCGCTGCTGGGCGTGGACTTGGCAAACCTGCAAAACCGCCAGCAGGCCGACGAACAATTGGCGCGGCACATTGCCGAAACGGACGTGCGGCAATTCCTGCTCAAAAACCTGTACCGCACCGACGCAGGCGGCTTTGCCTGGCGATTCAACTTGCCGGCAATTAATGACCAGATTGAAAATGTGGGCGAGGCGCTGCCCGAAGGTTTTGTGTTCCATAAACCAACCCTGTTCGTTCGTGGCGGCTTGTCGTATTATATTAAGGATGCGGATATGGATTTGATCCTGAAGCATTTTCCGGAGGCAAGGCTCGAAACCGTAGCCCGAGCCGGGCATTGGGTACACGCCGAAAAACCCGCCGAACTGCTGGCGTTGCTGCCATAAATGCGGCAGTAGCGCACGCTTTAGCTTGCGCGAAAAACCGCAGGTTTTGCCTTTTTAAAAGATACTATTTTCGGGTAGCCGCAAGGGCTGCCCCCACGCAACTGCCATTACATTTTCACTATGCGAAAATCCTTGCTGGTTTTTTCCTTTCTCATCGGCTTTCTGGTTCATCCTTGGGCGGTTGCCCAGCAAAAAACCGTTTTCCCGCTGAAAACAAGTCCCGGCAAACGCCATTTGGTAGACCAGAAAGGGCAGCCGTTTCTTTATGTTTCCGATTCGGGCTGGAAACTGCTTGCCGGATTGACCGAACCGGAAGCCAAGGAATACTTGCAAAAACGCCAAAGCCAAGGCTTCAACACAATACACGTGATGCTGACCGCCCTGCCGGGCGACAAAAACCGGCAGGGACACGAGCCGTTTGAAAACAAGGATTTTTCCAAGCCCAACGAAGCGTGGTTTGCACACGCGGATCGCATAGTGTCCATCGCCGATTCAATGAATATGCTGCTTGCCATTGCCCCGCTTTGGTACAGTTGCTGCAACGACGGCTGGGCCAGTCACCCCGAAAAACCCATGCAACGCAACGGCAAGGAGAAAAGCTACCTGTTTGGGCAGTATGTGGGCAAACGGTACGGAAAATTCGGCAACATCATCTGGATTATTGGCGGCGACAACGACCCGAACGAATACCGCGAGGAAGTGCGCCAACTGGCACGCGGCCTCAAACAAGCCGCCCCGCTGCAATTGATGACCTACCATGCGGCCTCCACGCATTCCAGCACCGATGTGTGGCCCAACGAAAACTGGCTTGATGTGTCAATGGTGTACACCTATTTCCGGGGTTTTCCGAAAGCGTGGAACAAAGTGCAGCCCGACGTGTATGAGACCGGTTATGCCGAATACCGCAAAAGTCCGCTGAGACCCTTCCTGCTCGGCGAATCCACGTACGAAGGCGAACACGAGGCCATGGGTTCGGCCCTGCAAATCCGCAAGCAGGCATACTGGGCCATGCTCTCGGGTGGGTGCGGCCATGCGTACGGTTCGCCTTTCTGGAAAGCGGATGCCGGTTGGCGCAACCATCTGGATTTGCCGGGAGCCAATTCGCTCAAATACCTGAACGAACTGTTTGCCACCTTCAACTGGACAACCCTGGTTCCCGAGTTGGCCGGCGAATTTATTTTGAGCGGCAACGACAAATACGCCACCAACGACTATGCCACCGCCGCCCTCACCCAAGACCGCCGCACGGCATTGGTATATGTGCCATCGGCCCGCGCCATGACCGTGAATACAGGCAAACTTTTGGGTAAGCAATTGGTGGCCACGTGGTTCAATCCGCGTTCTGGCGAGCGGCGCACGTCGGGCAGCTATCCGGTCGGCTATAAGATGCTTTTCGAATCGCCGGATAAAAATGATTGGGTTCTGTTGTTGCAAGTGATTTGACGAAGGCAGGTTTGGCTTCTTCAAGACATACTATTTTGAAGGTCTGTCTTTTCAAGTGCAAATGCCAGTCCTGTCCACTCCAATGATTTTGCCCGTAATATTGTCTTGGTGGGTTTTTGCCGTTTATCTTACATTTCTGTTGTCCGTGTTTTGTAGTTGAACAAACAACACATATATTTGGAATTCAACTATCAAATTAATCTATCTAAAAATTTGGAAAACATGAAAAAAATCACGGTTGCCTTCTTCTTTTTCGCCTTTTTGCTGTGCGGAACCAGCTCTTTCGCCGAAACCAGCGAGTATTTTGTGAACGATGCCGCAATTGAACAAGCGTTGGAAGGTGGCATACAAATCATGTCAGACATTACGAGCGAAAAAGTAGCCGATGCTTTGGCTGCTGCCCAGGGAATACAAGGACAAGCAAAAATTGCCGCTGACAAAAGTGAAGCGGTTGCCTTTATTCTCAGTTTTCTTGTGGGTCCGTTGGGTATTCACCGTATTTACATGGGCACTTCGGCTGGTGTGGTTGTGGGTTATATCCTGACTTGCGGCGGTTTGGGAATTGTGAGTTTCATTGACTGGATTGTGCTTTTGATTGCGCTGGTGGATGATGGCAAGACAATTGACAAATACGTTGGCAGCAAGAAATTCTTTATGTGGGCAAATTAAGTTGTCCATGTATGTGTCGCATGAAAAAACGGGAGAAATCTCCCGTTTTTTTTATATTCAATCGTGCGTATCTATGTTCCGGAAAACATTCAGGTTAGGCGTGGCTGTTCTGGCTTTGCTGCTGGCCAGTGCCTTTCAGCCTGTACAGACAATCAACAGAATCAGTGCCTCCTTTACTTCACGCTCGGTTCGTGAAGGCAAAACGGTTTCCATTCGTGCCGAACTGTGCTATGCAACTACCGGGCGCATGGTTACCCATTTCAGCGACCCGTTTCAGCAATATGTGATCAATAACAGCCGGGGTGAGATCAGTATTTATGACCCGAAAAAAAACACGGTGATTCAGCAGCAGAATTTTACGTATGGCACTGAGACCACACAGTTTTATTTTTTTCTCAATAACAAGAAAGAAGATTTAGGTTTGAAGCAAATGGGATTCATTTTTAAAAGCATTCGCTCCGAAAAAGACCTTTTGATTAGCCGTTGGATTGCCCCCATGCAGTTTTCCAAACAACTCAAAGAATTGGAACTGGTGCACCGCAATGGTAATCCCATCTACATGAAATACGTGAACAGCCAAGATAAAACCATAAAAAAAGTATTCTATTACAATTACCAGAATCTGAACGGCACGGATTTTCCAACTGCCATCACTCAGATTGATTATATCGCCAATGATTCAATCATTTCTAAGACTTCTTATACAGACATCCGCGTCAATGAAGCCGCCAATACCAATCTTTTGGACTTCAAAGTGCCAGCCACGGCCAAAATGCTTAAGTAATCTACTGTTTTTGTGCATCATGCTGATGATGCCGTCAGCCGTTTTCGCACAGGATCACGCAACAGATATGGCATTGGTTGAAAGTGCCGGAAAGCCAATCCAGACAAACGCAGTGCGCAAGCCACTTGCACTGCACCAAAAACTCAATCCACTTTTTTGGATGGCTAGCGGGTCGCTCACCTTCTATCAGAAAATCATTTCGCCACAAATTTCAGCCGACTGCATTTTTGAGTTGTCCTGCTCGCGTTTCAGCCGTGAAGCCATCCGTGAGTTCGGTCTTCCAAAAGGCGTTGCCCTCACCGCAGATCGCATGGCGCGATGCACCCGGCTGGGGGCTTTGAGTATCAATCCGGTACGTGTAGGTACTTCGGGAAAGGTAATGGATTTGCCTTTGATGTACCGGACGCAAAACAAGAGAAAATCCCGGCAGATGGTAGCCGACTTATGAATTTCATGATGCGTGTTTGGTGTTTTTTTATCGTTATACTATTGGTCTGCCACGTAGCTTGCCAAGCGCAATCGCACCAGAAAGATTCGCTTTTTTTGATTTACCTGCTCGATAAAAGCCAATACACTGATTTGATTTCAGAAGCCAAACGTTTGCGCCAATCACACGGAAAATCGGCTGAAATGCAACTTCAAACGGCTTATTACCAAGGTATTGGAAACTATTTCCTCCGGCAATTGGATTCAGCCGCCGGATATTTCGGACAGGTGCAGACTAAAAGTCCCTTTTACTGGAAATCTCGCTTTTACCAGTCTTTTTCGCAGGCTTACCAGCACCAACCAAGCCAGGCAATCCAAGTGCTTGACTCGCTGGCTCCCGATGATAGCTTGCTGATCGGGTTGAAAAATTTCCAGTATGCCGCGCTGCACTTGCTTAAAGGTGATGAAGCTGCTTTTGAACGGCGCAGCCAACAATTCAAGGGGCGGTTTTACGCTTTTGCCCAACAAGAACAAAACCTTGCGACTTACCATACTGCCATTCGGCAGCAAAAAAAACAATCGGCTTTCAAGGCCGCTGCGTTGTCGGCATTGGTGCCGGGCTTAGGGAAAATATATGCTAAGCGAACTGGCCAAGGCATTGCCGCCTTTCTGCAATGCCTTGTATTCGGCGTGCAAGCGTATGAGGGCTATCGGAAGGATGGTTTCCAAAGTGCGCGTTTCCTGGTTTATGGCAGTATATTTGGCGTTTTCTACGTGGGCAACATTTGGGGAAGTGCGTTAGCCGTTCGCATCAACAGGCAAGAATTTCAGGACAAAACGCATGAACAGATTTTATTTGATATGCACATTCCTTTGCGCACCATTTTCCCATAAGTTGGCTGCGCAAAGTTGGCAGATGGTTTGGCAGACAGCCGACAGCCTGTTTGCCAAGCAACAATATGCAACAGCCGGAATAGAATATGAACGCACGCTTTTTTTGCTTGCGGAATTTCCCGATTCGGCTGTCTCGACTGATGCTGCGCGGCTCACCACCCAAAAAATATTGTTGCAAAAAACATTTTGCAACAAAGCTTCCCGCGATTTTGGGGCAGCCCAAAAAACTATTCTCCGAACCGATGCCAGCAATCTGCCCGACGCATTTGCCTTCCAGTTGCGCTACGAAAAAGCTTTGTGTGCCTACCTGAACCAACAGTATGACGAAGCCCAACGACAAATTCTGCAAACGCGTTTTTTGGTGAAAGACACACTGCTGGCGCAGCAACTTGACTGGCTCGAAATAGTGACGCTCAACGAGTTGTCGCGTTGGGATGAAAGCCGCGCACTGTACCGGCAATATATTCGGCGGCAAAATTTATCCGATACGATAAATGATGTTTATCTGGTGGCAAAAAGACCGAAAATCCGCAACCCGAGCAAAGCCGGGCTACTATCCACTGTGCTGCCCGGCACCGGCTTACTTTACGCGGGTTCGTTGCGCGAAGGGGTTATTTCGGCCACGATACAAGCCGGTTTGCTCACGTTTGGCGTGTTCAGTTGGATTAATGGCTATCCTGTCTCCGGCTTTTTGACGGGCGGCGGACTATTTCAGACGTTCTATTTCGGAGGCATCAAAAGAGCCGAACGCGTGGCGAACACAAACAATCAGAAAAAAAAGGGAAATTATAACCAAAAGCTCAAATTAGCAATTTTGGATAGGGAACGCCAGCGGCTGCGATAGAAAAAATGGCCCACTGTTTCGCGCTGCCACAGGTGCGAAACAGTATCTATTCAGAAGCCAAAACCGCTATTTCACAATATGCATCTTTCCCTTGAAAACCAATCCAAAGGCCAGCTTTACTTAATCCCGACGGTACTCGCACCGGGCACGGCGGCACAAGTGCTTTCGCCGCAGGTCAGGGAGGTGGTTGTGCGCACCGACCATTTTTTTGCCGAAAACCTGCGCACCGCCCGCCGGTTTGTCAGCGAACTGAAAACCGGAAAGCGCATCGAGGAACTGCATTTCCATGAAATGAACAAGGACACGCCCGAAAGCGAAACCGCGCCGCAACTGGAGATTTTGTTGCACGGACACGATGCGGGAGTTCTGTCGGAGGCAGGATGCCCTGGCATTGCCGATCCGGGCAGCGTGGCCGTGCGCTGGGCACACCGGCACGGCGTGGCAGTGGTGCCGCTGGTGGGGCCGTCATCCATATTCATGGCACTCATGGCTTCGGGCATGAGCGGACAATCGTTTGCGTTTCACGGCTATCTGCCTATTGACAGGGATTTAAGAATCAAGGAATTGAAGCGTTTGGAAAAGGAAGCGCAAAAGCACCAAACCCAGATTTTCATGGAAACACCTTACCGCAACAATGCCTTGCTCACCGATATTTTGCAAAACTGCCAGCCGCAAACATTGCTTTGCATTGCCACGCAAATCACCGCCCCCGATGAAATGATTGCCACCCGGGCGGTTCGGCAGTGGCGCGGCGCAACGCCCGACTTGCACAAGAAACCGACCATTTTTTTGCTCTACGCCTGAATGCGCAATCCAAAATAGTATCCCTGCCTGTCCGGCAGGCAGGTTTTGAAAACGTTAAACCCGGGTTTTGTCATTCCGACAAAGGAGGAATCCGACTGTTACGTGCGAGCAAATACAGACTTTGGTGTGCGGCGGCAGATTCTTGGTTCGTCGGACTGCCAACTGAAATAGTATCTTTTCAAAACCCCAAACCCCCTTTATTCCGCCTTCCAAAATCCACCTTCCACATTCCATTATTAGTCTTGCCAGATTTTCAATTGTTTTTCCAGCAGGGCTTCGTAACGCGGCGCGTCGGCGTGCTTGGTTTCGCGGAAGGCGGTGGCGATTTCGTTGAGTACGGCCAGGTTTGTGCCAACCGTTTGGCGGTCGGTGATGGGTTGCTGCCGATGGTAATCCAGATTCTGGTCGGCGCGTTGCGTAACGGCGGCGGCCAGTTGTTCGGCTTTCCGCACCTCTCCCACGCGCATCAACGGAGCCACGTACAGCGAACACAGCCGGTCATCGCGGAAAATCTCGTTGGGCATCACATTCAGTGAACGCATCATTACTTCGCGGGCTTTTTTTGGTTGGTTTTCAGCCATGAGTTGCTGTGCCAGTTCATAAAAAGCCAACCGGCTGGCCGTCAGCCGTTCGCCCCGGCAGGTTTCGTCGTGATACACTTTCGGGTTGTCCAATCCGCGCCACTGGCTTTTGTGCATCAGGTTCTGGTACGCCAATTCCGAATTCACGAAACCTTGCGTGGCCTTGGGCACTTTCACGGGCAGCAACCGGCACACCACGCCCTCAATCTGCGTGTATTCCATCAGGTTGTATTGCTGCGGCAGTTGCGGCGTGGTAAAATACACGGGTCGCTGCCAGTCGTTTTGCGCCAGCACATCCAGCCACACCAGCGCATCCTTGAACAAATGGTTTTTGGGCAGTTCAATCAGCATCCGGTCGGTGAGCAGGCTTTGCAAACCCGCCGGAACCATGCCCGATTTCAGAATCGCGGGCTTGTTCAATGGCAAGTACAACTTGTTGGTAGGCAGCGTATTAATCGTTTCGCCACTGTCCAACGTCACTTTCAACGCCGGGTTGTCTTCGCGAATCAGTTTCAGGTATTCCTTCAGGTTGATACCGTTTTTCACACTGGCATTTTCGTAATACAGAAGCTGGTTGTTCACGTATGAAACATAATTTTTCCTGTCCAGCGAAATCGGCAGAGCGGGTGTGCGGCCCAGGCTTTGCTTCAGATAGTCAATATACCAGTCCGTACCCATGAACTGCGAGATTACCACGCGCACATCCGGGCGGATGTTTTCCACTTCCTGCGCGTAGAGCAACGGATAGGTGTCATTGTCGCCAGTGGTGAACAGAATCGCGTTTTCAGCGCACGATTCAAGCATATTCCGCGCCGAATCCAGTGCCATGTACCGCCCCGAACGGTCATGGTCGTCCCAGTTTTCGGCAACCATCAGCACCGGAACCGCCAAGCAGACCACCGTGGCGGTGACCGTGGCCGTAAAAGTGGCGGTGGCAGCGGAAACCAGTTTCACAAACACACGATTCAGCCCGTCGGCAACCGCCAACACGCCCAAACCAAGCCAAATGGCAAACACGTAAAATGAACCGACGTAAATGTAATCGCGTTCGCGCGGTTCGGTTGGCGGCGGGTTCAGGTACAAAATCAGGGCAAGGCCGGTCATGAAAAATAGTATCCCCGTAAAGAGCAAAACCTGCCGGTTTTTGCGGAACAGATAAACCAGGCCAACTAAGCCAAGCAGCAACGGAAAACCATAAAAGCGATTGTGGCCGCGATTCTGGGCAATGTCGGACGGCAGTTCGCCTTTCGGCTGGAATGTGGCCTGCCAGCCCGCGCCTTGCTCGTCGCTGTCGCGCCCCACGAAATTCCAGAGAAAATACCGCGTATAGAAATATCCCGCCTGCCGGTTGAAAAAATACGAAAACTGGTCGGCCAGCGTCGGATTCTGGCCTTCGCGCAAGCCCGTCAGTTGGCGGTACGTTTGCGGATGCCGCCGCGCCGCATCATCGCTGTACAAGCGTGGAAAAAGTGTCATTCCTTTTGGATCGTAAACCGGTGTGGTATGCTGGCTGTATGATTCGTATCGCTCGTCGCCTTTCACGTATATTTTCTCACCGCGCTTGTAATCAGTTACTTGCGAAGTAAAATTCGGCCCGTACAACAACGGGCGGCCCGCGCCGTACTGCTCCATGTTCAGGTAATACATGAAACCAGGCGCATCTTTCGGGTCGCTCAAATTAAACGTCGGGCGTTGGTTGGCCCTCACCACCAGCATCATGTACGACGAATAACCGATCAGCACAAACGCGAAGCCGAGCAAGGCGGTGTTCAAAACCACTTTGCTTTTACGTGCCGAATACCAGATTCCGTAACCGAGCAACCCTAAAAACACGGCAGCAAAAGCAATCACACCACTGCCAAACGGCAGGCCGAATGTATTTACGAATAAAATGTCCGTTTTGCCCGCCAAAGCAGGCAATCCAGTGCGCATTCCGTTCATGAACACGAAAACTAACGCGCCGCCCACGGCAACCGCTGCCACGCCTCCCCAAAACGTGGGCTTGAATTTCTTGAAGTAATACACCAACGCCAGCGCGGGCAACGCCACCAGATTGAGCAAGTGCGTTGCAATGGATAAGCCGATGGCGTAGGCGATCAGAATGAGCCAGCGGTTGGCAAGCGACTCATTTTCAACCCGTTCCCATTTCAGCATCGCCCATACCACAAACGCCGTGAACAACGACGACATGGCATACACTTCCGACTCGACCGCCGAAAACCAGAACGAATCGGAAAAGGCATACGCCAGCGAACCCACCACGCCAGCCGCCATTAGAGCGCAGGTTTGCACAAATGAAGTCCGGTTTCCGTTCAGTTTCCTGCCCAGCAACGTGATTGTCCAGAACAGGAACAGAACCGTGAAGGCACTGCACAACGCCGAAAGCACGTTCATCCAATACGCGACTTGGCTGGAATCTTGTGCCAGCGCATCGGTGAACAGGTGCGCCACCATCAGAAAAAACGGCGCACCCGGCGGATGGCCGACGAGCAGCTTGTGGGCGGCGGCAATGAACTCGCCGCAGTCCCAGAATGAAACGGTTGGCTCCACGGTGCGGACATAGGTGGCGGCGGCCACGGCAAACACCGCCCAGCCAGTCAGGTTGTTAATTTTTCGGAATGATCGCATGAGAAACGCGGGCTTGGAAGTAGCTGAGTCTGAAAGTATTTGCGGCCAAAATGTAACAAATATTGTTTGCAAAAGGAACTATTGCCATTTTTGGCGGTAAAACAGCCCCCCAACCCCCGAAGGGGGAGTTAAAAAAGCCCCTCCCTTTCGGGGAGGGGTTGGGGTGGGGCCTCTTCTCTCTTTATCTCTTTTTTCCTCATGAAACTTATCCGCTTCGGCAACCTTGGGCACGAACAACCCGGCCTGCAACTGCCAGACAGCACCCGCATTGATGCTTCGGCGTTTGGCGAGGATTACAACGAACATTTTTTCGCGACGGATGGCTTGGGCCGGTTGGCTGGTTGGGCGGCTGTCCATGCAGCCTCGGCTCCGCGCCTTCCCGAAGGTGTGCGGCTGGGTTCGGCGGTGGCGCGGCCAAGCAAAATTGTGTGCGTGGGCCTGAATTACAGCGACCATGCCCGCGAAACCGGAGCCAAAATCCCCGAGGAGCCAATACTTTTTTTCAAATCCACAACCGCCTTATGCGGCCCCGATGATGCGGTGGTGATTCCGAAAAACAGCGTGAAAACGGACTGGGAAGTGGAATTGGCGGTGGTGATTGGCCAGAAAGCGAGCTACGTGGACGAGGCAGACGCGCTGGATTACGTGGCCGGTTACGTGTTGCACAACGATTACAGCGAACGCGAATTCCAATTGGAACGCGGTGGCCAGTGGGACAAGGGCAAAGGGTGCGACACGTTTGCGCCGCTGGGGCCGTTCATGGCCACCAAAGATGAAATCGCGGATGTGCACCAACTGCGCCTGTGGCTGACCGTGAACGGCAAAATGCACCAGGACGGCAATACGTCGAACCTGATTTTCAAGATTCCGTTTCTGGTGCATTATATCAGCCAGTTCATGACGCTGCTGCCCGGCGATGTGATTTCAACGGGTACGCCTGCGGGTGTCGGGCTGGGCTATAATCCGCCCGTTTACCTCAAGCCCGGCGATGTGGTGGAACTGGGCATTGACGGTTTGGGCACTTCCCGGCAACTCGTGAAAGCATTCTCATAAAAGCATTTTTGAAAATACCGGGTTTGAAGGTTTCAAAAGATACTATTTTTCAATTCCAAATTGAAAATTAAGTGAATGGAAAGTAAACTGGCGCGAGGTTCTTACCTCGTGCCGCCCATGTGCCGAGATTCCTATCTCGGCGGTGTGGGTGGTTTTTTTACCGGGCGGGTTTGGCCTTTTTGAAACATACTATTTTGTCACGATTGCGGATTTTGGGAGAAACCGGAATGCAGGCCAGTTCCGCGAATGCTTGGACCCGGCAAATCCCAATCCGAAATAGTATCTTTGGAAAACCGGAAACCCGGCATCCACGCAGACTATTGCAGCAAGACTATTACAATGGCAAACAGTAAACTCACCGTCCCGACCAATACCAAACGCGACTTGTGGATGCAGATCGGCATTGTCGCGCTGCTTTCACTGATTATCGTCCTGATTTTTTTCTTCATGTACCTGCCTTGGACTACTAACCACGGCGAAAGCATTACCGTGCCCGACCTGAAAGGCATGAAACTCGACGAGATGGAAGCCTACTTGGCCGAACGCGACTTGCGCTACGAGGTGCAGGATTCGGCGTTTGACTTGGCTTTGGCACCGCTTTCGGTCAAGGAACAATATCCGAAAGCTGGTTCCAAAGTAAAGGAAGGCCGCAAGATTTACCTGACTGTGATTGCCAAAAACCCGAGAATGATTTCCATGCCGCGCCTCGTTGACCTTTCAGAACGCAGTGCCGTCATGACGCTTAAACAGTACAAACTGGAGGCGGTTATCGCTTACAAGCCGTATCTGGGGCAGGTGGTGCTGGAACAATCAGTGCCCCCCGGCGACCGGGTTCCCGAAGGCTCAAAGGTAAAATTGGTGGTGGGCGACGGCGAAAACGACAAGCCGGTAACCATGCCCAACTTGGTGGGCAAGTCGCTGGCCGAAGTGGAATTTGAGATTGCGGGCAACAATCTGGTTATCGGCAGCAAAATGACCGCCACCGACAACGACCAGCCGCCCGGAACAGTAGCCAAACAAAACCCCACCGCCGGAACCGAAGTCCGTGCTGGCGATATTGTGGACATCTGGGTGGTGCCGGGAACTGCCCCCCCAGAAGATGTGCCCGAATAGCCGGTAACCGGGTTCAAAACTTTGGCGCGGTTCGGAACCCTGCCAAAGATTGGCTGTCAAAGGCCGGTTCGCATTCAGGGGAAACCGCAAGCAACCATCCGACTCACCCAACCGACACCCCATTGGATTTTAACGCTCTCAAAAATAGTATCTTCCGGAAAGCTGAAAGCCCCGTCTTTAGCGAGGGCCAAACCCCCGGCACACCTGCACGCAAGGTTTCGCGCCGCAAGTGGCTGCTGCATTTGGGCAGCATGGCGGCAGTGCTATTGGCGTTGCTGCTGGGATTTTTTTTCCTTTACCTGCCCGCCACCACCCACCACAACGACTTGGTTAGCGTCCCGGTTGTGACGGGCCTGAAACTCAGTGATTTGGAAACCGCGCTGGACGAACATGATTTGCGCCATGAAGTCCAGGATTCGGATTATGTGTCCAAACTGCCGCCAATGACCGTAACCGACCAGTTTCCGAAACCGGGCGAGCAGGTGAAAAAAGACCGCAAGATTTTCGTGACCGTGGTGGCCAACTACGCCCCAATGGTGAAAATGCCCGACCTGCTGGATAATTCCTTGCGCAGCGCGCAGGAAACGCTGGAAAACTTCGGGCTTAAACTGGGCAAAGTGATTTACAAACCAGATTCGCTGCACCAAAACGCCGTGCTGGCTCAACAGCGCAACGGGCGGGCGATAATGGCCGAAACGCGTATCCCGCGCAATACTGTTATTGATATTGTCATTGGCTCGGCGGGAGTGAACAAACCTTTGGCAGTGCCCAACTTGATTGGCCGGACGCTGGGCGATGCCGAATCGTTGCTGCTGGGCTTGGGCTTGGTCAAGGGAGTACTTTCTCCCGATGTTTTCATTGCCGATGCCATTGTAAGCAAGCAGTTTCCGGTATCTGGCCGGGGCAAAACCATTAACAAGGGCGAACGGGTGGATATGTGGCTATCCCCGCCACGCGTAAGGGCGGTGGCACCACTGCCGCCACCCGCCGATTCTGCACGGATCCCCGCCGACTCGGCACAATGATGCACCTATCCGATTCGCCTCATCAGTATATCAAAAACGCGCTTTGCGCGTTCTTGTAGAAAATAGTATCCCTGCATGAAGCCAAACCTCCGCCTCAGTTTCCTCCTTTTTGCCTGCCTTGCATATGTTTTGTCCGCGCAGGCTCAATTGCAGGTTTTTCCTTTGGGCGATGCGCCACCCGCACAGGCAATGCCAAAATCCGGTGCCCGCCTCAAAGGTGCGCCACTCGCGCTGCCTTTCTTCGAGGATTTCTCAACGTATTTCGGCCAGCCCGACACCAGCAAGTGGATCAATGGCGGCGCGGTGGTGGGCAACAATTTTTCGCCCAATCCGCCCTCCAAAGGTGTGGCCACACTGAATGGATTGAAGTTTTCGGGTGCGGCGTACAACCCCGACCCCGTGATTGTGCAATCCTCCACGGATACGCTCACCTCGCGACCCATTGATTTGGGCGGGGCAAATCCTTCGAGCAATGTGCTGTTCAGCTTCTGGTGGTCGTCGCAAAGTCTGGGCGAAACGCCCGACCCCAACGATTCCTTGGTGCTGCAATACAAAGACCGGAACAGCATTTGGCGGCAGGTATGGTCAAAGCGCGGCAATACCGATGCTACAATCAGGGACTTTTTCACGCAGGAAATATTGCAAGTCAACAACGCGGATTTTTTGCACGGCGCTTTCCAATTCCGCTTCCTCACCTTTGGCCGAGCCTCGGGCCTGTACGATGCTTGGAATATTGACTATTTGATTCTTGCCCAGAATCCGGGATTTCCCATGAACTCACTGCGCGATGTAACCGTGACCCGGCAGCCAAAATCGGTTCTAAAACGCTATTCAGCCATGCCGTTGGAGCAATTTCTGGTCAGCCCGGCCCAAGAATGGGCGGCGGCCGACTCAACGGTGGCAACCAATCTGGAAAGCACCGGCTTTTTCCTTTTCCCTTACACGTACACCCTCACCAACCTTACCATAAACCAGGAAATATGGCGTTACGATTCGCCCGCTTCCGGCATACAGATAGATGCCCGCGTCAACAAACCGATTGGTGCGCCGATATCCAATACCTTGACTGTGAGCGGCCCACCACCGGTTCGGTTGCAATCGAAGTTCAAGATTAATGCCAACCAAACTTCCTATGACCCGAATATAGACATTGCCCGCAACGACACCATTGGCCGCGTAACCGTACTCGGCGACTATTACGCTCACGACGATGGCACGGCGGAATACGGCATTGGTTTAGGGCAGGCAAGGCTGGGCAGTGTAGCGGTGCGCTACGCACTCAACAAACCGGACACGCTGACGGCAATCCGGTTTTATTTTCCGCGTTTTGTGCAGGACTTGGCCGGGCGGACGCTGGTGGTGAGTGTTTGGAAACGATTGGACGGCAAGGAAGAATCGAAATTGTACGAGCAGAGTTTCCGGATTATCCACACCGATACGCTAAACAAATTTGTTACTTACGCACTGGACAAAGACAACCGTGGCAATCCGCCCAGTCCCGAAAGATTATCGAAACTGGCCGTTGCCGATACGTTTTACGTGGGCTGGCGGCAACTGACCAACGATTTTATCAGCGTAGGCTATGATTTGAATACCGATTCGAGGACAGAAATCTTCTATGACATATCCGGCCGGGGTCAGTGGCGGGCGGCGGCTTCCGAGGTGGGTTTGCGGGCAGGCAGCGTCATGATCCGTCCGGTTTTCGGCTCGGCTCCACTCGTTACCGGTATTGAGCCGTCCAATCCATCATCGCCCACAGCGGCTGATTTCCAAGTGTTTCCCAATCCCACCAACGGCATGGTTTATTGGAACCGGCCGGGCATCCGAAAAGTCACAGTACAGGATTTAATGGGACGCGTGTTGAAGGAATCTCTTTATGAAACGAACGCAAAAATGGAAATCAGCACCGCCGGATTGCCAAGCGGAATGTACGTGCTGGTTTTCCAGGATGCCCGACGCTTGTATTTGCAGAAAATCATCGTGGCAAAATAGTATGTTTTGGAAAGGCCAAACCCCCTGACCCCAAAGGGGAGAAAAAACACTGTTGCGGGCATTCGCTTTTCCCGTGGCTTGTGAACTGAAATAGTATCTTTCAAAAGCGTAAAACCCGCCTTCACTTTTTGGCTTGTTTTCAGGTTACGTCCCAAACCGGAATGGTTCAGGGGTGAAGCACAGCACAAATATCAGCAGGGCAAGCCATCCCAATGCTTTCCTCTTCCAATCAAGCGGCTCCTCGCGCAGGGCAGGCGGGTGGTAAACGCCCAAGAACCGGCCGAGAATGAACCCGAATACCAGCCAAGCCGGGTAGCCGCGCACGCCAAAATAGACCGTAACCAGCCATTGCGCTGCCAACACACCCACACTCAGCAACAGCGTGTCGCGCAGGCTTTCGGTCATTTTATAAAATACCAGATACAGGAAAAACAAGTACAACGGAATGCCGACAACCGCATCCAGTTCCATACCAATAAAATTGACCGTACCGTTTGCCCGCACCACGCCCAAGCCAGCGTAAAAAATATAGATGACAAACAAAACCGGAGAAACGCGCCGGTGATTTTCATAGCCAATTAATCCGTACAGCACGTGCCCGCCATCCAACTGCCCGATTGGAATCAGGTTGAGTGCCGTAAAAAACAACGCCAGATATCCTGCAAACAGCAACGGGTAATGCATGAATTCGTAGGGGTTGGGCACCAAATCAGGTGATTCGGCTACGTAATGCTTGAAAAAATGCAGGAGTAGATTATTTCCCAGTGAAAAATTACCCTCCATGATTTCCCGGTAAACATCCGGGCGGGGATTAAATCTGGTTTCCACGCCTTTCTTATCGGTTTTCGGGACAATTCCTTTTTCCCGCGCCGCTAAAAAATTAAGCGAATCCTCTTCGCGCAGAAATTGCGCGGTGTACACGTATTTTTCGTACGCCAAACCGTAACGTTTGTATTCGGGATGAATGCGGAAAATATCCTCACGGGCGGGCAGATGCGTAAAACCGTAGGTCAGCACTGCCAAAGCCACCACAAAACCGGCCAACGGCCCGGCAATGCCCACATCAAAAAACTGCCGCCGCGTCCGTGGCATGGAGCGGATACGAATAAACGCACCCATGGTTCCGATACTGAACGAACCCAGCCAAAAAGGTATGTAGTAGGGCAATGAAGCCTTGATTCTATGAAACCGGCACAGAAAATAATGCCCGAACTCATGTACCGTCAGTATCCCCAGAAACGGAACCGAAAACCAAAGCCCTTGCCATATCTCACTCAGAGGCAAATCAAAAACATATCTTCCCGTCATCCAGCCGGTTCCCGATATTGTTGTCGTGAACAATGTCACCACGAACAGTAGCGCGTGCAAACCGTAACGTCTTTTCCGCATTCTCAATTTTTGCATTCTCAGAAACAGGTTTCACTGTATATCAAGATACTATTTCCAGCGGCATTCCCGGTGCCTTACCCTCGGCATGAATTGCGTTGCTGTTTGCTTAATCAGTTGCAAATATGTAAATTTGAAGGCTAAAACAAAGACAAGGCGAAATACTCCGAATCTTTGGCAAATGCAAAGGGCTTGTAGCTCAGTTGGTTAGAGCACCTGACTCATAATCAGGTGGTCCCTGGTTCGAGCCCAGGCTGGCCCACCTACCGAAAAACCGGCTGTCACAGGCCGGTTTTTCGGTTTTGTTTTTATAAGCGGGTTTGGGCTTTTCAAAACATACTATTTTCTACCTATCACTTAGCTTGAAACTAAGCCGGTACGCGTCATGAAAAAATACAACATACTACTTTATTACTGCTACACAGCGATTGAGGATGTGGAACAGTTTCGTGAAGAACACCACCTATTGTGTCTGGATCTGAATCTATTGGGGCGTATAATTATTGCGCCGGAGGGCATCAATGGCACGGTTTCGGGTTTGGAGAAGGATTGCGAAGAGTATATGCGGACGATTAAATCGAATCCGCGTTTTGCCGGCATCGATTTTAAAGTGGAAACATCCAATTCCCACGTTTTTGCGAAGCTTCACGTCCGTGCCAAGCCAGAAATCGTACACGCCGACCTGCCACAGATAAATCCTCGCGAAAGAACCGGCATTTATCTGTCTCCCACCGATTTCAAGCACTTGAAAGACAGCCCCGATGTGGTACTTTTGGATGTTCGCTCCAATTATGAACACAAAATCGGCAAGTTCAAAAATGCGGTCACACTGGACATTGAGAATTTCCGGGAATTCCCGGAAAAATCAGTGGAATTAGAGAAGTACAAAGGAAAAAAGATTGTCACCTATTGCACTGGCGGAATAAAATGCGAAAAAGCCAGTGCTTTCCTACTGGAAAAAGGGTTTGAGAATGTTTACCAGTTACATGGTGGTATTATAAAATATGGGATCGAGGAAGGTGGGGAGGGTTTTGAGGGAAAATGCTATGTGTTTGACAACCGTGTGGCAGCAGAAGTGAATAAGGTAAATCCAAGTGTGTTTTCTGTGTGTCATGTATGCGCAACACCTTGCGACCGCATGATAAATTGTGCCAATGCCGAATGCAATGATCACGTAGCCATTTGCGAAAAGTGTGGTTGTGCTCTGGAAGGCACTTGTTCCACAGAATGCTTTACTAATCCCGCCAAACGCCAATATGATGGCACTGGGACTTACCCGAAAAGAACAACCAATTATGATCCTCGCAAAGGACTTCAAAGAGTAAAACAAGGCAACCCATAGATTCAAAAACATCACAAGAAAAAAAACTGTCAACCGACAATCAACATTCGGTTGATTTTTTGTTTTACGGCACACTAATTTTCCAAAAATGAATCATCTGTCAGCATCAGAATTGATTTTAAATCGAAACGGAAGCGTATATCATTTGAACCTGCTTCCTGAAAATGTAGCTGACATCATTATAACTGTGGGCGACCCGGATAGGGTTGCTCAAGTGAGTCGGCATTTTAATTCGATTGAATTTAAGATCCGAAAGCGTGAGTTCGCCACCCATACGGGAACCTACAATGGAAAGAGGCTCAGTGTGATTTCCTCCGGAATCGGTACAGACAATGTTGAAATACTGATGAACGAGTTGGATATACTTGCCAATGTGGATTTAAAAACAAGAAAAATTAAAGAAACAAAAAAACAACTGGAAATTATCCGCATTGGTACTTCAGGAGCAATTCAAGACGAAATACCAGTAGGCAGCTATGTGGTCTCGAAGAGTGCATTAGGTTTAGATTCATTAATGTTTTTCTACAATCTTTTTCAATCCGATTTTGCCCGAGAAATCAGTACGAAAATACAAAAATCTATCGGAATCGGCTTTCAACCTTATCATGTTCAAGGTTCACTAAGATTAATCAATAAATTAGGATTCGACATGATACAAGGAAACACTTTGACCTGTCCCGGATTTTATGCGCCCCAAGGGAGAGAAATACGCGTCCCAACTCTTATTGAGAATTTAATTCAAAAAATATCTCAATACCACAATGAAGGGTTTCGATTAACAAATCTTGAAATGGAGACGGCCGGATATTATGCATTAGGGAAAATATTTAACCATGAAGTAATTTCTCTCAATGCAATAATAGCCAATAGAATCACCAAAAAATTCGTTAACAATCCAAAAAAAACCATAGATAGACTTATAGAGTTAACGCTTGGACGCGTTTAGCAATCATTGTATTGGTTAATGGATAGTATATGCAATATAGGCTATTTTCGAAAACTGGCACTTCATATCTTTTCTGCTGATATAATAGACTTCCAGCCACCCTTGCTTGATTAGATTAAAACGCAAGTTGATTGCATTGTCGAAATATTTGCAGAGTTTTCAGTAGTTTGACAAGATTTTCTACGGAGGCATTTTTGTAACTATCTGATAATTATTCCCGAAAAGTTGATTTTTCGATAGACAACCAAATAAAATTCCTTTATGCGTTCAACCTGATTAAAACAAGAGGATTACCAAAAGACTACGGTCCGTTGAACCGGTTTTTGCGCAAGCAAAAAAGCCATGGCACCCAAAGGTGTCATGGCTTGTACGGATCCCGGCATGGCCGGATAATCCAAAAGAGTCAGGCGGCGCCCTACTTTCCCGCGGGTGAACGCAG
>JANPIL010000233.1:0-19367 GCA_031424975.1 Sphingobacteriales bacterium
CCGTGCCCGTGCTGCCTACCGATGGCGAGCTGGCTTTGTCGAAACTACCGCTGCAACTGCTGCCAAACAAGGCCAGCACTGCCAAAAGAAACAGGATTTTTTTCATGGGACGGATGTTGTTTCGGGTGAAAGAAGAACTGATGTGGATGACCAATGGCGAGGTTTCGCCTTTTTGAAACATACTATTTCGGAAAGTCCGCACCGCCAGTCAGACACTGTGTGTCAGACCGGAAGGAGTAATCGGTTTCCGGACGAACAAGCGGGTTTGGGCTTTTTAAAGGATACTATTTTGCCGGGTTGCGTTTTAACCGCCTCACCGCCGGCATTTGGGGTTGGTGAGCAGCGTTTTTTTCCAGCCGGATACCACGCCTTTGCTTGGATCCACGCACTCGAAAAACACGTTCTGGTAGGGCGGATAATCTTGGATTCCCTGCGGCAACGCCTTGGCAAGACGCTTGACCAGCGTGATGTTTCTCGGATTGGCAATGTCAAGCACCACCAAGTCGGTGAAGTTATCGGCGTAAAGACTGTTACCTTTCACGGCAATATCCACGTTACCGGGTATGCTCACAAACGCGATGTTTTGCGGGCTGCGCGGGTTTTTGTTGTTGATCACGTGGAAGCCCTTGTTCAGTTCGTTCACGAACACCAAGGTGTCTTTGGCGTAAATCTTTCCGGTTTGGCGCAGCGGCCGGGCGGGCAACGAAGCCACTTGGAGGGCTTCCTTTTGCGTGATGTACACTGGCTGGTAGCCTTCTTTTTCCACGGAAACTTTTTCCGGGTCGGTGAGGCAGCCCGATAAAACGGTGGCCAACAAGAGAATCCCGGAGTAAAGCCGGGTCAGAAATCCGGGTAAAGGTTTGGTTTCCATGGACTTAATGGGTTTGGGTTGGTTGGGAGATACTATTTCCCGAAGACTGGACACACGATCCGGCCAAAAGGTTGCACCGGCCAATGTTAAGTTTTTATTACGCGGGGATTGCGATGGCGCGTGGTTCGAGCCGGAAAAATAGTATCCCCCGGAAAGCCCAAACCCCGGCACTCATCGTCTGAATGCCGGGGTTTGGTGCAAATCCGCAGGCGGTACTCACGCCTCGCCTATTTGCCCGCCGAAAGTCATGGGCAGGCTGAAGTTTTCCTCGGTCTGGCGGATACCGCCAAAAGTCTCCTCGTACTTGCGGATATTGTCTTTCAAGGCTGCCAGCAGCCGTTTGGCGTGTTCGGGCGTGATGATTACCCGCGATTTGACTTTGGCTTTGGGCACGCCGGGCATGATGCGGATAAAATCCAGCACAAACTCGGTGTTGGAGTGCGCAATCATGACCAAATTGGCGTACACGCCTTCGGACATTTCCTCCGAAAGCTCAATGTTCAGTTGGTTTTCCTCTTCGGGCGGTGTTTTGTCGGCCATTGGTGCGTAAGGTGTGTGTTTGGAAAATAGTATCCTTAAAAAAGGCCAAACCCGGCACGGAGCAGGTTTGACCTTCGGCAAAGATACTATTTTCCGGATGCATATTTCCAACCATGATTGCGGAGCCGCAAATGCAAAAGCCCCCAAATATCGGGGGCTTTTGCGTTTTCAAAACAACTTGTCCGCCGTGG
The DNA here is from genome assembly GCA_031424975.1 of Sphingobacteriales bacterium. Lineage (GTDB taxonomy): Bacteria > Bacteroidota > Bacteroidia > Cytophagales > 172606-1 > Xanthocytophaga. The sequence goes on from JANPIL010000233.1 coordinate 1,603, forward strand.
CGGATGCCGTTTTCCGTTAGTCCTGCAATTCCTTGCGGCGTTGCGGCTGGCGTTCCTTGGCCGTGGTTGCGGCAGTCATCACTTCGAGTTCCTCTTCCGAACCCACAATCAGGTTCTGGTAGCGGCGGTTGCCGGTTCCGGCCGGAATCAGGTGGCCCACAATCACGTTCTCTTTCAATCCGTTCAGTGTATCGGCTTTGCCACGCACAGCGGCCTCGCTCAATACCTTGGTGGTTTCCTGAAACGAGGCGGCAGAAATGAAACTCTCCGTACCCAACGAAGCCTGCGTGATTCCTTGCAGCGTCGGTTGCGAAACGGCGGCTTCCGCGTCGCGTACTTCGGCAATGCGCAGGTCGCGGCGTTTGAGGCTTGAGTTTTCGTCGCGCAGACGGCGGGCGGAGATAATCTGCCCGGGTTTCAGCGTTTCCGAATCCCCGGCATCCGTCACCACTTTCAAATCCATGATGGCATCGTTGGTTTCGCGGAAGTCAAACCGATCCACATTCTGCCCTGGCAGGAACTTGGTGTCACCAGCTTCGATGATGCCCACTTTCTGCATCATCTGGCGTACAATGCACTCAATGTGCTTGTCGTTGATCTTCACACCTTGCAAACGGTAAACCTCCTGGATTTCATTGACCAAGTATTCTTGCACGGCCGTCGGCCCTTTGATGGACAGAATGTCCGATGGGGTTATGGCTCCGTCGGAAAGCGGCACACCGGCGCGTATGAAGTCATTGTCCTGCACCAGAATGTGCTTGGACAACGGAACCATATAACGCTTGCGCACGCCATCGCGCGATTCGATGAAAATCTCACGGTTGCCTCGCTTGATTCCGCCGTAGGTCACCACACCGTCAATCTCGCTTACCACCGCCGGGTTTGAGGGGTTGCGTGCCTCGAACAATTCCGTTACCCGTGGCAGACCGCCCGTGATGTCGCGCGTTTTGCCAATGGCACGCGGAATCTTGGCCAGCACTTGGCCCGAACGAACTGTCGCACCATTCTCCACCGACAAGTGAGCACCCACCGGCATACTGTATGCCTTGGCTTCGCCATTTTTACCAACCACACCCACAGCGGGGTTCTTGGCCTTGTCTTTGGTGTCAATGATTACTTTCTCGCGGAAGCCGGTTTGCTCATCCGATTCCTCGCGGAACGTGACGCCGTCTTCAATGGCATCGAACTGGATGGTGCCGTTGATTTCCGAAAGGATAACCGCGTTGTAAGGATCCCATGAACAAAGCTCATCGCCTTTTTTCACTTTCTCGCCATCGGTCACTTTCAGGAATGCGCCGTAAGGCACGTGGTTGCTGATCAGCACCTTGTCGCTGCCTTCCTGCATGATTTTGATTTCGCCCGAGCGGCCCATCACCACGTTCATTTTCTCGCCCTCCTTGTTGGCGGTCGTGATGGTGCGCAACTCCTCAAACTGGATCACGCCGTCAAACTTAGCCTTGATGTTGGCATCTGATGAGATGTTGGAGGCCACACCACCCACGTGGAAGGTGCGCAGGGTAAGCTGCGTGCCCGGCTCGCCGATGGATTGTGCCGCAATGACACCCACTGCCTCGCCAATCTCGGTCATGCGGCCTGAAGCCAGATTGCGTCCGTAGCACTTGGCGCATACACCCTGGCGGGTTTCGCAAGTCAGTACCGAGCGGATTTCCACCGCTTCAATGCTGGTTTGGTCAATGTAGGCGGCAATTTCCTCGGTTACCTGGTCGCCAGCACCCACAATCAAATCGCCCGAGAGCGGATCAAAAACGTCGTGTACCGTGGTGCGGCCCAGAATACGCTCCGAAAGCGGCTCCACTATGTCTTCGTTGTCTTTCAGTGCCGTCACTTGAATGCCGCGCAAGGTTCCGCAGTCTTCCTCGTTGATAATGACATCCTGGGCCACATCCACCAAGCGGCGGGTCAGGTAGCCGGCATCGGCGGTTTTCAATGCCGTATCGGCTAAGCCTTTGCGTGCACCGTGCGTCGAGATGAAATATTCCAACACATCCAACCCTTCCTTGAAGTTGGAGATAATCGGGTTTTCAATGATTTCACCGACCGAACCTTGCAGGTTTTTCTGGGGCTTGGCCATCAGACCACGCATACCTCCCAACTGCCGGATTTGCTCACGCGAACCACGGGCACCGGAGTGCATCATCATGTAAATGGAATTGAAGCCTTGCTGGTCGCCTTCCAATTGCTTCATCAGCGACTCGGTGATTTGGGTGTTCACACGCGTCCAGATGTCAATCACTTGGTTGTACCGTTCGTTGTCGGTAATCAGGCCCATCAGGTAATTGTTCCATACGTTGTCCACCTCACCAGTCGCGCTGTTGATCAGTTTGGCTTTGGCATCGGGTATTTTCACGTCGTTCAAGCCAATGGACAAGCCGCCACGGAAGGCCATCTGGAAGCCCAGTTCCTTGATTTCATCCAAGAATTGCGCGGTGCGCGACATCCCGACAGTCTTGAAAATCTGCCCGATAATCAACTGCAATTTCTTCTTAGTCAGCAGTTCATTGATAAAACCGACTTCTTCCGGCACTGCTTGGTTAAACAGCACCCGCCCGGCTACAGTGTCAATCAGTTTCGTTTCCAGTTCGCCCTTTTCATTGCGCACTTTTGTACGGACTTTGATATTGGCGTGTTTGGAAAGAATGCCTTCGTTGATGGCAATGGTCACTTCCTCATCCGAATAAAACATTTTGCCTTCGCCCGCAATCGGGTACTCGGGGGTATGCTTGCGGCCTTTGGTAACGTAATACAATCCCAGCACCATGTCTTGCGAAGGCACGGTGATTGGTGCGCCGTTGGCCGGGTTCAGGATATTGTGCGAGGCCAGCATCAACAGCGATGCTTCCAAAATCGCTTCCTGTCCCAATGGAACGTGTACGGCCATTTGGTCACCGTCAAAGTCGGCGTTGAACGCGGTGGTCACCAACGGGTGCAACTGGATGGCCTTGCCTTCAATCAGTTTGGGCTGGAATGCCTGAATGCCCAGCCGGTGCAGTGTCGGCGCGCGGTTCAGCATGATCGGGTGGCCTTTGAGCACGTTTTCAAGAATGTCCCAAACCACGGGGTCTTTCCGGTCCACGATTTTCTTGGCCGACTTCACGGTTTTGACAATGCCGCGTTCAATCAGTTTCCTGATAATGAACGGCTTGAACAGCTCGGCTGCCATGTCTTTCGGCAGTCCACATTCGTGCAGTTTCAGTTCCGGGCCAACCACAATAACCGAACGGCCAGAATAATCCACCCGTTTGCCGAGCAGGTTTTGGCGGAAACGGCCTTGCTTGCCTTTCAGCATATCCGAAAGCGACTTCAGGGCGCGGTTACCTTCCGAACGCACGGCGTTCACCTTGCGCGAATTGTCGAACAGCGAATCAACGGCTTCCTGCAACATCCGCTTTTCATTGCGCAAAATCACTTCCGGAGCCTTAATTTCAATCAGGCGCTTCAGGCGGTTGTTGCGGATAATCACGCGGCGGTACAGGTCGTTCAGGTCGGAAGTCGCAAAACGGCCGCCATCCAAGGGTACTAATGGCCGCAATTCGGGCGGTATCACTGGCACCATCTTGATAATCATCCATTCCGGGCGGTTTTCAATGCGCGTGTTCGCATCGCGCAGGGCTTCCACCACCTTCAGGCGTTTCAGGGCCTCGGCCTTCCGTTGCTGTGAGTTGTCAGTGGAGGCAACGTGACGCAATTCGTACGATAATTCGTCCAGTTTGGTACGCGACAGAAGCATTTCCAGCGAATCAGCGCCCATCTTGGCGATGAATTTCTGAGGGTCTTCGTCGGGCAACTGTTGGTTTTCGCGCGGCAGTTTGTCCAAGATGTCCAAATACTCGTCTTCGGTCAGGAAATCGAGCATTTTCAGGCCGTCCTCATCTTTTATGCCCGGCTGGATGACGATGTATCTTTCGTAATAAATAATCTGATCCAGTTTTTTGGTGGGCAAGCCCAACAGATAACCGATTTTGTTGGGCAGCGAACGGAAATACCAGATGTGTGCTACCGGCACTACCAGTTCAATGTGCCCCATACGTTCGCGGCGCACTTTCTTCTCTGTCACTTCCACACCGCAACGGTCGCAGATGATGCCTTTGTAACGGATACGCTTGTACTTGCCGCAGTGGCATTCCCAATCTTTCACCGGCCCGAAAATCCGCTCGCAGAAAAGACCGCCCATTTCGGGCTTATAAGTCCGGTAGTTGATTGTTTCAGGCTGTGTGACTTCGCCGTAGGAACTGTCCAGTATGGACTGTGGCGAGGCCAGACTGATTGTCACTTTTGAGAAATCAGCGTTGATTTTTCTATTCTTTCTAAAAGCCATAATTGGGGGATATAAGTATGGACAATGATGCGTATGCAAAATACCTGTGGCCGGAAATAGTATGTTTCAAAAAGGCGAAACCCCACTTACCGGCAAATCTACTCGGGCAGCGAGTCATATTGTTCCAGAATGAGCCGCAAAGTGGCTTTTACCAGTTCGACTTCCTGCTGCTCGGTATTGCAATCTTTGAATAGAGAGAGTTTTTCGCGCAGCATATCGCGCACCTGCCGCAGCAGGGTATCGGTGTTGTTCAACCGCTGCTCCAATAACGCCAGACGATGTTCAGTCTTTTCCTGCTTCAGAAGGATTTCCACCGTGATTTCCTCCAATTGCGATTGTCTTCGCCGCAGACGTTGCATTTGTTCTTGTTCTGACATACTCAACAGGCGGGTTTGGGCTTTCCGGAGGATACTATTTTGCGGATGAAAACCCGCAAGGTTTCCGATGCCTTGCGGGGTCTGAGAAATCATTTTGCCTTAACCAACTATTCCATTGTGATTTCCAAGGCCAGTCCACGCAGTTCGTGAACCAAAACATTGAACGATTCCGGAATGTTCGGACGGGGCATATTCTCGCCCTTGACAATGGCTTCGTAGGCTTTTGCACGTCCCACCACGTCGTCCGACTTCACCGTCAGGATTTCCTGCAGGATGTGCGAGGCACCAAACGCTTCCAAAGCCCACACTTCCATCTCGCCAAAACGCTGGCCGCCAAACTGGGCTTTGCCACCCAACGGCTGCTGCGTGATGAGCGAGTAAGGCCCGATGGAACGGGCGTGCATCTTGTCATCCACCAAGTGCCCGAGTTTCAGCATGTAGATTATGCCCACGGTTACCGGCTGGTCAAAACGTTGTCCGCTCAAACCGTCAAAAAGGTAAGTGCGGCCAAATTCGGGCAGTTTCGCATCTTTCAATTCCTTCACCACTTGCTCTTCAGTGGCTCCATCGAAAATCGGGGTCGCGTATTTCTTGCCCAATTTCTTGCCGGCCCAACCCAGCACAGTTTCGTATATCTGCCCCAAGTTCATCCGTGAAGGCACACCCAGTGGGTTGAGTACAATGTCAACGGGCGTTCCATCGGCCAAGAAAGGCATATCTTCCTCACGGACAATCCGCGCCACCACGCCTTTGTTACCGTGGCGACCAGCCATCTTGTCACCTACTTTCAACTTTCGTTTCTTGGAAATATACACTTTCGCCAGTTTTACGATTCCTGCGGGCAGTTCGTCTCCCACTTCCAAAGTAAACCGTTCGCGCTTGAATTTGGCCGAAACCTCATTGCGTTTCCGGTTGTAGTTTTTCACCAGCCGTACCAGCGACTCATTGAGCTGGGCATCGTTTGTCCAGCCTTCCAGCGTCAGGTCAGAGAGCAGGTTCACCTCTTCGGGCACGTTGTAAGAACTCTCGTCGCGGTAGATATTCTTGTCGGGATACAGGTTTTCGGTGATGTTCCGCCGCGAGAATTTCACGCCTTTCGACATGATTTCACTGCCGAATTTGTGCTTCACGCCTTGGCTTGTCTTGCCTTCGAGCAACTGCACCATTTTCTCGACCATGATTTCCTTGACCGCCACCAATTCGCGGCTGTATTTTTTCATCAGGGTTTTCACCTCCAGTTTCATCTTCTCCCGTCCGTCCTTATCTTTCTTGGGGCGCGAAAACAACTTGGTATCAATCACCACACCTTTCAGCGAAGGCGGTGCTTTCATGGAGGCATCCTTCACATCGCCAGCCTTGTCACCGAAAATGGCGCGCAGCAGTTTTTCCTCGGGTGTCGGGTCTGTTTCGCCTTTAGGCGTAATCTTGCCGATTAATATATCTCCCTCCCGCACTTCAGAGCCGATGCGGATAATACCGTTCTCATCCAAGTTCCTGACCGATTCCTCACTCACGTTCGGAATTTCCGAGGTCAGTTCCTCTTCGCCTCGCTTGGTATCACGCACTTCCAACTCAAACTCCTCGATGTGGAGTGAAGTGAACACATCATCGCGGACTACTTTTTCGGAAATCACAATCGCATCCTCGAAGTTGTAGCCCTGCCAAGGCATGAAGGCTACCATCAGGTTACGACCCAATGCCAATTCCCCGTCCTGCGTGGCATATCCCTCGCAAAGTATTTGGCCTTTGGTCACTCTTTCGCCTTTGAAAACAATCGGCTTCAGGTTTATGCAAGTGTCCTGGTTGGTACGCCGGAACTTTATGAGTCCGTACGTTTTCAAGTCCTCGTCGAAACTGATCAACTGCTGGTTTTCAGTGAGTTCATAACGAACCACGATTTTTTTGGCATCCACATATTCAATCACTCCATCGGCCTCGGCCACAATCAACGCCCGTGAATCGCGCGCTACCCGGCCTTCCAGACCCGTTCCCACGATCGGAGCCTCAGGACGGAGCAGAGGCACGGCTTGACGCTGCATGTTAGAGCCCATCAAGGCACGGTTTGCATCATCGTGTTCCAGGAATGGAATCATCGAAGCCGCCACCGACACAATCTGGTTAGTGGCAACATCCATGTATGTTATCTTTTCCGGTTCAACCACAGGAAAATCACCCTCATAACGGGTCTTCACTTTCTCCATGTCGAATGTGCCATCGTCGGCCATATTCACCTTTGCTTGGGCGATATAGTGCGTATCCTCCTCCTCAGCAGTCAGATAAATCGGCCCCTTGGCAATATTGGCCTTGCCGTTTTCAACCTCCATGTATGGCGTTTCTATAAAACCCATGCCATTGATTTTGGCGTGTACGCAGAGCGATGAAATAAGGCCGATGTTAGGGCCTTCGGGTGTTTCAATGGTACAAAGGCGGCCATAGTGCGTGTAATGCACATCACGAACCTCAAAACCGGCGCGTTCGCGTGACAATCCTCCCGGCCCCAAAGCCGACATCCGACGCTTGTGCGTGATCTCGGACAGCGGGTTGGTCTGGTCCATGAATTGCGACAACTGGTTGGTGCCGAAAAACGAGTTGATAACCGAAGAAAGCGTACGGGCATTTATCAAATCCACCGGCTTAAAATCCTCATTGTCACGCACATTCATCCGTTCCTTGATGGTACGTGCCATCCTTGCCAGACCTACCCCAAATTGCGCGTACAACTGTTCGCCTACGGTGCGCACCCGGCGGTTGCTCAAGTGGTCAATATCATCCACCAGCGCTTTAGAGTTAATCAAGCCAATCAGGTACTTTACAATGGAGACAATATCTTCGGTTGTGAGTACGCGGGTTTCGGAAGTGATTTCCAAACCCAGTTTCTTGTTGATCCGGTAGCGGCCCACCTCGCCCAAATCGTAACGCTTGTCGCTGAAGAACAGGCTGTGGATGACCTCGCGTGCAGTCTGCTCATCGGGAGCCTCCGTATTTCGTAGCTGCCGGTATATCTGCTCGACAGCCTCCTTTTCGGAATTGGAATTATCCTTTTGCAACGTGTTGTATATGATACTGAAATCAGCCACGTTCACGTCTTCGCGATGCACAATCACTACCTTTGATTCTGATTCCAGAATTACATCCAAGTCGCCTTCCTTTATGACATGGTCGCGTTCCAGGAGCACCTCGTTCCGGGCAATGGAAACCACCTCACCCGTATCTTCATCCACAAAGTCCTCCGTCCATGTGCGCAGCACCCGCGCCGCCAACTTGCGGCCCGGCATTTTTTTCATGTTCGTTTTATTGACATTGATCTCTTCCGACAATCCAAACAAGTCCAAAATGTCTTTGTCGGAACCAAAACCGATGGCCCGCAGCAAGGTTGTCACCGGAAATTTCTTCTTCCGGTCAATGTAGGCGTACATCACATTGTTGACATCGGTCGAAAATTCAATCCACGAACCTTTGAAAGGGATAATGCGAGCCGAATACAACTTGGTACCGTTGGTGTGCTTGCTCATTGAGAAGAACACACCCGGCGAGCGGTGCAATTGCGAAACGATTACACGTTCGGCACCGTTAATCACAAACGAACCCCGTTCGGTCATGTACGGAATGTTGCCCAAGAACACTTCCTGCTCAATCGTTTCAAACTCCTCATTATCCGGATCACTGCACGACAACCGCAGCTTGGCCTTTAGGGGCACAGAATAGGTCAGTCCCCGGTCAATACTTTCATCAACCGAATATTTGGGCGGGTCAACGGTATGTTCTATGAATTCCAACTTGAAATTTTCCCGTGAATCGGAAATCGGGAAATTTTCCATGAATACTTTGTAAAGCCCCTCGTCAGTCCTTTTATCAGGTGGCGTATCCAACTGGAAAAAGTCTTTGAACGACTGCAATTGGATATCCAAGAAATCGGGATAATCTATCAGTTGCCGGGTTGTGGCAAAACTGATACGACCTTTTAAGCGATTGGTAGCCAAAGCTTTATTTGTTTAAGTTAGGGGGAAGTTATACGAGAGAGGGTAAATAGAAGAACGGCATCCAAGCAAAAATTGTTCCTAACAATGCTGCTTTCCGAAGAAAAAGGAATTTACCGAGAAATAGTATGTTTCGAAGAGCCAAAACCCGCCCGTTGCCACAGCACAAACGATAAACGCATACAAACAGGAAAAGACCTGTCCTTTAAAGGCAGGTCTCCGTCCCGAAAAGCGATATGTCCGTGGATTACTTTAATTCTACTTCGGCACCAGCTTCTTGTAATTGCTTAACCAATGCATCTGCCTCATCTTTGGCAATACCTTCTTTCACCGGTTTTGGTGCAGTGTCAACCAAGTCTTTGGCTTCCTTCAGGCCAAGGCCAGTCAGGTCTTTCACCAATTTAACCACTTGCAACTTGTTAGGTCCCGCAGCCTTCAAAACCACGTCAAACGCCGTTTTTTCAGCAACTACCGGGGCTGCATCACCCATTGCCGGGCCTACCATTGCAACTGCCGCAGCAGCCGGTTCAATACCGTAATCGTCCTTTAAAATCTGCGCCAATTCATTTACTTCTTTCACAGTCAAGTTTACCAACTGATCCGCGAATGCCTTCAAATCTGCCATTTTCGTATTGAATTAATTGAGTGAATGATTGAATTTGGAAACTGTATTATAAATCGTTTCATTGGCTGCCAATTTGATGGCAGCATATTTACTGCTCCGCCGCCGCACCTTTTTCCTGCAATGTTTTGATGATGCCCGCCAATTTGCTGCCACCACTTTGCAAGGCTGAAACTACATTTTTAGCTGGCGACTGAAGTAATCCCACAATCTCACCTACGAGTTCGAATTTGGATTTCAGCGTAACAAGGGTATTCAAATTCTCTTCGCCAATGAAAAGGCTTGTCTCAACGGATGCGCCTTTGAGTGATGGCTTTTTCTTTCCCGATTTCTTGTGATACTCCTTGAGCAGCAACGCCGGAGCCTTGCCTGATTCGTCGGAAAAGAGAATACCCGAAAAACCAGTGAGAACCTTTTCATTGAGGGGAGCATAGTCGCCTTCAATATTTTCAAGTGCTTTCCGAATCAATGTATTTTTCACCACTTGGTAATCAATACCCTTCTCAAAACACATCCGGCGAAAAGAAGTCACATCCTTCACGCTCATGCCGGAAGCATCAGTAATGTAGAAGAACGGATTTTGCTTAAACTTTTCGGTTAGCTTTTCAACGATAACCGCTTTTTCTTCACGTGTCATATTATAAATGATTGGAAGTCAGGATAGTAAAGAACAAGCATGAAACGCCATACCAATCTTTGAACCCTCACTACGGTTACATACCTTGAATACTGGTTTTATCAACCTTCACAGCTTTACTCATCGTACTCGACATATGAACCGACTCGACGTAAGTGCCTTTTGCGGAAGATGGCTTCAGTTTGCTGATGGTATTCATCAGTTCCTGAGCGTTTTCAATCAACTTCTCTGGAGAAAAAGACACCTTACCAATGCTTGCATGCACGATTCCGGTCTTGTCAACTTTGAAATCAATCTTTCCCGCCTTCACTTCCCTCACGGCTTTCGCTACATCCATAGTCACGGTTCCTGACTTTGGGTTGGGCATCAATCCCCGGGGGCCGAGTACACGCCCCAACTTTCCCACTTTCGCCATCACCGTGGGCATGGTTATAATTACGTCAACATCAGTCCAGCCACCCTCGATTTTGGACACATAGTCGTCAAGGCCCACAAAGTCGGCACCTGCTTCCGTTGCCTCGGCTTCCTTGTCAGGCGTACACAACACCAGAACGCGCACGGTCTTACCCGTACCGTGTGGCAGAGCCACCGTTCCCCGCACCATTTGATCGGCTTTCCGTGGGTCAACCCCCAGACGGACATCCATATCAACCGAAGCGTCAAACTTAGTGTGTGTGATGTCTTTTACGATTTGGGGAGCTTCCGCTAAAGAATACGCTTTGTTCAAATCGTGTTTCGACTGTGCTTCCTTTTGCTTTTTTGTCGGTTTTGCCATTATTATTTTGTTTGGTAGCCGGGAATGCGGTTTTTTCCGGCGGTTTCAATTTCCATTTAGTTACTCCAAGGAGCGTTTCCTGTCACGGTAATACCCATGCTGCGTGCAGTACCAGCAATCATTTTCATGGCTGATTCTATAGTGAACGCATTTAAATCAGGCATTTTGGTTTCAGCTATTTTCTGAACTTGTTCCCAAGTCACAGACCCCATTTTTTTGCGGTTTGGCTCATCAGAACCTTTCTGAATCTTTGCCGCCTCATTCAACAAAATAGCCGCCGGGGGAGTCTTGATGACAAACTCAAACGATTTGTCGGTATAATAGGTGATCAAGACCGGTAATACAACACCCTGCTTTTCCTGCGTTCTCGCATTAAACTGCTTGCAGAATTCCATGATGTTGACACCTTTGCTACCCAATGCCGGCCCGATGGGCGGTGAGGGATTGGCCTGTCCACCTTTTACCTGCAATTTCAAATATCCAGCAATATCTTTTGCCATGTTGGTTACTGATTTACGCGCGGATGAAAAACACTATTCCGCTTTATTTAACGATAAAGGATGCGACGGCATCATAAGGTCACACTTACTCACGTCCACATTCCCCATATAAACACCTTGGTAGTGCCAGAAGCGCACTCACCAAGAAAACTTCCGCCTCCCGGCGATATACTTGAATTGTAACAATGCTTTACAAATCAGGCAAGATATGTACTCACTCGTCCTGTTTCTCCACTTCCATGTAGCTGAGTTCTACCGGTGTGTTACGACCGAATATCTTCACCATGACCTTCAGTTTCTTCCGTTCCTCAAATATTTCCTCTACCGCACCCTTGAATGACTTGAACGGGCCATCCATCACCATCACGGTCTCCCCCACCATAAACGGTGTTTCAAGTTTTTCGCCTTGTTCGGCTTCCTCATCCATCTTACCCAGAATGCGGTTTATCTCGGCTTGACGCAACGGGACGGGCACCTTGTTGACGGTTCCGGTCCTGGTTTCATTGCCCAAAAAACCCAGCACACCAGGAATTCCCGTGATTGTGTGCATCACTTCGGGATGATCCACGTTTGCCGAAATAATTACATATCCCGGCAAAGTATTTTTTTCCCGTACTTTTTTCTTGCCATTCCTTATCTCGTAAACCTTTTCGGAAGGAATGATTACCTGCGATATCTGGTCAGTCAGGTTATGGCGCGTAATTTCAGTTTCCAAATAGGATTTGACTTTCTTTTCCTGTCCGGACACTGCACGAAGTACGTACCATTTTAACTCACTCATCGAAACTGTCTGTAATAGATGGTTAATTACTGAAAATGGACTGGTAAACAGATTGCATGGCCTCTTTGAAACCCAAGTCCACCAGACCGATCACCACCGCGAATATGAACGAGGCAACCAGCACCAACGTGGCGCTTGACTGCACCTCCGAGTATTTGGGCCACGACATATGATCCCTGACCTCAATAAATGAATCCTTGAAGAAACCCAATACCTTTTGCATCGCCAATCAGTGTCTTAAATGATTTTGAAGCTAATGATTTTGAAGCACGGGTGGAGAGATTCGAACTCCCATCAAAGGTTTTGGAGACCTCTATTCTACCCTTGAACTACACCCGTAAACTTTATGGAGTCTATAATCGCAACGGATATGAATGCAAAAAATAGTATCTTTCAAAAAGACCGAACCCCCTTTGCCATTCCGCACTGCCTTTTCAAAAACGGATTGCAAAAGTAGTGCATTGTGAAATGGTAAACAAATGCCTTCCCGAGTATTTTCGGGAAGGCATTTGTCTTTTCAAATCACATTAATCCAATATTTCGGTTACCTGACCGGCACCTACCGTACGGCCACCCTCACGGATGGCAAAACGCAGGCCCTTTTCCATGGCAATCGTATTAATCAACTGCACCTCAATGGTGATGTTGTCACCTGGCATTACCATTTCCACGGTGGCCGGAAGCATGATTTCGCCAGTAACGTCAGTAGTGCGGAAATAGAACTGCGGACGGTACTTGTTGAAGAATGGCGTATGGCGGCCACCTTCTTCCTTGCTCAGGATATATACCTCGGCCTTGAATTTGGCGTGGGGCTTCACACTGCCGGGCTTGCATATAACCATGCCGCGGCGGATTTGCTCCTTGTCAACGCCACGCAGCAGCAAACCTACGTTGTCGCCGGCTTCGCCACGATCCAGTATTTTGCGGAACATTTCCACACCTGTTACTGTAGATTTCAGGTTTTCTGCACCCATGCCCAGAATGTCAACTCCGTCGCCGGTGTTTACCACGCCACGCTCAATGCGTCCGGTGGCAACCGTGCCACGACCCGTAATCGAGAATACGTCTTCCACAGACATCAGCAAAGGCAACTCAGTCAAGCGGGTTGGCAGCGGAATGTAATTATCCACCGCATCCATCAATTCCTCAATGGTCTTCACCCATTTGGCATCTCCGTTCAGTCCGCCCAATGCCGAACCCTGAATAACCGGAATGTTGTCACCGTCAAATTCATAGAAACTCAACAGTTCACGTACTTCCATCTCCACCAGTTCCAGCAATTCGGGATCGTCAACCATGTCCACTTTGTTCATGAATACAACCAACTGGGGCACACCTACTTGGCGAGCCAGAAGGATGTGTTCCTTGGTTTGCGGCATGGGACCGTCAGTGGCGGCAACAACCAATATAGCACCATCCATCTGCGCGGCACCCGTAACCATGTTCTTTACATAATCGGCGTGGCCAGGGCAATCCACGTGGGCGTAATGGCGCTTTTCGGTCTGATATTCCACGTGAGCCGTATTGATTGTAATACCCCGCTCTTTTTCCTCGGGTGCGTTGTCAATCGAAGAGAAATCCCTTTTTTCTGCCAAACCCTTGTTTGCCAGCACTGTTGTGATTGCAGCCGTCAAAGTGGTTTTACCGTGGTCAACGTGACCGATGGTGCCAACATTTACGTGGGGCTTGGAACGGTCAAACATCGCTTTTGCCATACTTGAAAAATCCTCGTTTTTGGGTTGTTTAATAGGAAAATAATGAAAATGTAATGCTGTAGCAACTGAAGACTGGGAGCCGTCGATGGGAATTGAACCCGCGACCTCTTCCTTACCAAGGAAGTGCTCTACCCCTGAGCTACGACGGCTATTTACAAAACCGGGCTTGGCGCACGAAGGCGGGTTTTGCAACCACCCAAACCTAAATCTTGTAATGGACAGGCAGCCGATTTAATTGCTGCCTTTTGAGCGGGAGACGGGGCTCGAACCCGCCACCTATAGCTTGGAAGGCTATCGCTCTACCAAATGAGCTACTCCCGCTTGTGTTCTAAGGCTGTTTGAACCATTTGGTGTTGAGAAGCATATCTAATTATTCTGCCGCCGATTCATCCAACCTGATACGCTTACCCGTGGCACTGTGGGGGTGGATGGATTCGAACCACCGAAGCTCGCGCAACAGATTTACAGTCTGTCCCATTTGGCCACTCTGGTACACCCCCGGAACTCAATGTTTTCCGAAATGGACTGCAAAATTATGGAGTTTTTCCGTACTGTCAAATTTTTGCTGAAAAAAATGTGAATATGGCCATTGCACCCGGATCTATATGGGTTGGGGCTGGGGAAAATAGTATCTTTGGAAAACCGCAAACCCGTCACTTCATGCATTGTTTTGTGCAGTTGCACAATTGGCTCGCCCTGCGCTGGAAGTGGAGCAAAAATCGACAATGCGGGAAATTCCAAAATCCGAAACCATGCCTTCCATCCACGAACAAGTCGCTTACTTTGAGCAAATGCTCCGCGATACCGGCTGCCAACTGGTTGCCGTAACCAAAACCCAGCCGGTGGAAACGCTGCGCGAAGCCTACGCTGCGGGCTGCAAACGCTTCGGGGAAAACCGCGTGCAGGAAATGGTTGAGAAAATGCCGTTGCTGCCCGCCGACACTGAATGGCACCTGATCGGGCACTTGCAAACCAACAAGGTCAAATACATCGCGCCGTTTGTGCGCATGATCCAATCGGTGGACAGCCTGAAACTGCTGGAAGAGATTGACAGCCAAGCGGCCAAAAACCATCGGGTCATTGAGTGCCTGCTGCAGATTCACATTGCCAAAGAGGAAAGCAAATTCGGATTCTCCTACGCTGAAGCGGTTGATTTGCTGCAGTCGCAAGCGGTGGCCAAACTCGCCAATATCCGCGTGTGCGGATTGATGGGCATTGCCACTTTCACCGAAAACCGGGAACAGATCAGGAACGAACTCCGTGGACTAAAGTCTTTTTTCGAGCAAGTGAAACGGCAAAACCCGCCAGCCAACGTTGAAATGCGCGAATTATCAATGGGCATGAGTGGTGATTATGCGATTGCAATCGAAGAAGGCAGCACAATAATCCGCGTGGGCAGCGCAATATTCGGCAGCAGACAGTAAGGATAACGGGCGGGTTTGGCGTTTTCAAAAGATACTATTTTACCGAACCACCTGCCATAGACAAATGCAGAAACGGGTGTGCAGCCTTGCGGTTTGAACGCGCAGCACACAGGTTATGCGCGGCGCATGGGTCTTGCGCCTCACCCCGTCACACATTTTGAACCCGCCGGTTTGTTTTTACCTTTGCATTTCACCTCTTTTGCCGCGCGGCAGAAATTTTTCTGCCGGGTTTCGCTCATCATCACCCTACTATATTTATTTACGCGATGGAAAAAATTAAAGTGGCCAATCCCGTTGTTGAACTGGATGGCGATGAAATGACCCGCATCATCTGGAAATTCATCAAGGACAAGCTGATTCTGCCATACCTTGACGTTGACATCAAATATTACGATCTGGGCATTGAATACCGCGACCAGACCAACGACCAAGTGACCGTGGACTCGGCGGAAGCCATCAAGAAATACGGCGTGGGCATCAAATGCGCCACCATCACGCCCGACGAAGCACGCGTGAAGGAATTCAACCTGAAGCAGATGTGGAAATCGCCAAACGGCACAATCCGCAACATCTTGGACGGCACGGTTTTCCGCGAACCCATTGTGTGCCAGAACGTTCCGCGCTTGGTCACTAACTGGGACTCACCGATTGTGGTGGGCCGCCACGCCTTCGGCGACCAATACCGCGCCACCGATTTCCTGATACCCGGCAAAGGCAAGCTCACCATCAAGTTTGAAGGCGAGGACGGACAAGTGATTGAACATGAAGTGTACCAGTTCAAGAGCAGCGGCGTGGCCATGGCCATGTACAACCTCGACGAATCCATAAGGGGATTTGCGCACGCCTGCCTCAACATGGGCCTGAGCAAAGGCTGGCCCGTGTACCTGTCCACCAAGAACACAATCCTGAAAAAATACGACGGGCGTTTCAAGGACATTTTCCAAGAGGTTTTCGAAGCCGAATTTGCCGGACGGTTCCAAGCCGCCGGCATTGTCTATGAACACCGCCTGATTGACGACATGGTGGCCTCGGCCTTGAAATGGAACGGCAAATTCGTGTGGGCTTGTAAAAACTACGACGGCGATGTCCAATCTGACTCAGTGGCGCAGGGTTTCGGTTCGTTGGGCATGATGACTTCGGTGCTCGTCACACCCGATGGCAAGATTATGGAGGCCGAAGCAGCCCACGGCACGGTGACGCGCCACTTCCGCGAACACCAGAAAGGCAACCCGACTTCCACCAACCCCATCGCCTCCATTTTTGCGTGGACGCGCGGCCTGGCGTTCCGGGGCAAGCTGGACGGCAACCAAGCCCTGATTGATTTCTGCGAGGCATTGGAATCCGTATGCGTGGAAACCGTGGAAAGCGGCAAAATGACCAAGGATCTGGCCGTTTCGGTACACGGCAGCAAACTCAGCCACGGCGAGCATTACCTGTACACCGAAGAGTTTCTGGACGAGCTGGATAAAGGCTTACAAGCGAAGCTGAAAAAATAAGTGCGAAAACAGTATGTTTCAAAACACCCAAACCCCGGCATTGTTGGCCGGGGTTTTTCGTTGCGCCAACGCACAAAAAAAACGTGCGTGTATCTGGGCGGAAACCCTGCTTTGTGATTGGACTGCCTTCCTTGGACTATGGATTGAAAATAGTATCTTTCAAAAACGCGAAACCTCCTTTCAATGAACGAAGCATTCCAGCAAGCCTACGAGACACTTAAAAGCGGCCGCCTCGTCCTCTCCCCTACCGACACGGTTTGGAGCATTTTGTGCGATGCCCGCAATGATGAAGCCGTGGGGCGTGTGCATAAGCTTAAAAAACGCGAAACCGAAAAGCCGCTCGCAGTCATGATTCCGCAGATTGGCTGGCTGAGCGACTGCATGAAAAAAGTGCCCGATTTGGCCTGGGACATCGTGGAGTTTGCCGAGCGTCCGCTCACAATGGTGTATGCCGATGGCAAAAACGTGTCGCCGCGCGTGCTGGCCGCCGATGGCAGCATTGCCGTGCGGCTGGTGAAAAACAACGATTTTTTGGTAAAGCTAATCGGCAAACTCAACCGCGCCGTGGTGGCCACATCCGCCAACCGCACGAGTCGTTTCCTGCCCCGCACCTTGGATGATGTGGACCCCGAAATAGTGAAAGGCGTGGATTACGTGGTTCCGATGGAACAAAGCGACCGCAGCCACTACCAACTCGCCAACATTCTGCGATTGGAAGTGAATGGCGAAATCAAGTTTATACGGAAATAGCGTTTTCCGCGCGGGAGATGGGGTTTGGCGGTTGAAAAAGATACTATTTTTCGTACTTCCGAGTCACCGGGAATCTGCGATTCACTTGCATGGCACGCCAAATCCCGGTTGCCCTCAACCTTGGCAGAGTTTCAAACCCTGCCAAAGACAGCCGTGACCCAAAATGCCAAACCCTCCTAAGTCGGACTGACAAAGGAGGGTTTGGCGTTTTTCAACCATACTATTTTCCGGCGTGGCTTTCAATGAACCGAATGGAGACTTCATTGAATAATTCCGGCTTGTCCACGTTGACCACGTGGCCGGAGCCGAGCAAAACCTCCAGGCTTGAGCAGCGGTGGCGTTGCACAATGGCACGCACGGGAGCCAGAAACATAT
>JANPIL010000234.1:0-3634 GCA_031424975.1 Sphingobacteriales bacterium
ACCGCCGAACAAATGCCCGCCTTTCCGGGCGGTGATGCGGCCTTGGCCCGGTTCCTGTCGCGCCACCTGCGTTTTCCGGCTTCGGCACAGCGTAACGGCGTGTCGGGCGTGGTGTACGTGAGTTTTGTCATCAGCCGCGACGGTGCGGTGACGGATGTGAAAATCCTGAAAGGCATTGAGGAAGATTGCGATGCCGAAGCGGTTCGTGTGGTCAGTAAAATGCCCAACTGGAATCCAGGCCGCCAGAATGGACGCAGCGTTTCGGTGCGCTATGCCATCCCGATCCGTTTTGCGGTGCAGTAGGGGCGGCCCTCGTGGCCGCCCTGGTTCCGTGGTGCGGCATCCGGTATTGTTGCGGCCGCCCGGTTTTGGCCGGTGGAAATAGTATCTTCTGAAAAGGCCAAACCCGCCTGAAAACCCTGTGAGGTTTTGAAAACCTCACAGGTTTAGCCTTGTCGCGCGTTTTTAACGCGCGACGACTGGCTCCGAGTCTGCGACTCGGTTGGCGGAATGCCAAAAAACACGCCGCCAAAATAGTATCTTTCAAGAAGCCCAAACCTCCCGTTTCCGGTTGGTCAGAAACAAAGAACCCGTGGGCAAATCCGGCGGGTTCTTTGTTTTGGCGGCAAATGCCCGTAGCTTTGTTTTTGAGCCAACCAACCATTTAACAATCAGCCGTTTGGCTGCCAGCCCATGAAATTCGCAACCAAAGCCATCCACGCCGGCGTATCGCCCGACCCGACTACCGGAGCCATCATGACTCCGATATACCAGACCTCGACGTATGTGCAGGCGGCTCCCGGCAAGCACAAGGGCTACGAATACGCCCGCACCCAAAACCCCACCCGCGATGCCCTGCAAGGAGCTTTGGCGGCCTTGGAAAATGGACGGCACGGCTTGTGCTACGCATCGGGCTTGGCGGCAACGGACGCAATCCTGAAACTCTTCAAGCCGGGCGATGAAATCATTGCCACCAACGATATGTACGGCGGCACGTACCGGCTTTTTACCAAGATATTCCAGAATTTCGGGCTGAAATTCCATTTCGTGCCCATGCAGGACATGGCTGGCGTGGAGCGGCACATCAACGCCAACACCAAAATGCTCTGGCTCGAAACGCCCACCAACCCGCTCATGCGCCTGATTGACATCCAGACGGCGGGCGTGCTTGCCAAAAAACACGGTGTTCTGCTCGTTGTGGACAATACCTTCGCCTCGCCGTATTTGCAAAACCCGCTCGATTTGGGAGCCGATATTGTGATGCATTCGGTGACCAAATATTTGGGCGGCCACTCGGATACGGTGATGGGCGCGTTGATATTGAACGATGACGAAATTGCCCGTCAACTGGCGTTCATCCAGAACGCGAGCGGGGCGGTTCCCGGCCCGCAGGATTGCTTTCTGGTGCTGCGCGGCATCAAAACCCTGCACGTGCGGATGCAGCGCCACTGCGAAAATGGCCGCGCCGTAGCCGAATACCTGCTCAAACACCCGAAAGTGGAGGCGGTAAACTATCCGGGTTTTTCCACGCATCCGGCCAAAAGCCAGATGCGCGATTTCGGCGGTATGGTTTCGTTCACGCTCAAAGGCGACGACATGGACGAATCCATGCGCGTGATGTCCAGCTTCCAAGTCTTTTCGCTGGCCGAGTCGCTGGGTGGCGTGGAAAGCCTGGTCACGCACCCGGCCACAATGACACACGCCAGCATTCCGCGCAAAGACCGCCTGCAATCGGGCCTGACAGACACGCTGATACGCTTGAGTGTGGGCATTGAGGATATTGAGGATTTGCTCGGGGACTTGCAACAAGCCATCGGCTGAACGGGCTTGCTCCAGCTTTGGCAGAGTTTTGAACTCGGCTAAAGTTGGCCTGACATATCAGTTACCGGAATGGCAATTGAAAAAATAAAAACCCGCCGGATTTTCCTCATCCGGCGGGTTCATCCTATTGCAGCCGCTAATCCCGGCTTTCAGAAAATAGTATCCCTGCCTGTCCGGCAGGCAGGTTTCAAAAAGCCCAAACCACACGCGGATTGTATCAGGTAAGGGCTGGTTGCTTGGTCGCCGGGCAGTTCAAGCGGCAGGTACGTTTGGATCCACAGCTTGAAATCCTCGGGGCAGCGCACCGTGAGCACGCGGTGGCCTTGGTTGCGTAAGTGCGCCAAGGTGTGCTTTTCCAGCGGGAATATGATTTCGCCCGGCTCCTTGAAGTGGAAACACACGCTTTGCCACGGCCCAACCGACAGTTTGACGTGCGAGATGAGGCAGTCGTCTTCGGCAACCGGCGTTTCTTGGCCGGGCGTGGCAAAAATCCGCTTCAGACGCGCATAATACACTTCGAACAAGCCGGGCAGGTTGTCGCGCAGCCACGTTTCGCATTGGCCGCGCAACCGGTAAGTGTACAGTTCGTTCATCATTTCATGTTTTTTGGATGCTTGGTGGAGAAGCCAAGCGATTGAAAGATTAGACAGGCTGTTCAGTTAAACAAATGTAGCGATTTATTATAGAAAATATAATTATTTCCATAACAAATAGCACATACGTTGTAAATTGTATGTACAAAACGCGCTTTCCCGTATTTTTGTTTGACTTGCGGAAAAATAACAGGTATGCCGGTGTGGCGCGTCCGTGCCGTGCCGCCCTTTCCTTGTGCCTGTGCGTTTTTGCGTTTGCCCTCCTTGCCTTTACCCAGTCTACCATGACCAATCCAGATTTCCACCGACAGCTATTCGACCGCCACCAGGATTACGTCGAAAAAACCATCACGCACCGCCGCTTCAAGCACCAGGACTTGGTGAAAATCATTGACCGGCTGCGCGGTGATGCGCGTTTTGAAGTCACAAGCGTCGGCAAGTCGTTCCAGGGGCGCGATATCTTCATGGTCAAAGCCGGAACGGGCAAAACCAACGTGCTGCTTTGGTCGCAGATGCACGGCAACGAGGCCACCGCCACCATGGCCATGTTTGATATTTTCCAGTTCCTACAATCCAAAAACGACGGTTTAGATGTTTTCAGGGATACTATTTTGCGCCACCTAACTTTGGGTTTCGTGCCGATGCTGAATCCCGATGGCGCGGAGGTTTTTGAGCGGCGCACCGCGCAGGGCATTGACATGAACCGCGACGCGCTGCGCCTGCAATGCCCCGAAAGCCAACTGCTCAAACGCCTGCAGCACGAACTCAAACCCGCTTTCGGCTTCAACCTGCACGACCAGGACATCCGTTACACGGCGGGCAAAACCCGACTTCCGGCCACGATTTCGCTGCTTGCCCCGCCCATTGACGACAAGCAAACCGTGAACGATGTGCGGCGCAACGCCATGCAAATAATCGCGCAACTGAACCGACACTTGCAGCAACTGATTCCGGGGCAGGTGGGGCGGTGGCCCGATGACTTTGAGCCGCGTGCCTTCGGCGAGAATATGCAACGCTGGGGAACCAGCACCATTCTCGTGGAGTCGGGTGGCTACGCCAACGACCCCGAGAAGCAATTTATCCGCAAGCTCAACTTCACGCTGCTGCTCGATGCCTTCCAACAGATTGCCAGTCAGTCGTTTGCGGATGAAAAGTTGGACGGATATTACGCCATTCCGCACAACGAAAAATACCTGTTCGACTTGCTGGTGCGCAACGTG
>JANPIL010000235.1:0-1932 GCA_031424975.1 Sphingobacteriales bacterium
CATTGTGCGCCGTGGTGTACGGCTTGGCTGGCACTGTTTTTTGCCGGGTTCCAGCAATACCACCAATTATTCAAAACCCCGACCGCCCATGTTCTATCACGATACGAAACTCCAGTACAAAGTGTGGGTGGACAAGCCCAACCCGTTGTTTGCGCGGATGCTGCAACAGGCCATTGGCGGTGCGGAAGGCAAATTGCGCACGGGTTTGCAATACCTGTTTCAGGCTTGGGGCTGGCGCGGGCCGGCCAAATACCGCGATTTGCTTCTGGACACTGGCACCGAGGAAATGGCCCACATCGAAATGCTTGCCACAGCCGTGGCCCTGAACCTGAACGAGGCTTCCGACGAGATGCGCGAACAAATGGCACTGCACAACCCATTGGCGGGAACAGTCATGGGCGGCATGGATATGCGCCACATACTGTCGGCGGGCTTGTCGGCAATGCCAACGGATGCCAACGGCCTGCCTTTCAATGGTTCGTGGGTAGTGAACAGCGGTAATATCGCGGCGGATATGTATGCCAACCTAACGGCCGAATCAACGGGGCGGTTGCTGGAAACGCGCCTTTGGGAAATGACCGACGATGAGGGCATGAAGGATATGCTGGCGTTCCTGATTGCCCGCGACACCATGCACCAGAACCAATGGCTGGCCGTGCTGGAGGAGTTGGGCGGCCCGGCAAAAATCCATCCGGTTCCCAACAGTTTTCCGCAAAGCCGGGAACTGACCGAATTCAACTACACATTCATCTCGACCAACATTGGTGGTGATACGCAGCGCGGCCAACGCTGGACGGAAGGCACATCCATTGACGGCAAAGACCAATTTACAAGGACGAAGGCCAAACCCTACGGACAAGAGCCAGACCTTGGCAAGCCGGTGCCGGGCACATACGTACAAAACGAACAACTCGGCAACCGCGTCAATGAATTCATCAATGACATGAGGGGCGAATAGCGGAACTGGCGGCTTGGCCGCCTCGTGCGGACACGCGCCACTGCCTCGGTGCCGCACGAAAAATAGTATCCTTTCAAAAGCCCAAACCCGCTGCAGGTTACAACAACTGCTCGCGGTAGTCCTGTACGTACTGCCTGAAGTCAATGGGTTGGCGTCCAGTCAGTTGCCGCAAAGTGTCACCCAGCACTGGCTCACGTTGAAAGCGCGGCAGGTAATGCAGCATGGCCAGCACCAGAATCATGCTGGTGGCCACGCCCGCCTTGCGCTGCTGCCGCCAGAACTTGAACAGCGAAGGCGATTGGAAGCGGATGGTCTTGCTCAGCACTTGCGTTAGGATTTGTGCCATTTCGGCAAATGTGTAGTTCTTCTCGCCAGTGAGCAAATAGGCTTTATTGCGGTGTTTTTCGGTGTTTTCCAGCACTACTGCTGCTGCCCGCCCAATGTCGCGCACATCAACCAGACTGAACTTGGCGTTTCCGGCGGGCAGCGAAATCAATTGTTTCTCCTTCAAGTCCTTGTGCAGCGTCGTGTTAAAATTCTGCATGAAATAGCCCGGCCTCAGAAATGTGTACGGGATGCCGCTGTCCACAATCAACTTTTCTATTTTATGGTGCGGGATAAACCGGCTGGTTTCGGCTCCCTGCACCGACAGGAAAACAATATGCTTGAGTTTCTGCTGCACGGCGGCTTGCATCAACGGCACGAAATACTTGTCCACGTCGGCCAGTTGCGGCGGGCGCAGCAAAAATAGTATGTCGAAATTTTGCAAAACCCGCCCGAAAGTGGCTGCCTGCCCGAAATCAAAATCCACGGCGGGCAGCGACACCCCGTTGAAATCCGCAAAGTTTTGTTTTGGCTTGCGGATGCCCGCCGTAAGTTGGAAGGTCTTTTGGAAATTTCCGGATTCAACCAGAAACCGGATTACTTCCGTGCCCACATTGCCGGTGGCTCCGGTGACGAGGATGGAATGCATG
>JANPIL010000236.1:0-1602 GCA_031424975.1 Sphingobacteriales bacterium
TCGCGGATGGGAACCTGGCGTTTGAAATCGGCGTGCGTGCGGATGGACGCAAAACCGTGTTCGCGCCCGAAAGCCGTAGCCTTGGCATCGCGGATAAGCGATTGAAAAACGGCATCTTGCGACTCAATTGGCGCGTTTGCCCAGCGATTTTGTGCCTTGACAATGGCAGCCGCCAACGGCTTTGCCAACAATGAACGGATTCTCATGCGGCAAAGATAGCGTTTTTGCGTTCAGTGTTTTTGGCGGGGTTTGGGCTTTTTCAACGATACTATTTTGTCCGTTTTGTAGAGACGTTGCACTGCAACGTCTTCGTTTCCAGTGTGAATGTTTCTGGTTCCGGATGTTGCAATTTCAAATGACAGCATGAGACGTTGCGGTGCAACGTCTCTACCGTATTCCGGTTCGTTTCTTTTGCTCGTTGTTCATGCAGCCAATCCCGGCAAAATTTTCTGAACCAAATGCCGGGTTTCGGGTTTTCAAAAGATACTATTTTACCGCGCTGTCCATGGCAAAAAATGTCCTCATTACGGGTGGCACCGGGTTGGTGGGTTCACGGCTGACCGAGTTGTTGTTGCAAGGCGGCTACCAGGTTTCGCTGTTGAGCCGCAAAAAGGAAAGTATTCCTAATGTAACTGTATATCAATGGGATATAAGGCAAAAAACCATTGAAACGGAAGCCATTGAAAAAGCCGATTACATCATTCATTTGGCGGGTGCGGGTGTGGCCGACGAACGCTGGACGGACAGCCGCAAACGCGAGATTTTGGAAAGCCGCACCGGGTCGGCAGGGTTACTTTATGAGTCGCTGAAACAGACCGGCCACCGTCCGCAAGCGTTCATATCCGCCTCGGCGATTGGCATTTACGGAGCCGACCGGGGCGATGAATTGCTGTCGGAAGAGTCAAGTTACGGCAATGATTTCTTGGCCACGGTGACCAAGGCGTGGGAAAATTCGGTGCAGCCGATTGCCGATCTGGGCATCCGCACGGTAAAGTTGCGCATCGGTATTGTGCTCAGTGAAAAAGGCGGCGCATTGGCAAAGCTGGCCGCGCCGATAAAACTCGGTGCAGGCACGGCATTGGGTTCGGGCAGGCAATGGATGTCATGGATACACATTGACGACTTGTGCCGGATGTTCATGTATGTGCTTGAAAAAGAGTCGCTTACGGGAGTTTACAACGCCGTTGGCCCGCACCCGGACACCAACGCCAACCTCACGCGGGCGGCGGCTGACGCGCTGGATCGTCCGCTGATTCTGCCCAACGCCCCGGCATTCGCGCTGAAACTGCTGTTTGGCGAAATGGCGGTTGTGGTGCTGGGCGGCGCAAAAGTATCTGACCGGAAAATAGTGCAGGCGGGTTTCCAACACCGGTTCACAAGCTTGCCAGCGGCCATGGCCGACTTGTTGCAGAAAGTCTCCGCCACCCAAGGAGAGTGAAAAAAATAGTATCTTTTAAAAGTCCCAAACCTCACTTGAAAGAGGCGGAAACTATCGTTTGGCGGCGGCGGCTTTTGCCTTTATGTTGCCAAATAGCGGGAAATTGCACATTTTGAAGTACTTTTGCATTTCAATCGTAGAAACCTGCCGGAAAAAGCCGGAAG
>JANPIL010000237.1:0-11347 GCA_031424975.1 Sphingobacteriales bacterium
TGCGCCTCGCTGGGCGAATTTGAGCAGGCCCGCCCCGTGATTGAACAATTGAAAATTACAGAGGGGAACAGTAAAATACTGCTCACGTTCTATTCGCCATCGGGCTACGAAATCCGCAAAAACTACGACCACGCCGACTGGGTTTTTTACCTGCCACTCGATACCGCAAGCAATGCGCGGCGGCTGGTGGAAATTGTAAAACCGACCCTTGTGTATTTTGCCAAATACGAATTCTGGCACCATTACTTGCACCAACTCAAACGCCGGGGCATTCCGGTGGTGCTATTTTCGGCCATTTTCCGCCCAACCCAACTGTTTTTTAAGCCGTATGGCGGTTTTTTCCGGGCCATGCTGCGCTGTTTCACGCACATTTTCGTGCAGGATGGCGCGTCGGAACGGCTGTTGCGAAGCATTGGCATCCAGACGGTCAGTGTTGCCGGAGACACCCGCATAGACCGCGTGATCCAGATTGCCGCCCAAGCCAAGGCAATTCCGCTGGCCGCGCAATTCAAAGCCGGCCAGCCGCTGCTCATCATCGGCAGCGCGTGGCCGGGCGATTTGAACCTGCTCGTACCGTTCATCAACCGGTTTTCCGGGCCGCTGAAAGTGATTTTGGCCCCGCACGAAATTGAGGAAAACGCCATCCGGCACATGGAAAAGACACTGCACAAACGCACCGTCCGGTATTCGGCGGCTTCCGAAACAACGGTTTCCGAAGCCGATGTGCTGATCATTGACAACATCGGAATGCTGGGTTCGCTCTACCAATACGGCGATTTTGCGTACATTGGCGGTGGCTTCATCGACGGCATCCACAACATCCTGGAACCGGCGGTTTTCGGGATGCCGGTTTTTTTCGGCCCCAATTACCGCAAATTCCAGGAAGCCCACGACCTGATTGGGTTGTGGGCGGCCTTTCCAGTAAGAGATACGGCAGAGTTTACCGCCGCTTTCGGGCCTTTCCATGCCGATGCGGAACTGCGGCGGCAAGCCGCGCAAACCAGCCGCGATTATATCCGGCAGAACGCCGGGGCAACGGAGAAAATAGTATCCTTCAAAAAGCCCAAACCCGGCATCAATATTCTCTAACCGATTGACTATGCAAGGATTGGTGATGCGTTCGACGGGTTCATGGTACGAAGTGAGGGCCGACGACCAACGGGTGATCCAGTGCCGGTTGCGGGGCAAACTGAAACTCAAGGACGTGAAGATGAACAACCCCGTTGCCGTTGGCGACCGGGTGGAATATGAACTGGAAGCCGACGAAAAGGGAATCATCAGCGAGATACTGCCGCGCGACAACTACCTCATCCGGCAGTCGGTACATAAATCGGCGCACGGGCATATTTTGGCGGCCAACCTCGACCAAGCCGTGCTGGTGGTGACGTTGGTTTTTCCGCGCACCTCGCTCGGTTTCATGGATCGTTTTCTGGTCGCCGCCGAAAGTTTCCGCATCCCGTCGGTGCTGGTTTTCAACAAGACCGACTTGCTGGATGCCGAAGGCGTGGCGCACCAAACCGCACTCACGCGCCTCTACGAAAGCCTCGGCTACGGCTGCATCCAGACTTCCGTTGTTGAAAACACCAATCTGGAAGCGTTCCGGGCGGTGCTGGAAAGCAAAACGAGCCTGCTTTCGGGGCATTCGGGCGTGGGCAAATCGTCGCTGGTCAACGCCGTGAGCCCCGGCTTGCGGCTGCGAACCTCCGAGGTATCGGCGTTTGCCAACAAGGGCGTACACACCACCACGTTTGCCGAGATGTTTGAACTCGAACCCGGCACGTTCATCATCGACACGCCGGGCATCAAGGAATTGGGTCTGGCCGATACCGAGCCGTGGGAAATAGGCCATTACTTTCCGGAAATGCGCCAGCGCATGGATCAATGCCGCTACCAGAACTGCACCCACGCCCACGAGCCGGGCTGTGCGGTGCGGGCGGCGTTGGCAAGCGGCGAAATCGCCAAAAGCCGCTACGCAAGCTACCTCAGTATGCTGAGCGGTGCCGATAACCGCCGCTGAGATTGCGTATCCGGGAAAATAGTATCTTTCAAAAAGCCCAAACCCTCGGTTTGTTTTTCATGCCGTATGGTTTCAATAGTTCAGCGTCAGGCCCGCCCCGAATTTCATGTCGCTGTCGTAGTGGGCGGAGGCGGCCAAGTATTTGGTGAGGATGTAGCGGCCGCCAAACTGGTATTCGCGGTCGGTGTTGAGCATGAAGTTGAGCCGCATCCGGCGGGTCAGGGCCAGATCTTCGCGCCTGAGCTGAATGCGAAATTTGCCGGTATGGTCAATCCGGGTGTCGGCCACCACGAAAAAAGGCAGCACATACTGCACTCCCAGACAAAAAACCTGCCGATTGTCTTTGGTGTTGGCCTGCCCGAAAACGCTTTTCTCCTCCGCCTGCCCAACCGTGCGGGAGCGGATATCCCAGCCAAGATAGGGCATCAGGAATTGGTTGCGCCCCACGTACCGCCCAATGTGGCTTTCGCTTTCATAGCCGTTGCGGTCATTGAGGCCGATGCGCCACTCGGTTTGCAGGAAAGACCGGGTGCTGCTCAACTGGATTTCGCCATCGCTGCCGTTGCTTTCCAGCCCCACCTGCGCCATCAGTTTCAGTTTGCGGTCGTCGGCAAGCACTTTCCGAAAAGCTTTTTTGGGGTCGGCAAACTGCGCGTTGGCCGGCGAGTTTTCGTAAGTGAAGATGCGCCCCATGCCCGCCATCATGTGGTAAAGGATATGGCAGTGGAAAAACCAGTCGCCATACTTTTCGGAGGCATTAAACTCGATGGTATCGGTTTCCATGGGCATGATGTCGAGCACGTTTTTGAGCGGCGCGTAATCGCCCTGCCCGTTCAGCACCCGGAAAAAATGGCCGTGCAGGTGCATCGGATGCCGCATCATGGAGCCGTTGTAAAGGATGATGCGCAGGTTCTCGCCTTTTTTGATCAGAACCTTATCCGTTTCCGAAACCTTTCGGTTGTCAATCGTCCAGACGTAGCGGTTCATGTTGCCCGTCAGTTCAAACCGCAGGGTGCGCGTGGGCGCATCGGGCAGGGTGGTTTTCACGGGGCTTTTGAGCATGGCGTAGTTGAGCGTCACCAAATCGGCGGCGGGCTGGTGGGCGGCATGATCCATGCCTTCGTGTCCGGCCATGTTTTTTTCGGTCGTGTCTTCCGCTTCGCCGGTGATTTCCGGGTACATCACCGCGTTCATGTCCATCTGCTGCAACGACATTTCCATGCCCATGTCGTTCATGCCGCCGTCCATGTTCATCATGCCGTTCATCATCTTCATGCCCTCAAAATAGTCGAGTTTGGGCATTGGCGGCATTTTTACGGGCGGCCCGTTGCCCAGGAAAAGGGAAGCGGACTGGGTGCGGTCTTCGGGCGTGGCTTGGAGTTCGAAACTCCCGTTGGCGGGAATGGCAACAATGATGTCGTAGGTTTCGGCAACGGCGACAATCATCCGGTTCACTTCCACCGGCTCCACGTCCTTGCCGTCGTTGGCAACCACCGTGATTTTGCCGCCCGCGTATTGCAGCCAAAAGTAAGACGACGAGCCGCCGTTGATGATCCGGAGCCGCACCTTGTCGCCCGCCTTGAACTGCGGCTGTGTCTGGCTGGTTTTTCCGTTGATCCAGAACTGGTCGTAGTACACGTCGGCCACATCCATCGAGAGCTGGCGTTTCCATTCGTTCCTGAGTTTGGTGCCCAGATGGCCCGCCCGCAACGCCTCGCCATAGCTCTGCGTGGATTTTTTCCGGATCGCATACCAGTCGGTGGCATTGTGCAACGAACGCTGGATTTGGTGCGGGTTCTCGTTTGTCCAGTCGCTGAGCAGCACGGTCATTTCAGGCATGGGCGTTTCGTTGCGCTTGTGGATTATCAATGCTCCATACATTCCGCTTTGCTCTTGCAGCATCGTGTGCGAATGGTACCAGTACGTGCCGTTTTGCACCAGCGGAAACCGGGAAACGTGGGTTTTCATGGGCAGGATTGGGGCGGTGGTCAGGTAGGGAACGCCATCCTGCTCGTTGGGCAGGATCAGGCCGTGCCAGTGGATGGATGTTTCGTGGTGGTGCATCCGGTTGTGGACGTGGATTTCGGCGGTGTCGCCTTCGGTGAAATGCAGCGTCGGGGCGGGTATGCCACCGTTGATGGCAATGGCCCGGGCCGTTTTGCCCGTATAGTTCACCGTAGTATCGGTCACGTACAGGTCGTAGCGAACCGTTTTTTGGGCAAGCAGGTGGTTTGCACTCAATAGGAGGGCAAAAATCGCGACTGTTCTTTTCATTGGTTCACGTTGGTTTTTTTTCGAAACAAAAAGCGGTTGCCCGGCGGATTTTCTCACCGGGCAACCGCTTGGCACAAGATAATTACTTGCTGGCTGGCA
The DNA here is from genome assembly GCA_031424975.1 of Sphingobacteriales bacterium. GTDB lineage: Bacteria > Bacteroidota > Bacteroidia > Cytophagales > 172606-1 > Xanthocytophaga. The sequence continues at coordinate 4,391 of JANPIL010000237.1, forward strand.
GCGTGGCGGTGACTTTGCCGCAGGTCAGCATCTTTTTGCCGTAGTAGGGGTTTTTCACCGATTTGTTTTCGCTCAGCCAATACGCCTTTTTCATGGGGCAGTATTGCTGGTACACTTCGGCTTCGTTACCCTTGAATGCCTTGGTCACTTCAAACAGGTTGTTGGACAGATTATTGAAATAATCCCGCTGTTGTGCGGCATTCTTGGTCTGGCCGATATGTTCGGCATCAGACTTGAGTTTGTCGGCGTATTTCATCCAAACCGTGTGCTGCGGGCCGGCCATCTTGTCCATTGGCATGGCCTTGAGCAGCTTTGCCAAACTTTCGGCCTTGCTGCTGGCGGTTTTCCCGTCGTCGGCCACAAGTGCGTTTTTGACCTCGTAATACACGGACAGGATTTGATTGATGGGCTGGCCGGTCTGGGCAAAAGACTTTGGCGCAAAGGAAAATGCGAAGAGCGACACGAACAGGATAGTTTTCATTTTTTCAAGGGATTAAGTGTTGGAATATGATTTTCAAACTGCAAGAAACCGTTTACGCACAAGCTTCGGCACACTTGCGGCAAGCTTCGGCGCAGGCTTTGCAATGGTCGTGGTGGGCGGCGTGTTTCTCGCATTCCGCCGCACAAGCCAGGCAAACCTCCCGGCATTCCTTGGCCAGATGCTCGCCATGTGCCGAACCCCTGGCCAGCAAAGCCGCCGTTGTGAAACAGATGTCGGCGCAATCCCGGTCAAGGGCAATGCACCCGGCCATCATTTTCACATCACTTTCGTTCAGGCAGGCAGCCGAACATTTCTCGCAAGCCACGGCACAAGCCAAGCAAGCGTCAATACATTGCTGGATATTTTTCATGGGTGCAAGGGTTGAAAGTGAAACAAGGGGTGGCAAGAAAACCGCGCCCTCATATAACTTATCAAAAGTATGCCCGCCAATGGTGATATGCATTACACAATTTATTGTATTTTGTACATAATTTACGTCCTTTATCAGCGTTTTCCCCAAAAGCCACCAGCCGCCGGGTGCGGGTAAAGACCACGAAAACGACAAGTACGGGGCACTTGGATGTAGAATGATACGGGATGCCAAACGGCGGGGTTTTGACCGGAAACGCGCCAATGCCGAAAAAAATAGTATCTTCCGGAAAGGCAAAACCCGCCCCGATTCGTTTCCGTTATAAAGTCCCGAACAAAAAACCGATTTCCATTGGATGAATCCCTGCCCTTAGTAACCGTGATTTGCGTGTGCCACAACCAAGCGGAGTTTGTGGCACACGCGCTGCATTCGGTGCAAAACCAAACGTATGCCCGCATTGAGCTGATTGTGGTGGACGATGGCAGCACCGATGGCAGTGTGGCGCGCATAGAAGCCTGCCTGGCGGCGCTGCCACCCACCGTTTTCCTGAAACTTGAGGACAGCCGGGGAATATGCACGGCCTTTAACCGGGGTTTGCGGCACGCCAACGGCGAGTTCATCATTGATTTGGCCGCCGATGATGTACTGCTACCCGACCGGATTGAAAGGCAGGTGCACACATTCGGGCAGTTGGACAACCGGTTCGGGGTGGTTTTCTCCAATGCCGAAATCATTGACGAGCAGTCGCGGCACGTGGGTTTCTGGTACGGGAACAATGGCAAGCCCGTGCCTTCGGGCAAAATTTACATGGCATTGCTGCGGCGCAGCTTCATCTGCACGCCCACCATGATGACCCGCAAGGCCGTATATGACGAACTGAACGGCTACGACGAGTCGTTGAGCTACGAGGATTTTGACTTCTGGGTGCGTTCGGCACGGAAATACAAGTACCATTATTCAGACGAGATACTGACCCAGAAACGCCGGGTCAAGGGTTCGTCGTCCACCAAGTTCTACCAGTGCCGCCACAACCCGCACTTGGCCTCCACGCTGAAAGTCTGTGAAAAAGCCTTGCACCAAAACCGGTTTGAAAAAGAAAACCAAGCCTTGGCCGTGTGTGTGCGCTACCATTTTCGCCAAGCCGTGCTGACCGAAAACTTCGGCCTCGCCACCGGATTTGCCCAACTCCTCGAAAGAATAGCCGAACCCACCGCCGCCGACCGGTTTTGGCAGCGCGTCTGCAAAATCAAACTCCCGCTCTTTCCGTTATACAAGCGGTATTTGCGTCTGCGCCACGCCAAGACGGTAGGCACATTGTGAGGATGGCAAAATAGTATCTTCGGTAAGTGCCAAACCCGCCGCCATCAGATATAATATTCCAGGTATTCCTCCGGTTGCTGCTGCGTGCCGCTCACTTTGATCTGGCTTTTGTGGTAGACTTTGGAATGCGGCTTCACGCTTTCGGTCAGCCAGACATTGCCCCCGATAATGCTGTGGTGGCCCACCGTTACCTGGCCGCCCAGAATGGTGGCCCCGGCATAAATCACCACGTTGTCTTCAATGGTCGGGTGGCGTTTGGTGCCCGCCAGCTCTTTTTCCACGCTTACCGCGCCCAGCGTCACGCCCTGGTATATTTTCACGTGGTCGCCGATAATGGTCGTCTGGCCAATGACAATGCCCGTGCCGTGGTCAATGCAGAAATACTCGCCGATGCTGGCACCGGGATGGATGTCGATGCCCGTTTGCTGGTGCGCATATTCGGTGAGCAACCGCGGGATAAGCGGTACTTTAAGTTCGCAAAGCCGGTGCGCCAGCCGGTACACGGCAATGGCGTAAAAGCCCGGATAGGCCAGAATCACCTCATCAAGGCCGGTGGCGGCCGGGTCGCCGTCCGACATGGCTTTGGCATCCTGCACCAGCAGCTTGTAGATGTGCGGCAGCGACTGGGCAAACTTGTCGGCCAGCACCGGGGCCGGTTCGGGCAACGCCGATTCAATATCCGATAGCAACTGTTCGCCATCATCGCGCAACTGGAACAGTTCGGCCTCAATGGCTACGGGATTGGTAAAGGTGCGGTTGGCAAAGTGCGGGAACAATATCTCCAGAACAGAACCCAGAAAACGGTACACTTCGGCCTTTTGGGGCAGTTTGCGGTAGCCCGCCTGTGACCGGAAAAGCGTGTCGGCAAAGATGCGGTAATCCATACGCGGGAGCTAAATCTGAATGAGAACCGGGGGCAAACCTACGGATAAAAACAGTATGTTTTGAAAATCCGAAACCCGAAGCCTCCCCCAACCCCCTCCGAAGGAGGGGGCTTTTTCCTCCCCTCCCTTTCGGGGTGGGGCCGGGGGTGGGGCCTCTGTTGGGGGCCAAAATAGTATCTTCCGGAAAGCTGAAAGCCCCGTCTTCAGCGGGGGCCAAACCGGCGGCGGCAAGGGCTTTTGCCGCGCACCTTCATCGGGCGGCAATAATCAACCCGAGTCCGATTACGTACACCAACAGCATCAGGTTCAGTACACGTCCGGTTCCGGCCGGGGCATTTTTAAACTCTTTCCAAATGTAAATGCCCCAAATGGCGGCAATCACCGTTGCGCCCTGCCCCAGCCCGTACGAAATGGCCGGACTGGCTTTGCCCGAAGCAATGATATTGAGCGACATACCGATATTCCAGATCACGCCGCCCAGAATCCCGACCCAATGGCTTTTGGCCGAACCCGCGAAATACTGCCGGAATGTGACCGGCTCGCCCACAAACGGCCGGAACATGAGAAAAGTATTGAAAAGGAAATTGCTGAGGAAAATGCCAATGGCGAAAAAGAAAACCGCCGTGTACGGACTCAGTTTGCCCGGCTCCGGCACTTGGAAATCGGGGAACATGGAATTGGCGACATATTTGTAAAACAGCCCCATCATGCAGCCGCTGATGACCGAAAGCAACAGGCCTTTGGTCGAAACATTAGCAGCACCGCTCATTGAACGGCGGTAGGCATTGGCGTTGAGCAGAATGGCAATGGCAATCAATGCCACTCCGCCAAAAAGAAGCGTGACATTGCCCGTGGGGTTGTCTAAGTAATTGACAATCACGCCGATAACCAACGCCAAGCCAATGCCCACCGGAAATGCCACCGACATACCGGCAATGCCGATTGCGGCCACCAACAGGATATTGGCCGCGTTGAAAATAACGCCGCCCAACAGTGCCGAACGGATGTTTGCGCCATCGGCCTGCGCCAAATCATCCAGAAACGGCCTTCCCTCCTGCCCCATGCTTCCCAAGGTAAAGGCGGAAACAACAGAGAAAAGCAGAATGCCAATGGCATAATCCCAATAGAACAATTCAAACCGCCATCCGGCAGAGGCCAGCTTGGTGGTGTTGGCCCACGAACCCCAGCAAAGCATGGTGACAACGCATAAAATGACGGCCAGCGAATACGTTTCGACGATGAACATGGGCAGGTTTGGTGTTTTTGAAAGCTGAAAGCCCCGTCTTTAGCGGGGATACTATTTTGCGTCGGTAGATTTTATTTCGGCGGGCTGGTCGCTGTATATCAAGGCATCGCGCGCGTTTATTTGAATGCCCTCAAAGTTGCCTTCGGTCAAGACAAAACGCACTTGGTGCTTGCCTTTGGGCAGTTGGTATTTCCAACCCAATTCATACCGACGCTCATTGTGGCGTATCGGCAAGTCAATGGTTTCTATCTGTTTTCCATCCAGATACATATCGGCTTTGTAATATTTTGATGGATTGTCATATTCCGGCGACACTTGTCCGCGCAACACAAAACCCGTACCTTCAAATTCAAAGGTTGTCTCATCGCCGGGTTTGCTCATTTTTTTGCCCACATAAACCCTCTGTACCGGATGCATGCCCGGAAAGCACTGCTCCAGTTGCACGGGTTTGGGTTGCTGCACGGCAATGGTCACTTGGTCGCCGTCGGTTTTGCCGCCGTTGCGACGGATATTTTCCAAGGCGTGTTTCGTACCGATTTCATACACGTCGCTGAGCGACATGGTGGTGTATTTGAAATCAACTGGCTCGGCTTCTTTCAAACCCATTTTCCAATAGGCCGGAATCTTGTCGTAGCCCAGCATCGTGCCCAGAATGCCGCCCGCCGAAGCCGGATTGCAATCAGAATCCTGCCCAGCGCGGGTGGATATTTCCAGCGTCTTGGTAAAATCGCCGTTGCCATACAGCAGGCCAAGCACCACGTAAGCCGAATTCAGGTTGGCATCAATATTAAACGCATCCAATGCCCCATCGGGGCAGCCAATGTCTTCCGACCATTTTTTCTCAATCTCAAACCAGTTGGTTTTCCAGTCGTTGGGGTATTTTTGGTGCCAGGCAATCACATCGCTGATGCACTTATAAAAGCGGCTTTGCGCGGGTATCGTCTTCAGGGCTTCCTTTACCACGTAGCGAACATCATTGGACGCGAAGGCCAGCGAATACATCGCACCCATATACACGCCACCATACCAGCCGTCGCCGTAGTTCATGATGTGGCCGATGCCATCACTGATTTTGGAGGCCGTGTTGGGCATTCCCGGACTCATCAGTCCGGCAAAATCAGCTTCAATCTGGTAGTCAATGCAATCGGCGTGCGGGTTGTTGAGCCAATGCCCCGATTGTGGCGGCATAATGCCATGCAAGATATTGTACCGTCCGGCCTGGTTGGCGTGCCAAAGCATATATTCGGCGTTGGCATACGCCTTGGCGTGTGAGGCCACCGGTGCATCCAGCCCTTCCTTTTCAAACACATCCACAAAGGTCAAATCCATGTAAATGTCATCGTACAGACCCGGGCTGGTTTCCATGGTGCGTTTGATGTAGCCGTCGTACCACGGTATTTTCTGGTAGTCCTGGATCATGGATCCCTGAAAACGAAACTCAGTGGGCCCGCCAAACGTGACACCGATGGTCTGCCCGGCCCAGCCGCCCTTGATCTTGTCCTGCAATGCAGCCTTGGACAAGGTGAGGGTTTGGGCTTTTGCGGGGATACTATTTTTGGTTGGCTGTGCCAGCGCGGCAATCGCCACAAACCATGCGGATAGAAACAGGAACAGGTTTTTCATGGGATGGTGAAATACGTTGATGTAGGAATTGAATTGAATGTGCGTGGGGCCGGATTTGCCGTTCCCTCAGAAATAGTATCTTTAAAAAGTCCCAAACCCGCTGTCCCGTCGGCAGCAATTCATCACTGTACAATGCGTTTCAACGACCGGCTACCGCCACTTCCTTGCGCACCGGAATGGAGGCTTGGGCTCCCATGCGGGTCACTGAAATGGCGGCAGCCCGGCACGCAAACGAAACCGCCTCTGCAATGGGCTGGTTTTCGGAGAGGGCAACCACCAACGCCCCATTGAACACATCTCCGGCCGCTGTTGCATCCAGTGCCTCTACCACCGGCGCGGCAATGTGCGCATTCACCGACGCATTCATTACAAAAGCACCTTTGGAACCCAATGTAATCACCACGTTTGCAATTCCCTTGTCAAACAGGCATTGTGCCGCTTGCCGGGCCGTGGCAATATCGGTAACCTTGATTCCGGTAAGCAGTTCGGTTTCCGATTCATTGGGCGTGATGGCAAACAGATGGCCGAGGATATCCGGCGAAAGCGGCTGCGCCGGGGCGGGTGCCGGGTTCAGGATCACTTTCAATCCGCTGGCAGCTCCTTGCCGAATGGCGGCTTCGACTGTTTCCATCGGGATCTCCAGTTGCACCAAAAGCCATCCGGCTTCCGGATTGGCCCGGATAGCCGTGGTCACTTCTTCGGGCAGAAGCCGGGCATTGGCTCCCGGAGCCACCATGATGCTGTTTTCGCCGGTCGCATCCACGCCAATCAAAGCGATGCCCGAAGGATTTTCGGAATCGGTGTGTACAAATGTGGTTTGCATTCCTTCCTGGCCAAACCCTTGCAATGCTTGCTTGCCAAAGATGTCGTTTCCTACTTTGGCCACAAAAACCACTTGCCCTCCCAAACGGGCGGCGGCAACGGCTTGGTTGGCTCCTTTGCCACCCGCATTCATCAGGAATTTGCCGCCAATCACGGTTTCGCCCCGGACGGGCAGTTTATCGGCTTTGATAACCATATCGGTATTGGAACT
>JANPIL010000238.1:0-2775 GCA_031424975.1 Sphingobacteriales bacterium
TTGGGCTTGTCCACCCACACTTTGTACTGGAGTTTCGTATCGTGATAGAACATGGGCGGTCGGGGTTTTGAATAATTGGTGGTATTGCTGGAACCCGGCAAAAAACAGTGCCAGCCAAGCCGTACACCACGGCGCACAATGAGGGGCGGCAGGCAGGGAATGGGCAAAAAAATTCCGTTATGTGGAATCCATTCCTTGCAATCAGGCTTTAAACCGCCTTTATGTCAAATAAAATGCGCAAAGGCATGATTGTTTTGACAGGGCAAATACACAATAAACCTTTATCAATCATGAGAGAGACAGCAAAAAGTATTTTGGCGAAAATAACCGGTGCCTTATTTACATTCGGTTTGTTTTTGGTTTTCAGCACCAATGCATCCGCGCAGGAAACAAAGCAGGAAAAATCAGACCGCAAGGATGTGGTTGAATCCAAGGAAGACCTGAAAGATGCACGCAAGGACGTGGCGCACGAGGTAATCAACGGCAACACCGACAAAGCCGTCAAAAACTACGACAAGATGCGCGATGAGAAGAAGCAACTGAAAGCCGAAAGGAAAGATGTGCGGGCCAACAAGAAAGCAAGACGGCAAGAGTTGAAAATGGAAAAGGCGAATGGTAATAAGGGTAATTGAAATAGTATCTTTTGAAACACGCAAACCTGCCTACCTTATTGGCAGTCAAGGCAACGAAAACCCCGGCTCATGAGCCGGGGTTTTTTGCTGTGCGTTTGTGCGGAAATTTTCGCGGACACAAAACGAAATTACAGTACGGATGAGCAGGCGGCGGGTTTGGGCTTTTCAAAAGATACTATTTTGAATCGAGGCCCAATCGACTTGATTTGAATTTTCACACGTCATAATTCAGGTTGGGGGCCAGCCATTTTTCGGCTTCCTCCACGTCCATGTTCTTGCGGCGGGCATAGTCGTCGAGTTGGTCTTTGGCAATTTTGCCCACCGGGAAATACCGGGCCTGCTCGTGCGAGAAATACCAGCCGCTCACCGAACTGGCCGGATACATGGCGTAGCTTTCGGTAAGCGTGATGCCGATTTTGGCCTCCGCATCCAGCAAATCGAACAAGGCGCGTTTTTCGGTGTGGTCGGGACAGGCCGGATAGCCCGGAGCCGGACGGATGCCCTGGTATTTTTCGCTGATCAGCGACTCGCTGTCCAAGTGTTCCAGTGGCGCGTAGCCCCAGAATTCGGTACGTACCCGCTTGTGCATCAGTTCGGCAAAGGCTTCGGCGAGGCGGTCGGCAATGGCCTTGACCATGATGGAATTGTAATCGTCATGTTCGCGGTCGTATTTCTCAATCAAAGCTTCAATGCCGATGCCTGTTGTCACCGCAAACCCGCCAATGTAATCCGTCTTGCCGCTTTCGATGGGCGAAATGAAATCGGACAGGCAGATGTTGGGTATGTTGGCGGCTTTCTGGCCTTGCTGGCGCATGAAGTGGAGTGCAGCGGCCTCCCCCAACTCCCTCCGAAGGAGGGGGCTTTTTTTCTGCTCTCCCTCTTTCGGAGGGGGTGGGGGGGAGGCTCTGTACTTCGTGTGCTGGTGCGTGCCGTGTTTGTCGCAGGCAACCTCAATAGTCTGCTCTTCAAAATCGTACAGCACCACGTCGTCGCCGGTGGCGTTGGCCGGATAAAAACCCACCACGGCGTTGGCTTTCAGTAATTTTTCGGATACTATTTTTTGCAGCATCGCCTGCGCGTCGGCATAGAGTTTCTTGGCCTCGCTGCCCACCACCGGATTGTCGAAGATGGCCGGGTACTTGCCTTGCAACTGCCACGTCTGGAAAAACGGAGTCCAGTCAATGTATTCCGCAATTTCGGCCAAGTCGTAATCCTCAAAGTAGCGGTTGCCCAGAAACTTGGGTTGGTACACGGGCGAGGTTTGCCAATCTATCTTGATACTATTTTCGCGGGCCTTGTCAATCGCCACAAAATTCTTGTCCTTCTGGCGTTTGGCATGATCCACGCGCAATTGGGCGTATTCGGCCTTGATGTCGCGGAAAATCTCCTCCTGCGTTTTCTCGTTTTGCGTCAGTTTGCCCGCCACCGGCACCGCCCGCGAAGCATCAAGCACATGGATGACCGCCCCGGAATAATGCGGGTCAATCTTGACCGCCGTGTGGATGCGCGAGGTGGTGGCACCGCCAATGAGCAACGGTATTTTAAAGCCCTGCCGCTCCATTTCTTTGGCCACGCCCACCATCTCGTCGAGGCTCGGCGTAATCAGGCCGCTCAGGCCGATGATGTCCACGTTTTCGAGTTTGGCGGTTTCCAGAATCTTGGCTGTCGGAACCATCACGCCCATGTCAATAATCTGGTAGTTGTTGCAGCCCAGCACCACGCCCACAATGTTTTTGCCAATGTCGTGCACGTCGCCCTTGACGGTAGCCAGCAGCACTTTCGACACACCGCCCTGCCCGGCGGGCGGGGGATTTTTCAATTTTTCCTCTTCGATATAGGGAAACAGATACGCCACCGCTTTTTTCATGACGCGGGCTGATTTCACCACTTGCGGCAGGAACATCTTGCCTTCGCCAAACAAATCGCCGACCACATTCATGCCATCCATGAGCGGGCCTTCAATCACTTCCAGCGGCTTTTCGTAGTGGTGGCGGGCTTCCTCCACGTCCTCGTCAATGTATTCCACAATGCCCTTGACCAAGCTGTGCGTCAGGCGTTGCTGCACGGTGGCCTCGCGCCAAGCCAAGTCCTCCACTTTTTCCTTGCCCTGCGCCTTTACGGTTTCGGCAAAAGAAACAAGCCG
>JANPIL010000239.1:0-7982 GCA_031424975.1 Sphingobacteriales bacterium
CAGGCCAAGCGGTACTTGACTTTCAAATATCCCGATTACCACCACCGTCTTTCGGAAGCCAGCCGCCACACGCTGGCGTTTCAAGGCGGGCGTATGAGTGAAGATGAAGCCGCAGGCTTTGAGCAGGATCCGTTATTCACGCTTTATCTTCGCTTGCGCAACTGGGATGAGCGGGCCAAAGAGGAACGCCTGCCCCTGCCTGGGCTTGCCAAATACCGGGAAATGGCAGCCAGGCATTTGGCCGCTAAAGAATCCGAGAAATAGCCCCTGCCAACCTGAAGAGTCTCCGGTTTTTATCGATACCTACAAAAAAAGGCTGCAAACCCATGGTTTGCAGCCTTTTTAAATTTCAGTAGCCCGTACGGGAATCGAACCCGTGTTTCATCCGTGAAAGGGACGCGTCCTAACCCCTAGACGAACAGGCCTTTCTGTGAATCGTGGGGCAAAAGTACGGATATAATGCTTACAGCGCAACCCGGCACAAAAGATTTTTTACAGCCGGGTTTGGCATTTCCAAAAGATACTATTTTGAACGCGTGTTATTTCACGGATTCTGCGTGCAGCCAAGCCTTCTTGGTCAGCAGTTCGTCTTCGGTTTCGCGGTAGTCGGGGTCGTCCACGCAGCAATCAACCGGGCAGACGGCGGCGCACTGAGGCTCTTCGTGGAAACCCATGCACTCGGTGCATTTGCCCGAAACTATGTAGTAATATTCATTGGAAACCGGATCCTGCTGCGACTTGGCCGACAAGACCGCGCCATCTTCCAATTCCACTTCCTTCAAATCCGTGCCGCCCGCCCACGTCCACTCCGCGCCGCCTTCGTAAATGGCGGTGTTGGGGCATTCCGGCTCGCAGGCACCGCAATTAATGCACTCATCGGTTATCATTATGGCCATTGGTATGCTGATTTCTTTGTAGGTGAAAGGTAATCTCCTGATTAAAAATGCAAAATTACGCACGCAAAAGTTCTGATGAAAACTGAATCGCAAACTAAAATGTTGTGACCGGGCAGCAAATATACGCAACTAATTGATGAATGGCAGTTAGTCTATAAAATTAACAGAGATACTGTGGTTTAAAATAGTATCTTTTGGAACACGAAAACCCCACCATCCGATTTGTATTGGCCCATGATAGCTGAAATGACAATAGAGGAACGTATGGCGGCATTTGTCCGGCTGGGGCAAAGCCTACACGAGATACCTGAAGAGATCAGGCAGGGGTGGGCAAACCGTGCCAAAGCCCAAAACGGCTGGTTCACAGCGGAAAACGTGGCCCACGCCATTGACGGAATCACGCATTTGCTGCGCGAAAAAGAGTTGCTGCAATGGCTGGGCAACTACGATTTTCCGGCCGTGGAGCCGCGCAAGGTGGGCATTGTCATGGCGGGCAACATTCCGGCGGTCGGCTTCCACGATTTCCTGTGCGTGCTGTTGGGCGGACACACCCTGCTTGCCAAACTAAGCTCACAGGATTCGGTGCTGCTGACGGAAATAGGCAACCTGCTAACCGAAATCGAACCCCGCTTTGGCGAACGCATCCGGTTCACGGAGCGGATCAATGATGCCGATGCCGTCATTGCCACGGGCAGCGATAATTCGGCGCGTTATTTCCGGCACTATTTCGGCCATCTGCCGCACATCATCCGCCAGAACCGCACTTCCTGTGCCGTCCTCACCGGTGAGGAAACAGCAGACGAACTGCTGGCATTGGGCGGCGACATCACGCAGTATTTCGGCTTGGGCTGCCGCAATGTTTCCAAAATTCATATTCCCGAGGGCTATGATCCGGGGATTTTTTTCCGGGGCATCGAACCCCTCTCCCACCTTGCCCACAACCACAAATACGCTAACAACCACGCTTACCAACGCGCCATTTTCCTGCTCAACCAGACACCGCACTTCGATAACGGTTTCCTGATCCTGGCCGAAAGCGAAGCGTTGGTTTCACCGGTCGCGGTTTTGCACTATGAAAGATATTCGGATTCGGGGGAGCTTGAAGGGAAGATAAGCGCCAGTCGCCAGAAAATCCAGTGCCTGGTAAGCCGCAATGGCTGGTATCCGGGCAGCATTGCGTTCGGCAACGCCCAATGCCCGGCAGTCTGGGAGTATGCCGACGGTGTGGATACGATGCAATTCCTGCTGGATTTGTGAATACGGGATTTGGGGACGGATACCGGATTTGTTCCCGGTATTATTTCAGTTACCGCTGCCGTGCGGACGATTGGTTATTTTCAGCACTCCCGCCTTTTCAAACCCTTTTTTTGTGCGCAATTCATTGCATTGACCCATCACCGCCTCCATGTTTCCGCTGAGCAGGTACACGTAATACAGGTTTTTGGTGGAGTTGTAGCCTATCTTGGCTGCGCTGTGCTTCGGATCGGGTTGGGTTGCCAATTTCAGGCGAGCCACTTCCTTTTGGGCTTCCTGCACGGTGGCAAATGCACTGACAACCAAATAGTTACCAGAAATCATGTCGTCCGGCAAATCGCCCCGGCGCACGGTTTCCACTGTCAGTTTATGCAATTCATCGGCAACCGGCGCAGGCTTGGTGTCCGGAATTTTGGCGAGCGGCGGCGCTTTCGCCATGGGCTGCGCCTTGGTTTTCGCGGATTTGCTGGCTACCGCATCCTCGGCCTTGTTGAAACGGGCCTTGTGTACGTACAAGTTCTTTTTCTTTTTCAGCTTGCCCCAATACGCACCCAATTGCAATTCGTGCGCTGGGTTGGAATAGCCGTACGGATTTGAATTGGACATCTTGTAGGCATAACCGAAACTGAGTTTCTTGGATTTGAAACCCACGTAAGCCGCCGCACCCAAACTCTGCCGGTAAGCCAGGCCCGCCCACACTTTCTCATTGTAAAGCACCCTCGCGTTCAGTTCCAGACCCGAAAACGCATCCGTGAACGAACGGTAGATTACCATCGGGCGGACGGCCCATTTCTTGTCGATTTCAAAATCGTACAGGAAATAGAACAATTGGTTGCCCAGCGGATTGACTTTCATGGCTGACACACTTTGATCGCCATCAGCCCGCACGGACGTGGAAATGACTTTGGGAAAAGCGACACCGAACTGGAAATGTTTTAATTGGTAGTTGGCCCCGACGGACAAATCGGGCCGGATTTTGCCATTGAGCCGCGCAACCGCCGGATCCGCGAGGTTCACGCCGTCAGGGTTGACGCTGTTGTGCAAAAAACCCGCCGAAACCCCCAGCCGCAAACTGTGCGTTTTCTTGCCGCCGATGAGGAACTTGCGCGCAAAAGTGCCCGACATTCCGGATGTCTGCAAGATGCTGCGCCGGAAGGTGTAGAGGTTTGCTCCGAAAGACGACAGTTGCTTATTGCCCAAAGGCGCGTCGGCGGTGAGCGACAGGTGGCGTGGCGCATCGTCGAAACCGGAAATCACCTGCTGGTGGTAGGTCAGGAAACTGGTCAGCTCACCGTTGCTGCCCGCCATGGCCGGATTGAGTTGGTACAGGTTGTTGAATGTGTGAAAATAATAATTCGGGTTCGGTCCCATCACCTGCGCGGGCAATGCAGTCACCGCCAGCCACGCAAGGGCGGCTGTACCGGTTATTCTCTTCCATATCGAAATAGTATCTTTCAAATTGCCGAAACCTGCCGGTTTTTTTACCTGATTAAAACGAGATTGCCTTTCCTGATGTCACGGTTAAACTTGTCGCGGATTATGAAGTAATACGCCCCATCGGGAACCGGCTTGCCGAACTGCGTGCCGTCCCAGACTTCATCATCCTGGAAAGGCGGCCTGAGTTGCGCCACCATCTGCCCGTGCTGGTTAACGAGCATCACCGTCAATTCCGAATTTATGCTGATGTTGCCCACCCGCCACACATCGTCCGTGCCATCGCCGTTGGGCGAAAAAGCCCGCATCGGCTGAAAATCAATGTCGGGCGGCTTTGGCGGCTCGCCCGGAGAATCGCGGGTAGAGATGACGACCACCGTTTTCTCGGCGCACCTGCTGCCTCCCCGGTCGTCGGTGCCACAGTAGCGGAATGTGTATTTACCCGGAATCACATCAGCCATGGCGTAGCGGCCATTGCCATAGTCGGTAGCGGACAGGGGAACGGAAGTCTGCTTAGTCCAAACGGCAGACACGGTGTCCTCAACATCGTCAGTAGCCGTGCCCAGCATGACCAAGCTGTCAAGTGCCGCCTTGCCAACGGGAAGGCGAAGCACCGTGCTGTCGGCGGTTTCGGTTATCTCAATATCGCCGGTGTGCTTTTGGATGGATACCGCCATTACGGGCAGGGTGTTAGTCTGCCGCTTGATGACCAGCACCATCCTCTGCGTGACTGACTCCCCGGAAAACGAATCAGTTCCCTGCACTTGGAATACATAGATGCCGGGCGTGAAATTCTTTATCTGGAAATTGACCACCGTGCTCACCGGATCGGTTGTGATGGCCGGGTCGGATGCGCCAGCAGTTTTCTGAATCAGTGAACATTGCCAGGTAATGAAGGTGGTCACATTTTTGCCACTCGCCGTTGTGGCCTCCGCCGAGAGGTTGAATACGGCAATCGGCAGGGTCAGCACCGCTTTTTTGGGGCCCAGTATGTTGACGTTGAAACCCGCCATCCTGGTCACTTTCGGTATGCCCGACATTCCGGTAACCGTGTTCGATACGGTAGCCGACCAAGCGGAAAACGCCACGGCAAAGAACACGGACAATATGTAAACAGCTCTTTTCACTTACGGTCACTTTTCAAAATAGTATCTTTCAAAAGGGCGAAACCCGCCCCCTGGCCATTGGTTGTGTTTGTCAATGCGAAACCACGATTTTTTCCATGGCGATGATAGCCGTATCGGTGGCAACTTCCACGTAATACACTCCCGATGGCAGGGCACTTGTCGGAACGGTCATTTTCCGCCCGCTCCCGGCGGCTTCATTCACGTACACGACCTTGCCGAGCAGGTTGGTCAGTTTCACTTGTATGCGTTTGGCCGACCGGATGTTTGCGCCCAGCGAAATATACAGGCGGTCATTGGCCGGATTGGGGAAAATGGTGACCGATGCCTGCATATCCACGCTGATGATGGACGAATAGGTGAGAAACCCGTCGTAGTCTACGGCCCGGATGCGGTAATAATTGAAGCCAAACGCGGGCGTGGCATCAGTGCTGTTGTATTTTGCCACGGATACATTGCCGGTGGCGGCCACCGTGCCGATGTCTTCAAAATCACGCCCGTTCAGTGACTTCTCTACAATAAAATGCCGCACATTTCTCTCCTCCAGGGTAGTCCAGTTCAGTTTCACGCCGCCGGGCGTGACCATGCCGGACAGTTTGATGGAACCGACCGGCAGCGGAACCAAACAATTGAACCGCGCATCGGGCGTTGCAATGCGGCAAAACTCATTGCCAGTGTTGGCGCCGTTCTCACTCGCCACCAAGGATCGCAGCCGGTCGCCGTTGAGCAACGGTTTGTTTATACTGATCAAATAAGCCTTTATGCCGTTCAAGTCAAGCGTGTTGATGCCCCGGTCTATGTCTTCTGTGGCAATGTCCACATTCCTCCACTTGTCAACGCCCAAACTATCTTCGTACGTTGGAAACCCGGTTGCACAGTCGCTCAAGCAGCGAAGCACCTGCCATTGGTAGAAAGGTTTCCTGAATTCCTTGCCGGTTGGGGTCAGCGTGAGTGCGTTATCCGAACACCCGAATACAGCCGGAGTGACAGTGTAGTTCGGGCCGCAGGGGCGGAAACTGATGTTGTCAATGGCCAAGTCGTTGCCGTTGCCGCCGGGTGCCCGGTTGCGGATGGCAAGTTTTATGTTGCTCACGTTTTTGGTTTGGAACGTGAAGCCGATGCGGTGCCACTGCTCATCGTTGGCAATGGACGTGGGTGGGATATACACCACTACATCATCAATCAAAAATTCGATTTCGGGGTTCAGGTGGTAGCCCCGGCAGCCAGGGCAGCCATTGGTGGCCGCGCCAATAGAGACGGTTCCGGTCTGGTCGGTTCCCGGCTCGCTGAACTGGCCGCAGCCCGGCTCCCTGATAGTGTCGCAGACGGTCCCCCCCCTTACAATGGTGGAACCAGGATTGGTAATAGACCGCATCTGCTTGCCAAACAGGTTGATAATGTCCAAGTAGAACTCGTACTGTGTGCCCGCGCAAATGTTGTTGACCGTCCGCTCAAAAAACTTGCTGCGGTTATAAGAGGCGTTTACCACCATCATCATTCCCTTTTGATCATTGTCGTTGGCATAAGTATGTATCCATATTGGCGTGGCAAAACCACCTTGAAAAGGAGACCTCGACTGGCTGCCCACGTAAAACGCGCCGTCGTTAGGTTGGCCGTTTCCGTTAGGTGGGGTGGGTAGGTACAAAAAACCCAAACCGGTGGCAAAATTGTCGTAGGTTGTGCCTGGTGCCTCCCAAAGAGCGGTCGGCCTCTTGATGACGGTGACAGCCCGGGGGTCGGTGCCGGCATACGGGGCGGTGGAACCGTACGAACCGCCAGGCTCGATGCGGCTGGGCACACTGAACCCCGACGCATCAGATGCATACGGCAGGTTGTAAGGTCTGTCAGTGGTTACGAACTCATCCGCATCCATGGCATTCAGGGCATTGGTCTTGACCGTGCCGAAGTTGCCGGCCGGGTATATCTGCACACCCGTTTTGCCTTGGCACAAATCCTTCAGCGTGGAAATCACTTTTGAGGACAAGGCCGCCTTCTCGAAACTGCCGCCAAAGCGAATCTCGTCAATGGAACTGAAATCGGCCGAAGTGCCTCCGGCGTAAGCAACCGAATGGAAGGAAAGGTCGTTGGCGGCTGCGGCACCCGATGGCCTGGTCACCGTTAAGTCCGGAGCGGGTATCGCTGGATGGCTGTTGTAGGGGGCACTGCCATCCTTGATAACATACAGGTTCACGGTCTGGCTGCCCGTGTAGCTGAAGGTAATGCTAACCACCAGCAAATCAAAACCACCCACAATCTGAACGGGACTTTTGGTAACTGCCCCGCCAACCTTGATGCTCCAATATTTGGGAAGACCTGTATTTGATGCAGTTCCGAAGTAGCCGACCGATACTTTGTTATTGTCGTCATCATAGGGATCGGAGTTGCTATGCAGGTTGATATAGGCCTCGTCATTCGCACTGGAATTGATGCTCATCAGGAATCCCATCCAAATGGTGGTTCCTCCAGCACCAATCACGGTAACATCGGTTGCGCTGGGGTGCGCGGCTTGGGCCGTGGTGGCAGCCCTGCGCAACGTGCTGTTGGCAAGGGGTGGCGTGGCGGTGGTGAGCGGATACTGGTAGAAATACGCCGCCGTACTGGTCTGTAGCCGCCTGCCAATGGTTTTGCCCGCGCCAGTACCACCATTGGCAAAAAATCCCGTATTCACCAGACTCCAAACATCGTCCGCGCTGCTAACCGTGGAGGAGAGTTGAGTGCCGACGTAATAACCGGCGGCGGTTGGCGATGCACCAGTGGGCAGACTACCATCGGGCAAAACATCCGATTGCACCCAATCGCCCGCCCAGCCTAAGGCATAGGGTGAGTTGGTATTCAAATGCTCTTTATTGATGCTGTGCAATTTGAGCGGGGAAGCACTAACCGCCGGATAAGCTGTCTGCCGGTCGGGAGCTAGCCCTTGAGGGATGCCATTGAACACTGCCCCCACAAATCCCAAACCGTTGTAGTAGTCAAAACCCTCATAGGCGAACACATCGGGACGTTGCGCAAATAACGGACTAAAAGTAAGCAGACAAAAACAGAAAACACTTGCCAGAAAACCCGCAAACCGAGCCAATGGCTTTCGGTTGGCAAAGCGGCCGCGGCCATGAAAGGCATTGGCCGCACGGCAGGACGGCATTGCCCCTGTACAAATCGTGGTAAAGAATATTTTCATAGCTGTGGTAGATAATGCTTCTTCCGAGCGCGGTTTCCCTCCGGTTGCGGCGGGATTCCGAGGTTGGTCTGTCAGTCACGTAAAATTCGCGTTCTTTAA
>JANPIL010000240.1:0-5032 GCA_031424975.1 Sphingobacteriales bacterium
TGCAGGATTTCAGGGCCGAGATGTTCAAGCCCGACGACTGGGCTAAGGTGTTTGAGGAATCGGGAGCCAAATACGTAGTGCTCACCTCCAAGCATCACGAAGGCTTCACGCTGTGGCCCAGCAAGCAGGCGTGGAATTGGAATGCCGTGGACGTGGGCCCGCACCGCGACTTGGCCGGCGATTTGATGAAGTCGGTGAAGGCCAAGGGTTTGCGCATGGGCTACTATTATTCGCTGTACGAATGGTTCAATCCGCTGTACGAAACCAACGTGAAACGCTATGTGGACGAGATCATGATTCCGCAGATGAAGGACTTGGTGACGAGCTACAAGCCCGATGTGCTTTGGACCGACGGCCAGTGGGACCAGCCGAGCGAGATTTGGCGCAGCACTGAGTTTTTGGCGTGGCTTTACAACGACTCGCCCGTCAAAAACCAAGTCGTGGTCAACGACCGTTGGGGCAAGGAAACACCCGGCAAGCACGGCGGCATATTCACCAGCGAATACGAGATGGTGGGCGGCGAGGAAAAGAAAGAAGGTACGCTGGAACGCTACTGGGAGGAGTGCCGGGGCATCGGCTCATCGTTTGGCTACAACCGGAACGAGAACCTGGAGGATTACAGTACCTCCGAACAATTGGTGCACATGCTCATTGACAAGGTGTCGCGCGGGGGGAATTTGCTGCTCAACATCGGCCCCACCGCCGACGGACGCATTCCGGTGGTTATGCAAGACCGCCTGAAAGACATGGGTGGCTGGCTCAAAGTAAACGGCGAGGCCATTTACGGTACCCGGATGTGGACAACTCCGGTGAAAAAAATCCCGAACGTGTCTTTCACCGCCAAGGGCAAGGACTTGTACGTGTTCTGCACGCAGTGGCCCACGCAACCCATTGAAATAGAGGGCATCAGCCTGCCCGGCAAGGTGAGTATGCTGGGTTTCAACGGCCCGGTCAATGCCGCGTTTGCTGCTAACAAAGTCAGCATCAGCCCGCCCGCCGTCACGCCAGCCACCGTGCCGTGCCAGTACGCGTGGACGTTCAAGCTGGAAAACGCCCTGAAATAACCGGCTTTGAACCCACATGAAACCGCCCCAACTCAGAACCGTGGATGTGACCCGCTACGTCATGCCGCTGCGTGAAGGCGGCTCGCTGCCAGCCATTGTGGAGGCGGACGATGGGTTTTTGTACGTGCTCAAATTCAGCGGGGCGGGGCAGGGCGTGAAAGCACTCATTGCCGAACTCGTGGGCGGTGAGGTGGCCCGCGCCTTGGGGCTTCGGCTGCCCGAGATTGTTTTTGCCAACCTCGACGGCTCATTTAGCAAAACCGAACCCGATGAGGAAATCCAGGATTTGCTGCGCGGAAGCACCGGGCTGAATCTTGGCCTGCATTACCTTTCAGGCTCCATCACCCACGACCCGCTTGCCACCGCCGTGGATGCCAGGCTCGCCTCGCAGATTGTGTGGCTCGATTGCCTGCTGGCCAACGTTGACCGCACGCCGCGCAACACCAATATGCTGGTGTGGCACAAGGAGTTGTGGCTGATAGACCACGGAGCCGCGCTGTATTTCCACCATAACTGGGAAACCTGGCAGGAGCAGGCCAAACGCCCCTTTGTCCAAGTGAAAGATCATGTGCTGCTTTCGCAAGCCACGGAGCTTGATTCGGTCAATGCGGAATTTTGCGCGCTGCTGGACAAAAAACTCATCCGTGCCATCGTATCTTTGATTCCCGACGGTTGGCTGCGGGAAGACGGCTCGGCAGAGCAGCAAAGGAAAGTGTACGCGGCATTTCTGGAAACCAGGGTTGCCATGTCCGCAATATGGGTAAAACAAGCACAAGATGCACGGCAGACACTTGTATGAATACGCGGTGATCAGGATTGTGCCGCGCGTGGAACGTGAGGAATTCATTAACGCCGGCATTATACTGTATTGCGCGGCACAAAAATTTCTGCAAGCCCGATACCAGTTGGACAAAGAACGCCTGCACGCGTTATCCGGCCACCCAGACACCGGCGAACTGGAAGGCTACTTGCGCAGTTGGGAGCTGATTTGCATGGGCGGAAAAAATGCGGGCACCATCGGGATGTTGCCCATCGCCTCCCGCTTCCGCTGGCTCACCGCTACCCGGAGCACCATCGTCCAGACCTCCAAGGTTCACCCCGGCTTTTGTGCGGATGCCCGCCAAACGCTCGATTGCCTGTATGGCCAGTTGGTGGAATGAAAAATAATGTCCGGGATGCAGGCTGAAGTTGGCATATTTGTTGCCCGAAGACTGGAACGGCCTGTTCGATCAAGTGCCGGAAACAATTGCTTTTGCCTGTCCGGAATCCATCTTGTACCATTCAACAAAATAGTATCTTTTTTATGAGCAAAACCCGCCTACTACCTGTGATTTTGCTGGTGATTTTGTCGGTTTCCGGCACTTTTGCCCAGCAGCGGCGCACCACAACCACGCGCCCCGCCCCTTCACGCAGCCGCGTTTCAGACAGTGACGACAGCCGGCAAAACGTGGTCAAGCTAAATCCGCTGAGTTTGGCGGCACTGGCATTCTCGCCGTCTTACGAACGCGTGATTTCCGAAAACATGAGCCTGCAGTTGGGCGTGCAGTACATTTTCAAGCGCGATGTGCCTTTCACCGATCAGCGGCTTCGTTTTGGCGGCTGGTCGGTAACCCCCGAATTCCGGTATTTTCCGGGCGGCAAAGCTCCCACGGGCTTTTACGTGGCCCCGTTTTTCCGCTACCGCAAACTGGACGTGCGCGGCGATGTCACCGTTGATGTGCCCAACAGCAGCGGCGGCAGCACCAAGCAAACCTTTGATGGCCAGCTTGTAAGCAACAATTACAGCGGCGGCGTTTTGGTTGGCGGGCAGTGGATTTTCAACGGCGGCTTTTCGCTGGAAGCATTCATAGGCCCGTATGTGAGCGGACGCAGTTTGGTTGTCAAGGAATCCACGACCGAAAGCAATTACGACGTTCCGGGCATTCTCTCCGGCAGCCCCGTTTGGATCCGGGCCGGTTTTACGGTTGGCTATGCTTTCTGACCGCACAGACACACCGATAACCCTCCGAAAAACCATGCGGGTTTGGCGTTTGAAAAAGATACTATTTTGCAACGTGGCCGCCCAACAGCGAAAGCCACCGGAAAGGGTTTGGTTGTTGGCGGCCATGTTAGTTTCCGTGTTTCTGCTCGCGTGTGGCGGCGACAAGCCGCAAGACACTGAAACCGACCCCGCCAAAAGGCGCATCACCAAGAAAAACGCGCGCCAAGTGCTGGCCGACTACGCCGCGCAACACCCTGATTCGGTGGTGGTTATCGAAACCCAATACGGCATTATAAAGTTGCGGCTCTACAATGGCACGCCGTTGCACCGCGCCAGTTTTGTGCGGCTGGTCAGGAAAGGTTTTTTTGATACGGCCAGTTTTTACCGCCTTGTGCCCGGCATGGTGGTGCAAGGCGGCCATGCCGACAAAACCCGGCTGCGAACCGAAAACTACGAGGTGCCGTTTGAAACCGACCCGCAATACTACCACAAACGCGGCGCGTTGGGCATGGCGCACCACGACGGCGCGAAAGGCTCATCGCCGTATGATTTTTACATTGTGCAAGGCACCGTGCTGACCGAAGACAGCGTGCGGGCCGCCAACGAAAACACCGGCCTGCCCCTGCTCGACAGTCAACTGCGCGATTACGTATCCACGGGCGGCGCACCGCACTTGGACTACCGCTACACGGTTTTTGGCGAGGTCATTGACGGCATCGGCATCGTGGACAGCATTGCCGCCGAAGCGTTGGTTCCGGGTACGGAACGCCCGAAAAGAAAAATCCCCGCGAAAATAAGCGTGCAATAAAAAGCCTCCCCCAACCCCCTCCGAAGGAGGGGGCGGCCTCCCCTGAATCCCTTCCGAAGCCTGCCGGACGGACAGGGAGGGAACTTTTGAACTGGACGGGTTTGGTGTTTTGAAAAGATACTGTTTTTTTGCTCCCTCTCCTGCGGGGAGGGCCGGGGTGGGTCTTTTGGGGGCTAAATAGTATCTTCCAAAAAGCCCGAACCCCTACCGATTTCGCTCCGAAAGCCGTAACTTTGGGCTATGGATCAGTTTATTGTTTCGGCACGCAAATACCGCCCGGCCACGTTCGATACGGTGGTGGGTCAGGCCCACATCACGACCACACTCAAAAACGCCATCCGCCAGCAGCAGTTGGCGCAGGCGTTCCTGTTTTGCGGGCCGCGCGGCGTGGGCAAAACTACGTGCGCCCGGATTCTGGCCAAGACAATCAACTGCACCAGTCTCACGGCTGAATCGGAGGCTTGCGACCAGTGCGATTCGTGCCGCAGCTTTAACGCCAACGCCTCGTTCAACGTCCATGAACTCGATGCGGCCTCCAACAATTCGGTGGACGACATTCGGAACCTGGTGGAGCAGGTGCGCTACCCGCCGCAGTCGGGCAGGTACAAAATCTACATCATCGACGAGGTTCACATGCTTTCCAATGCGGCTTTCAACGCGTTCCTGAAAACGCTGGAAGAGCCGCCCAGCTACGCCATTTTTATTTTGGCAACCACCGAAAAGCACAAAATCATCCCCACGATTTTGTCGCGCTGCCAGATTTTCGATTTCAACCGCATCAACGTCGGCGATATTTCGGGGCATTTGGCCAAGATTGCGGGCAAGGAAAACATCCGCGCCGAAGAGGAAGCCCTGCAACTGATTGCCCAGAAAGCTGATGGCGGCCTGCGCGACGCACTTTCGATGTTCGATTTGATCACCACTTTTTCAACGGATCGCAGCATCACCTACCAGAATACGATTGCCAACCTGCACATTCTGGATTACGATTATTATTTCCGCATGACCGAAGCCCTGCTCCGGGAAAGCATTCCGCACGCGTTGCTGGTTTTCGACGAGATACTCCAAAAAGGGTTCGACGGACACCTGTTCATGGTTGGACTCAGCGAGCATTTCCGCAACCTGCTGGTTTGCAAGGATCCGGCCACGGTGGTGCTGCTGCAAGTGGCGGGCAGCGTC
>JANPIL010000241.1:0-7684 GCA_031424975.1 Sphingobacteriales bacterium
CAAGTAACCACCTCACCATCCAAAATCAAACCCACCCCCGGCAAAACGCACCCCCTACACGCAAGAAATTTACGTACATTTGCAAGCCGAAAAAGGGGTAAAAAAGGGTATTCGTACAAAATCCGTACAAAATATCCCACAACCACCTCAATATCAGCTATTAAACAAACTCTATCGTAATTTTGCAGTCCTTTCCCACCGAATCCAATCATTGCTATCCAATGGAATACATCCGAAATTTCTGCATCATCGCCCACATTGACCACGGCAAAAGCACCCTCGCCGACCGGATGCTGGAATTCACCCAAACCGTATCCAAGCGCGAAATGCAGGCGCAACTGCTTGACGACATGGATCTGGAACGCGAACGCGGCATCACCATCAAGAGCCACGCCATCCAGATGAACTATGTGCACGAGGGCAAACCCTATATTTTCAACCTGATAGACACGCCCGGCCACGTGGATTTCAGCTATGAGGTGTCGCGTTCCATTTCGGCCTGCGAAGGCGCGTTGCTGCTCATTGACGCGTCGCAAGGCATTGAGGCCCAAACGATTTCCAATTTCTTCCTGGCCTGGGGCAACGACCTGACCATTATCCCGGTGCTGAACAAGGTGGACTTGCCCGGCGCAATGGTGGAGGAAGTGAAAGACGAAATCGTGGACTTGGTGGGCTGCCAGCGCGAAGACATCATCCATGCCAGCGGCAAGGAAGGCATCGGCGTGGAAGACATCCTGAATGCGATTGTCACGCGGGTTCCGGCTCCCAAAGGCGACCCGAAAGGGCAGTTGCAGGCCTTGATTTTCGACTCGGTCTTCAACTCGTTCCGGGGCATCGAGGTTATTTTCCGCATTAAAAATGGCACCATCCGCAAGGGCGACAAGGTAAAGTTCATGGCTACCGGCAAGGAATACACCGCCGATGAAGTGGGTGCGCTGAAATTGGACAAGGAGCCGCGCGATTTTGTGGCCGCCGGCGATGTGGG
Organism: Sphingobacteriales bacterium; assembly: GCA_031424975.1. Taxonomy (GTDB): domain Bacteria; phylum Bacteroidota; class Bacteroidia; order Cytophagales; family 172606-1; genus Xanthocytophaga. Next base: position 986 of record JANPIL010000241.1, read on the forward strand.
CTACCTGATTTCAGGCATCAAGCAGGCCAAGGAAGTGAAAGTGGGCGATACCATCACGCACATCCTCAACCCGTCCACGGAGCCGATCATGGGTTTTGAAGATGTGAAGCCGATGGTTTTCGCGGGCATCTATCCGGTCGAGACTTCGGAATACGAGGAACTGCGCGACGCGATGGAAAAACTCCAGCTCAACGATGCGTCGCTGGTGTGGGAACCCGAAACCTCGGCGGCGCTGGGCTTTGGTTTCCGCTGCGGATTTTTGGGGATGCTGCACATGGAAATTGTGCAGGAGCGGCTGGAACGCGAGTTTGACATGACGGTGATCACCACCGTGCCGTCGGTGCAATTTAACTGCTACACCACCCGCGACGGACTGGTGAAGATTAACGCGCCGTCGGAAATGCCCGACCCCAACTCGATTGACCGCATTGAGGAGCCGTTCATCAAGGCGCAAATCATCACCAAATCGGAATATGTGGGGCCGGTGATTGCGCTGTGCATGGACAAGCGCGGCATGATCAAGAACCAGCATTACATCACTGCCGACCGCGTGGAACTGACCTTTGAACTGCCGCTATCGGAAGTGGTGTTCGATTTTTTCGACCGGCTCAAAACCATCTCGCGCGGTTACGCCTCGCTTGATTACGAACTGATTGGTTTCCGCACATCCACGCTGGTCAAGCTCGACATCATGCTCAACGGCGAACCCGTGGACGCGCTTTCGGCAATTGTGCACCGCGACAAAGCCTACGACTGGGGCAAACGCCTGTGTGAGAAACTGCGCGAACTGCTGCCGCGCCAAATGTTTGAGATTGCAATCCAAGCCGCCATCGGGCAGAAAATTATTTCGCGCGAAACCATCAAGGCGTTGCGCAAAAACGTGCTGGCCAAATGCTACGGCGGCGACATTTCGCGCAAGCGGAAACTCTTGGAAAAGCAGAAGAAAGGCAAAAAACGGATGCGGCAGGTGGGCAACGTGGAGATTCCGCAGGAAGCCTTCATGGCGGTGCTGAAACTGGAGTGATTTGAAAATAGTATCATTGAAAAACACAAAACCCGGCCTCCAGATGGCCGGGTTTTGTGTTTTTCAGCGTGAAAACTTACGTTGTGTATGATTTGTGGCACTATGGGTTTCCGGTTCGGTTAATAAAGCCATATACTTGACAATCTTTAACTTAACCCAAGAACCCACGTTTATGCAAACAGAACCCAACTACAGTAACGCCACGCCTGACTATGCCGACTTCGGAAAAAGACTTGTGGCCTATCTGATTGATGCCCTTATTCTCAGCGTTCCCATCGGCATTCTTTACGGGATTGTCATTTTCGCCTTTGTCGGCAGTGTTTCCGCTGGCACGGATTCGGAAACCGGACAATTGGGTGCCGCTGGAGCAGGAGCCGCGATTGGTTCGGTCGTATTGCTATATGTACTTGTACCGGTTATAATGATAGGGTATTTCTCCTATTTTGAAAGTTCCGAGAAGCAGGCCAGCGTTGGCAAGCAAGTGATGGGGCTCAAGGTGGTGGGCATGAATGGTGAAAGAATCAGTCTCATGAACGCGGTGGGCAGAAACGCATCCCGGCTTTTAAGCGGTGCCATTTGTGCCATCGGCTATATCATGGCGGCCTTCACTGAAAAGAAACAGGCTTTGCATGACATGATTGCCAGCACATTGGTAGTGAACAAATAATGACGATTGAGCGATTCCGTGAAGCGATAACCCGCTATTTGCTGCCAATGCTGGTTCCGGCATTGGCAGTGTTTTTTTATTTTTACGATCCCGCCAAACAACCGCGTTTTTTCCTGACTTGCGTTTTTCACCAATGCACTGGTTTGCACTGCCCCGGCTGTGGCGGGCAGCGAGCCGTTCACCAATTGCTGCATGGCAATTTGTGGCAAGCTGCCGATTACAACTTGATGCTGGTTTTGGCCGTGCCACTGCTGCTGGCCAATGCCATTGTATATTCGCTGAATTTATTCCTGAACCGGAAAACCACCATCCGTCTCTGGCACAGTCCCTTATTTGCCAGAATCGTCCTCATTTTCGTGGTTGCGTTTTTCGTTTTGCGCAACCTGCCTTTCCGTTCGTTCCAATGGCTGGCCCCTTAGCCGCCTTGCGTTTTCACGTTTTTCCCGCCCCGATTGTTTTGGCTGGTCGGAAAAATAGTATCTTTCAAAAACCCGAAACCCAAAGCCGTAAAAAACCTGCCGTTGGCTTACCGGGTTCAGGCATGTTATAGTTGCCGCAACAATCCATCGACAAACCGGCACGGGTCGGCATATTCTTTTGTATTTTTTTACCTTTTCGTGTTTACCTTTGTCTTCCGTTCCTGACCAACTTGATATGAATATTGCCGACCCCGACCGCAATGAGAAACAAGTGCGCAACCTGCGCGCCACCCTGGCAGTGGTTATTGCCAAACTGCGCCTGAACAAGATTCAGGACAATCAGGAACAAACCAATTTTGTAAATGAGAAAGGGCTGATAAAATACCTGCAAACGCTGGCCAACCGGGCAATGGAAGGTGCCGACAACATTGACATCCCTGAATTTTTCTACGATCCCGGCACTTTGAAAAACTACCCGCTGCTCAAACAAGTACTGGGAACCGCCCTCACCAACTTGCAGCGGCTCACACACGACAAGAGCCTGACTTTGGAAGGCATCCACCGCGACCTGATGAACAGCCTACGGGATTTGGAGTAGGTTTTGCCCTTCCAGAACATACTATTTTTCCGCTGTAACACCTTGTCACCAAAAGCAAAAAGCCTTTCCGTAAAACACGGAAAGGCTTTTTGCTTTTGATTCATGTGCGATTCAAATCGCCGCTTCAGTCGGCTTTCTCCACCTCTGTCGCCTCCGTTTTGCCGGCGTTCAACTCATCCTGCAACTGCTTCAGTTCATCCCATTTGCCATCCCGTGCCAAAGCACTTTGCTGCGGCCAAGTGCCTGGATTATGAACCGCATACCGTGACCCGGCAGCGTCCAGAATTTCCTGCAGTTTTTCAACGGGTGCATCGGCAAGTTGGGCAAACGTGGTAATGCCAGCCTCATTGAAGAGTCCGGCAATTTTGGGGCCTATGCCTTCCACGATTGCCAGATTGTCGCCTTGCAAAACTTCGGCTTCGGGAGTTGCGATTGCTACTACCGCTTTTTTGGCGGGGGCGGTTTTGGCTGCGGCTATCGGCGCGGCATTGCTTTTGCCATTGGCAAGCGCCTCAACCACCGATTTGAATGCCTCCGGGTGGTTCATCGCCAAGTCGGCAAGCACCTTGCGGTTGAGTTGGATTTCGGATTGCGCCATTTTTCCCATGAATGCCGAATACGACATTCCGTGCTGGCGGGTGGCGGCATTGATACGCTGAATCCACAGGGCGCGAAACTCCCTTTTCTTCACCTTACGGTCGCGGTAGGCATACAACAGACCTTTCTCGATCTTGTTTTTGGCTACCGTCCAAACGTTTTTACCGCGCCCCCAATAGCCCTTGGCGAGCTTCATCATTTTCTTGCGACGGGTACGTGCCGCAACGACATTTACTGATCTTGGCATTTCTATTGATTGTTTTTTGGCGGCAGGTGATTCGCATCATGCGAAATACTTCAAACCTGAAGCCGGGTGAAACATACAACCGGCCCGGGATATTCCCGGACGATGGTGGCGGGCGGCAATCCTGTCAGATTACCAGCAACGCTTTGATTCTCGGCGTATCCGCATCACTGACCAATCCCGAATGGCGCAGGTTGCGCTTTTGTTTCGTGGTTTTTTTGGTCAGGATGTGGTTTTTGTAAGCGTGTTTGCGCTTGATCTTGCCGGTTCCCGTTACCTGAAATCGCTTCTTGGCGGCGGAATTGGTTTTCATTTTCGGCATTTGTCCGTAACGGTTAAGTTGGCGTAAACCTTAAATTTGAATTAGCCTGCAAAAATAGCGGATTTTTCAATAGAAAACCGGCGTGCCTGAAAATATTGTTTCAGGCACGCCGGTTCCCTGCATATCCGGCGGCTTTGCCATCCGCGTGGCAAAGCCGGGTTTTGAAAATAGTATCTTTTTCAACTGCCAAACCCGCCGGTTTTTCCTGACGGAAACCGGGCGGCAACCGCCTTATTTTTTCGGACGCGGTGCAAGGAACACAATCATCCGTTTGCCTTCCAGCTTGATGGCGGCCTCCGGCTTGCCGAGTTCGTCCAAGGCTTGCACAAAACGATTGAGTATGTTCAGTCCGCGGTCTTTGAACACGATGGCCCGGCCCACGAAATGCACGTAGGCTTTCACTTTGGCTCCTTCCTTGAGAAAATTCTGGGCGTGCTTGAGTTTGAAATCAAAGTCATGGTCGTCGGTATTGGGGCCGAAACGGATTTCCTTGACCACCACTTTCTGGGCTTTGGACTTGAGTTCCTTCTGCTTCTTTTTCTGCTCGTACTTGAACTTGGAGTAGTCCACGATACGGCAGACGGGCGGGTCGGCGGTGGGTGAAACCTCCACCAAATCAAGGCTTTGCGCCTTGGCCATGACCAAGGCTGCCGGGGTGTCGTAAATGCCTTGTTCCACATTGTCGCCCACCAGCCTCACTTTGGGGGCGCGAATCAAATTATTAACCTTGTAAGGTTCCTCGACTCTCCCCCGAGGACCTGCAAATCGTTGTGGCCTGTTAATGGTTTCCTCCTGTTTTTGTGAATTGATAAACTCCCTTGTTCGCAAATATCTGATGATTTGACGGAAATATAAAAAAAATATTCGCAAAAAGATGCAGCTTCCGCACAATACCCGGATGTAATTTTCCGCAAAAAAACCGTGCGGGTTATTTGCGGAAAATTCGAAACTTTGGCAATTGTCCTTTCAGGCAAGGCAAGCCACGCGCAAACGCAAACAAACCACACCCAAAACCGTCGGCCATGTTACAGTTGACCCTCACAAAAGCAGCCCATTGGCGCGTGTTTGCCGCCACGATAGTGGTGCTGGCACTGGCCGGGTTTGCCGCCCTGCGCCCCAATGGCCTGTTTTGGGCAAAGTCCGCTCCCGCACTTGCCGACACGCTTGCCGCCGACACGCTGCCTGTGGGTATCCGCAAGCTGCTGCAAGCCTACCCCGAACACCTGGTGCGGGCAACCGCCAACTCCCTTGTCTGGACGGATGGCACTGCCATGCCCTACGACGATGGCATTGCCGACAAGGATTATGACGCGCTGCTCAACAGCCCCGACCTGCAAGACCAGATGCAGAAGCAATATCCGAAAGGCAGGGACTTCCCCGACCCCACGCAGACAACCGACACGAGCCGCATCCGCTACACGCCGTTTTTTGAGAAAATGTACGGCCACACGCGCGAACAGGTGGCCGCCAACCTGACGTATGTGCGCTGGCTGCCCGGTTCGCAAAAAATACGCATGGCCGTAACGCGCGTCAATGGTGTGCACAAGCACCTGCAAGCCATTTCAGACGAGTTGGAAAAACGGCCCGACCTGCTCAAATACGTGCGCAATCCGGGTGGCGCGTTCAACTGGCGCAGCATCCGGGGCACCGACCGGCGCAGTGCGCACAGTTTCGGCATTGCCGTGGACATCAACGTGAAATATGCCAATTACTGGCTCTGGGATCGCGAACTGAAACGCCCGCACAAATACACGATCCGCTATCCGCTGGAAATCATCGAGATTTTCGAGAAGCACGGCTTCATCTGGGGTGGCAAATGGTATTATTACGATACCATGCACTTCGAGTACCGTCCCGAGCTGCTCGTAGACACGCGGTAGCACACGCTTTAGCTTGTGCAAAATCCGGAGGATTTTCTACCCTCTGGAATAGTATCTCCCCGAAAGCCCAAACCCCACTTGGCCGCTAAAAGGTAAACACCGCCAGCAAAATCCTGATGTAAGTTCCCCATGCGATTTTCCAGAAAAGGCACGCCATCCCCCTCAAAACCAGCCGCTTCCTTGCCAACGAATGTGGCTTCCGGCACTTTCCACAATGGAAAAATCATTTTTTCGTTTCATATAAGCCAAAAAGCGCGTAAACTTACAAATGTAAGTTTACGCGCTTTTTGAAAACGCAGGTATTTCCCTATCTCCTCTTGATATTTGACAATGGATAAAGTTCGCACTTTTTTCTTTCCCGCCGCCAAGGCACCGGGACAGGCTTCGGATGCGGTAAAGGATTTTGTGCTGCTCGGCCAACTGCTGTATTTTGTGCTTAGCGGCATTGTTTTCTTCGTGCTTCTTCAAGTCACACGGTTTCCGCAGACGGGCTACATCATGGGCCTGATGGTGGCGTTCACCGGCGTTTACATCCTCATATTCCGCCTCAACCACCATCCCCGCACCGACACCGCCAAGTACATTTTCTATCTCGCCACCAATGCTTTCATCTTTGTTTTTTCCGTGCTTCTGGGAAACAAGGCAGGCATACACCTGCTCTATTTTCCGCTAATTACCAGCACGTTGATCGTGTATAGTTTCTACGACAAGGAAAAAATAGTGATGACAACGGCCCTGTCGTTCGCGTTTCTGGGCCTGCTCGATTTCACGGATCACCGCCGTTGGCTGATACCTATCCCGGCTGACACGCAACACGCTTTCTACGCCGCCAACTTCATTCTTTCCATCGGCATCATCGGGTTTTGCATCATTTACCTGATCACGGTCTTGTACCACACGCAAACCCGGCTCGACGAGTCGGAAGCCAACCTGAGCAGCATTCTCTCA
>JANPIL010000242.1:0-13879 GCA_031424975.1 Sphingobacteriales bacterium
CTACGTGACGTATCCGGCCTTGGACAACACCACCACTGAACCGGACCCGTCGTTCCCGTCGGGGCACACTTCCTTCGCGTTTGCCACGGCAACCTCACTCACCTTGAATTTTCCGAAGTGGTACGTTGCCGTGCCTGCCTACCTTTGGGCGGGTGGTGTGGGCTATTCGCGGATGCACTTGGGCGTGCATTATCCCACTGATGTGCTGGCCGGAGCCGTGACCGGGGCGGGCAGCGCGTGGCTCACGCACCGGGCGCAACGCTGGCTCACGCGCAAACGGCAGCACCGACCGTCACAACCATAGCCAAAGGCGGGTTTGGAGGTTTGGAAAGATACTATTTTCCGGCGGATTAGGGAGCGTGATGGCAAGGCAGGATGTGAATTAGCCAAGCCCTATGTTTTCATGTCTTCGATTGGTTGATTTGTTCGCTGTCCAAAAGATGATCCAAGCGTCCTGGCGTGAACTTTGGCCATGGACGGGTTTTCATTTCCGCAGGGATACTATTTTCTGCAGCAGCACGCCTTCCTTCAAAGCGTAAGCGGAAGTGCGGAGTTGGGTGATGGCGTATTTTTTCAATATAAAATCCACCAGGCAGCAGGCCACCGGAACCATGTCCACGCGGAGCGGAATCATGCCCGGAACCAGCAGGCGTTGCGCACGGTCTTTCACGATTAAATCCTGAAAAATGCGTTGGAAACCGGCAAGCGGCAACTCGTGGGCGGTTTGTTGTGTGATGTTGAAATCAGGCTTTGTCTGTCTGGAATGGATTTCTGCCAGTGTATCAAATACGCCAGCCGAGCCGATGAGCGTTTGCGGTGCGTACTGGTGAACCGCGTTGGTGAGCGGCAGCAGTTTTTCCTCCAAGAAACCATGCAGCTTCGCCACCCCGGACGACGGCATCGGATCCGTGGGCATAAACCTGTCCATGAGCCGCTGCCCGCCGATTTCGAAGCTCCGTTTCCAGAAAATCCTCTCGTCGCTGCCAATGATAAATTCCACGCTGCCCCCGCCAATGTCCATGACCAAGGCCGGTTCCGGGCCGATGCGCAAGGCGGCTTTCACGCCATGGTAAATCAGTTCGGCTTCGCGGTCGCCGGAGATAATTTCCACATCAATGCCCGTTTCGGCCTTTATCCGCGCCACAAACTCGTGTCCGTTGCGGGCGTTGCGCACCGCCGAGGTGGCCGTGGCGAAAATAGTATCTTCCGCAATGCCCAAACCCGCCGCCGTTGCGCGGTAGGTCTTCATGATTTCCAAGCCCCGCCCGAAAGCCTCGTCAGTGATGACTCCCTGGCTGATACCGCCCTGCCCGAGTTTGGCGGGCTGCTTTTCGTCGTGCAGCGGCGTAATCCGGTAATGCCCGTCCACCTCGGCGATGAGCAGGTGGAAAGTGTTGGTGCCCAGGTCAATGACGGCGGCTCGGTTCATGGGCTGTTTGGTTTGTTTTCGATGAAAAATTGTACTTTGGCCGAAAGTTACGGTGCCAGCGTTCAAGTTCCGTTCCTGTGCCGGAAATATGTCTGCTTGGCGCGAGACAGAGCCTCGCGCCAAGCGTTCTTCAATACTTCTTTGTTATTTCATTGCTTCAAGGCAAAAACCGCCCACACACAACCACACCATGACCCAGCCATCGAAAATAGATATTTTGGACAGGAAAAATGCCGAAGCCCTGCTGGGCGGCGGCGAAAAACGCATTGAAAGCCAGCACAAGAAAGGCAAACTCACGGCGCGTGAACGCCTTGCGCTGCTCATGGACGAGGGTACGTTTGAGGAAATCGGCAAGCTGGTCACGCACCGTAGCACCGACTTCGGCCTGGCCAATGAAATATACCCCGGCGATGGCGTGGTGACCGGCTACGGCAACATCAACGGGCGGCTTACGTACGTTTTTGCGCAGGATTTCACGGTTTTTGGCGGGGCCTTGTCCGAAACCCACGCCGAGAAAATCTGCAAGGTCATGGATCTGGCCATGAAAAACGGCGCACCCGTAGTCGGCCTCAACGATTCGGGTGGGGCGCGGATCCAGGAGGGAGTGGTGTCGCTGGCGGGCTACGCCGACATTTTCTACCGCAACACGCTGGCTTCGGGCGTGGTGCCGCAGCTATCGGCCATCATGGGGCCGTGCGCGGGTGGGGCCGTGTATTCGCCCGCTATCACCGATTTCATTTTCATGGTCGAAAACACATCGTTCATGTTCGTGACTGGCCCGGACGTGGTGAAAACCGTGACGCACGAAGAAGTAACCTTTGAGGAACTCGGCGGAGCCAGCACGCACAGCACCAAATCGGGCGTGACGCATTTTGCCTGCGCCAACGAACTCGAATGCCTGCTGCACATCAAGCAATTGCTCACGTACCTGCCCCAAAACTGCGAGGACGAGCCGCCCTTTGCGCCTTACGAAAGCAGCGGCAGTGAAATGCGCCCCGCTCTCAACAGCATCATCCCCGCCAATCCCAACCAGCCCTACGACATCCGCGAAGTGATTGCGCTGGTTGCCGACGACGACAGTTTTTTGGAAATACATCGCAATTTCGCCGAGAACATCGTGGTCGGCTTTGCGCGGCTGGCCGGACGCAGCATCGGCATTGTGGGCAACCAGCCCGCCATGTTGGCCGGCGTGCTCGACATCAACGCCAGCACCAAAGCCGCCCGTTTCGTGCGTTTCTGCGACAGCTTCAATATTCCGTTGCTGGTACTCGAAGACGTGCCCGGTTTTCTGCCCGGCACCGATCAGGAATGGAACGCCATCATCACCAACGGGGCCAAACTGTTGTACGCCTTCTGTGAGGCCACCGTGCCGCGCATCACCGTGATTACGCGTAAGGCGTACGGCGGCGCGTATGACGTGATGAACTCCAAACACATCGGCGCGGACATGAACTACGCGTGGCCCACCGCCGAAATTGCGGTGATGGGCGCGAAAGGCGCGGCGGAAATCATTTTCAGGAAGGAAATCGCGCAGGCCGAAAACCCGCAGGCCAAGCTCGACGAAAAGGTGGCCGAATACACCGAAACCTTCGCCAACCCGTACCGCGCCGCCCAGCGCGGCTACATTGACGAGGTGATCAAACCCGAGGAAACGCGCCACAAACTGATAAGGGCATTTAAAATGCTGGAAAACAAGGTGGCAACGCTGCCCCGCAAAAAGCACGGCAATATTCCGCTTTGATGCAGAGGAAGCCGCGCCAGAATAGTATCTTTTGAAAAGGCCAAACCCGCCCATCAAAATTCCATCGGACACCTGCTGTAAGATATGTGGTACGAAACTGATAATCTTGAACAACCACACATCCGCTAAACCTGTCTCTGCTTTTTCATTCACCTCACCCAAAGTTGAAGCATACGCAACGGGTTGCGATTGTACGGATGTTGGTGGCAATTTTAAAAATCGACACTCTAACAAAAATCAATGAAACGATTAGACGACTTATTGCAATTAGGAAATCCTTTGCTCTACGAAGTTTGTGAACCTATTTTACAATCCGAATTGCCCTCTGTTAAAAATTGGGTTACTGACTTGCACAATGTAATGGAAGAAATTAGAGCAAAATATAATTTTGGTCGAGCTATTGCAGCACCTCAATTAGGGATTATGAAGCGATTGATTTACATGAACATTGATACGCCAACCGTATTTATAAATCCGGAATTCAGTCATTTAAGTGAAGAAATGTTTGAAATTTGGGACGATTGCATGAGCTTTCCTAACCTCTTAGTCAGGGTAAAAAGACACAAGGCATTGACAATAAAATATTTGGACGAAAATTGGCAATCACAAGAATGGGAAATGACTGATGACTTATCTGAGTTATTGCAACACGAATATGACCATTTGGATGGCATTTTATGCACTATGAGGGCAATAGACGGCAAATCTTTTAAATGGCGACCATAAAAAATAGACATGGATACTTGTTTCATACATAACCCTAACAATACAATAATCTCAAACCAGATATTCCGGGAATGAAAAAACATGATTTTTTGCGGTAAATATCTGACTGTCAATGTTTTGAAATTTCACAACACGCTCTTATGCTTGTCCAACATCAGCAATAAAAAACAGTATTTTCCAGAAATGCCAAACCCCTTTTGTCATTCCTCCTTCGTTGGAATGACAAGGAAATAGTATCTTTCAAAAAGCCCAAACCCGCCCTGCCGGTTTTCTGCCGAAGACTGTTGACCGTGGGCTATGGACTGCCTATCTTTCGCGCATGAAACGCATTCTCTTCACACTCATCCTCACCGGCTTGTGGCTCTTAACGGGCTGCGACAAAACCGAAAAAACCATGCTCGACTCCAGCGACGAAAACCTGCTGAAGGAAACCGTTGAAGACCACAAATTGACCATTTACCAGGTGTTCACCCGCCTGCTCACCAACACCAAGGAAGCCAACCGCGAATACGGAACCGTGGAGGAAAACGGCGTTGGCAAGTTCAACGAGATTGATGAAAAGCTGCTCGGAGAAATCAAAAACATGGGTTTCTCGCACATCTGGTACACGGGCGTGCTCGAACACGCCACCATGACCGACCACACCGAACACGGCATTCCGCTCGACGATGCCGATGTGGTCAAGGGCCGCGCCGGTTCGCCGTACGCCATCAAGGACTACTACGATGTAAGCCCCGACCTGGCCGAGAATGTGTCCAACCGGATGCAGGAATTTGAAGCGTTGCTGCAACGTACCCACACGGCGGGCATGAAAGTGATCATTGATTTTGTGCCCAACCACGTGGCGCGCCAATACCGCTCGGATGCCAAGCCCGCCGGGGTGCAGGATTTGGGCGAAGGCGACGACAAGGCCAAGGTTTTCGCGCCCGACAATAACTTTTATTACCTGCCCGGCACCTCATTCCGCGTGCCAGCCGAACACCAGCCGCTGGGCCACCTGACGCACCCCACCAAAGACGGACGGTTTGACGAGAACCCCGCCAAGGCCACCGGAAACGACCAGTTTACGCCCGGCCCCAACACCAACGACTGGTTTGAGACCATCAAGCTCAACTACGGCGTGGACATTGTGAACGGGCGGAAAACGCACTTCGATCCGGTTCCCGGCACGTGGGAGAAAATGCGCGACATCCTGGTTTTCTGGGCCAAGAAAGGCGTGGACGGCTTCCGGTGCGACATGGCCGAGATGGTTCCCGCCGAATTTTGGGGCTGGGCAATCCCGCAGGTGCTGGACGTGAACAAGGAAATCGTGTTCATTGCCGAAATCTACAACCCCAACGAATACCGCAACTACATCGAAAAAGGCAAGTTCCATTACCTCTACGACAAAGTGGGCCTCTACGATTCATTGCGGCACATTATCCAGAGCGGAGCTTCGGCAAATAGTATCGCGTGGAATTGGAAAACCTCGCAGGGTATCAACAACCGTTTGCTGCGCTTTCTGGAAAACCACGACGAGCAGCGCATCGCCTCGCGTTTCTTTGCCGGAAAACCCGAAAAGGGCTATCCCGGTATGGTGGTCAGCGCGACGCTGAACTCGGGGCCGGTGATGGTGTATTTCGGGCAGGAAGTGGGCGAACCCGCCTTGGGCAGCGAAGGCTTCAGCGGCGACGACGGCCGCACCACGATTTTCGATTATTGGGGCGTGCCCGAATACCAGAAATGGATCAGTTCGGGCCGTTATGACGGCATTACGCTGGAAGGCTCGCAACGCAATTTGCGCAAGGCGTATTCGCGCCTGATTAATTTTTGCCGCGACAATGAGGCCATCCGCAAAGGCGGATTGTACGATTTGCAGGCGGCCAACGGCGGCGGCCGGACGGCAGGCTACGACGACAGCAAAATATACAGTTACCTGCGCTTCACCGGCAACCAGAAACTGCTCATGGTGGTCAGCTTTGAGGAAGCCAACGAACGCCGCATCAATGTGCGCATTCCGGCCAACGCCTTTGCCGCCATGGGCCTGTCCGCCGAAAAGGACTACGAACTCAAGTGCGTGCTGGGTAACCACAAGCCGGTTCCTTTCAAGGCGGGCAACGTGTCGGATTTCCAAAATCCATCGGGCGGCATTCCACTGGAAATCCCCGCACTGGGCGGACTGGCATTTGAGATTGTGGAGAAATGACGGTTTTGCTTTGTGGATCCGGCTTCCAAGGCCGGAAAGCCTTTGCCAAACCAAAACAACATGAATTACTGTACGGATAGGAAAAACGGCCGAATTGCCAATGCCTGAATTGTTGTACGTCTCAATCCTAATTTACAATTCATACTATGGTGCCACCAAAAGATACGAAAATTTTTGAATTGCCAACCTCAACCCTATGGTTTGATGAGTATGGGATTCTGTGTTCCATCGCTAAAAAAGTCCCTCAACAAACGGTAGAGGAAGCAAAAAAGACGATGCAGGAATTCCTGAAGATAACAGGCGGAAAAAAAATCTGTTTGCTTTCCGATAGCACGGATTCCCCACCCGCTAACAAGGAAATGCGTGACTATGCCGCCGAGGTGATACCGGAGGTTGCCAAGGCAGTCGCCATAATTTCCCGGTCTGCGGTTGGGACAATGGCGGCAAATCTGTTCTTCAGCATAAAAAAACAACCGTATCCCGTGCAAATGTTTACCGATGAGAGTGAAGCGAAAGCGTGGTTGAAGCAATACCTATAAAACAAGTTACCGATGGCGGATTTTATTTTTTTCAAGTGGTTTAAAAATGTCTCTATCGCAAGGAAACTATATTCTGTGGTAGGCATTATGGCTGTACTCATTGCTGTTGAGCTCGGCATGCTTTATTTTGCTGTCAATACGCTCTCGTCAGTAAGGGCGTTTGTGGGTGCTGAAGGCTTATGGTCAAAGTCCCAAAAAGATGCCGTCTATAAATTGCAACAGTATTGCCAAACCCATAATGCGCAGGATGAACAGGCATTCTATCATTTCATGAAGGTGCCCTTGGGCCACCACAAAACCTTGTTGGAATTGTTGAAGGAAAATCCTGACCTGGCGGTTGCCCGGCAGGGTTTGATGGAAGGCGGCAACCATCCTGACGATATTGATGGTATGATTAAATTGTTCCGGCGATTCAATAATGTCTCATATATCCGTAAATCATTGGCTATCTGGTCGGAAGCTGATTCCATTATTGCCGGAGTGATACCCATTGCTGAAAAACTGCATTCCGAAATGATTTCATCCTCTCCCTCCCAACGCAGATTGAATGAAATCATAAAGGAAATAGATCCCATCAATCAAAAGCTCACTGTACTGGAAAATGATTTCTCTTACACGCTGGGGGAGGGGGCGCGCGGGCTGGAAAGCACCATTTTGAAATTATTGCTTGCCATTGCCTTAACCGTTGAGTTCAGCGGCCTGATACTTACTTATTTTGTTGTCAGGGGAATTACAAAAGGGCTGAAAGAAATCATGAGTGCTTCAAAAAGTATCGCCCAAAGAGATTTCAGCGTAAAAGCACAGGTATTCTCAAATGACGAGATTGGCATACTGGCAAAGTCATTCAATGACATGGCTGCGGAACTTTCCGTCAATATTCAAAAACGATTGAAATCTGATCAGGATTTGGAGCACAAAACAAACTTCATTCAGGAAAATGAAAAAAGGATTGTCAATATAATGCATGCACTCATAAAAACCACCCAATTGGATTTTTCAGAAAAGCTTGCCTTGAGCGACAGGGGCGATGAACTTGATGCCATTGCCCTCGGATTGAATACGATGAGCGAAGAACTGGAATTCCATTTGCAACAATTGAAAAAAAGCCAGAAGAACCTGAATGATGCACAACGGTTGGCGAAAATAGGAAGTTGGGAAATGGATATGGCGACTAACCGTGTGCAATGGTCAAACGAGATGTTTAACATTTACGGCTACGGAAACGAACGGTTTGAAGTCGGTTTTGAAAAAGCGTTGGAGCGTATGCTGCCGGAGGATGCGGAACGAACAAGGACAAGGATGAAAAAGCACGTGGAACATGCCATGCAGTCCTTTGCGGAAACAAATACGCTGGAATTCGAAAGCGATCCGGTAATTTATACGCTTATATTGCCCGATGGCAGCAAAAAAGTTGTGCAGGGAATGGGCAAGATAATATTAAAGCCTGACGGACAGATTTCAAAAATGGCAGGTACTGTGCAGGATACCACCGAACAATACAAAACCCAGAAAAAACTAATCGAATACAACATTGAATTGGAAAGAAAAAACAAGGAGATAGAGCAATTTGCCTACGCGGCCTCTCATGATTTGCAGGAACCTCTTAGAAGCATCGCCAATTTCTCAAAGTTGCTGGCCGGAAAACTGAAGAAATATCCCGAAAAAGAATTAAATGAATATATGGATTTGATCAGCGGGGGAGCCGCCCGTATGTCCAACCTTATCTTCGACTTGCTGGAATATTCCAGAACCGGAAAAAACATGCTCAAGTCGGCAACGGATTGTAATAAATTGGTGCATGAGATTTTAACTGATCTGGCCGCAATCATTGAAGAGAGCGGTGCGGAATTCGAGGTTGGAAAACTGCCCGTAGTTAAATGCTACGATTTGAAATCGGTCTTCCAAAACCTTATCGTCAATGCAATCAAATTCAACAGGAAAGGTGTTGCCCCGTTTGTATCTGTTTCAGCGTGTGATACAGGAAAAGAATTCATGTTCACAATAAAAGATAACGGCATTGGAATAGAAGAGGAATATTACGACAGGATATTTATTATTTTTCAGCGACTCCACCTTCGCACGGAATACGAGGGCACAGGCATAGGACTTTCGCTGTGCAAGAAGATTGTCGAAATGCATGGAGGAAAGATATGGGTTGAATCAGAGTTCAACGAAGGAAGCGCGTTTCATTTTACAATACCAAAAGATTGAGAGGCAAAAGCTTACACTTGAATTTGAATTTTTTAAATTAAACCCTCATTTTTCGGCCACTTGAAAACAAAAATCGCATGAAGAAAAAACTAAACACCATTTTGCTGGTAGATGATGACCCGGATGACAACCTCTTCCATCAGATTGTCATCAACGGGATGGACATTGTCGACAACATTGATATTGCCAGAAATGGAATCGAGGCATTGGAGTATTTGAAAAAAGAGGGTCGGATTCCGCCCGAACTTATATTTTTAGACCTGAACATGCCCTGGATGAATGGATGGGAGTTTTTAGGGCAGTATAAAAGCCTGAGTACAGCACAAAAATCGAAAGTACTCATCGTGATCTTGACAACATCTGCAAACCCCGATGATGTAAGGAGGGCAAAGGAAATACAGGAAGTAACGGGTTTCGAAACAAAACCCCTGAGTGAAAAATTGCTTAATGAGATATTGCAACAACATTTCCAAGACTACCTGTGAAATGCAACATGGCCCACGGGTGAGATTGAGGTGTTCCGGTGACAGAAAAGTCAAACGGAAATTTTTTAGTGGAGTTGCTCTTGCTTGAAAATCAGGTAGTTATGTAAACTTCAACAGATTGAAACAGGACGATTTTCGCTTGGTTTTTCCCGAAAAGGAGTTTTGCCTTAGTGTAAAAATGCAACCCGTTGATTATAAACCGAAAAAAATTCTATTATAGTCCTGTTGAGTCTTATCACTTTTCGCAATCAAGCAGGTTTGGCGTTTTCAAAGGATACTATTTTTCATGGGGCAACTATTTTGTGAGAAGAATGCGGCATTGAATCTGCCATGAAATATTCCAGAAATCACAATAAAACTCTTGCATATTCGGTCGTTGTCGGCGATTTCAATAGAATGATTCAACCTGTTAAATTACTGGATATGAACTATTAGTCTATGAGCCTGAATGTGAGGAATAACCTTGTGACTGTGAAAAAAGCCGTAAGCGAAAACCGGTTTTCTAAGTGTCTACTGTACTTTTTCTACTAGAGTTGTTATATGCTGATAATCAACAAGTTACAAGTATTTTCAATAAAACAGAACCCGGAAAATAGTATCCCTGCCTGTCCGGCAGGTTTTCGAAACGCAAAACCCCTTGTTGTCAAAAAAACAGAGAGCGTGCATTGCACGGATGGAAATCCGGTTTTAAGTAAGCCATTAACTAACTGATCATCAACCGATATCAACTCTAATCAAAAAAATCAATTAATTATATGAAATCGATTTTTGTTTTATTTTCTATTTTTCTTGTTTTAACGGTAAACGCCCAGAAGAAATCCATGGAGAAGCCTTCTGTCTATTTTTCTCACGGGAAACTTGTTGTCTCAGATAATAAACGGTTTATTATTTTTGAAGACGGAACGCCGTTTTTCTATTTGGGTGATACCGCTTGGGAATTATTTCATCGGTTAAATAAAAGTGATGCGGAAAAATATCTTGAAAATCGCAGAAGTAAAGGATTTACGGTTATTCAAGCCGTAGTGTTGGCAGAGTTGGATGGGCTGAAAGTTCCAAATGCCAATGGTGATTTGCCATTATTTGAAAATGACCCATTGAAACCCAATGAGAAATATTTTGAATATGTTGATTGGGTCATAAAAAAAGCTGAGGGAAAGGGTCTTTTCATTGGACTTCTTCCCACATGGGGCGATAAGGTTGAAAGTAAAATTTTGAATATAAATAATGGTTATAAATATGGACAATGGATTGCTGAAAGGTATAAAAATTATCCGAACATTATTTGGATAAACGGAGGGGATAGGGCTGGCAAACCCGAGACTATTCCGGTTTGGGATGCTATTGCACAAGGCATAAAATCAATTGATAAAAATCATTTGATGTCCTATCATCCTGACGGCAGAAACGGCTCGTCCACATCATATCATAATAGTGAATGGTTAGATTTCAATATGCGTCAAAATGGGCATTCGGCATCTTATACCGAGAGTTATTTGAACACTAAAAAGGACTATAATCTTAGTCCCGCCAAACCTGTTATAGACGGGGAGCCAATTTATGAAGATATAGGCATTTTGTTTGATCCCATCAAAAATGGTTTCGCCAATGCTGCTGATGTTCGAAGACCACTTTATTGGGATTTGTTTTCAGGGGCTTTTGGTCACACTTACGGAAATAATGCTGTTTGGCAAATGTGGACACCAGAGAGAACCCCGATGTTTTCCCCCTTTCTTTCATGGGATAAAGCCCTAAATCAGCCCGGGGCAGAACAAATGCAGTATGCTCGCTGGCTGTTAGAATCACGCCCATTCATTACTCGCATTCCCGATGATTTAATAATTATTAGTGATACGGTTTCAACCTTAATTCCAGGGGCCGGAATCAACCGTTTCGTTGCAACAAGAGACATTACGGGTACTTATGCTTTGATATATGTTCCCGTGGGAAGACCCTTCAAAGTGAATATGGAAGTTGTTAAAAGTAAAATAGTAAAATGTTGGTGGTATAATCCGAGAAATGGAAAGGCTGATCTGATTGGAAGTTTTAGCAACACTGGACAACGAGAATTTAATTCGCCGGATAGAGGCGAAAATATTGATTGGATACTTGTAATAGACGATGCTTCAAAAAACTATCCTTCACCAGGAACGAGATAATTGGGGAGTCGGGGTATGGTTTGCCCAGTAATTCAAGTTAGGAACACAAATAAAATTCCATTCTTGTGATTTGTATGAGTAGTAGGTAGGCAATTCGATTTCCGAAATGAAGACGAACTCTGAAAATTGGACAAATCAGGCTGCCGGAATAAGTAATCCTTTGAGGGAAATTTGATTGAATGAAGTAAAAACTGCTGCCAACATCGTATTTTCAATATAGCTGGCAGATGTAATAAACATCAACATTTGGAATACTATTTGGCTATGGTTAGGGCGGAAGAAATTCTATAAAACATTCGAAATTGTGGCTAAGGAGTAGTAAATTCATCTGGCGTTTTTTGCGAGATGGACGTTTTCAAAATTATCCACATTGCAAAGCCCCAACCGTTAGCTTCAAATATGGTAGCGTCAAACACAGAAATTGGCGCGGCTTGTCTGGCAGGCAACACCGGATTAAATGTGGATTTCGGAGTTGAGAATGTAGTTTCAAAATAGTATGTTTCAGAAACGCGAAACCCGCCGCCGCTTGGCTGTGCCGAGTGAAATTATATCTCCGCAGCCTGCACAAATCCCTGTCTGTTGGCTGCAAGCCAAGTTGAATAGATTGCATTCGTAATTTTTAATGACATAACAATGAGAAACTTCATAACGATAATTACTCTGACACTTGGAATTACTTGTTGCAATGAAAAAAGCTCAAATGGACAAATTCAGGCAGAACTAAATGATAATTATCAATGCAGGACAGATGCTATAATCAAGTTTAAGACACAAAATGAAATCACTGCACTTTTTGACAATTCAATTATACAAAATTTGGCAACCTCAAATGCTCCAGACATAAATGGAGCTATGGATAATAATAAATCGGGCTATTTTAGTGTTAGATTTCAAATGGCTATTTCGAGTTTAGCGGATTATGCAGTTGACAGTGAAAATCCAGCAGCATTTGAAGCGACAATCAAAGCCATTGAATATAGTTTTCAATATCAATTAGCAAATGGAGATTTTCAAATAGCAGTTCCTTCAAACTCTCCAAATCCTACAAGTGGAGACATTGCCAGTGCCAATGCGTTTTTCATTTCCTCATTAGGTGTTTCATTGCTTGCTTTGCAAGAAAGCCATTTTTATAATAACCCACTTAATATAAATTATAAAAACAGAATAGAGGCTCTTAGGCCGAAAATTGCGGCTTCTTCAAATTGGCTAATCAGTAACCAAACTTTACTACAGAAGTATGATTCCAATGCTCCTAATCGACTTTTTTTTGATGCTATCGCATTTTACGGTGTTGGAAAATGGTTGAACAATGAAATAGGAAAAAATATTGGTTTAAGTTTTGCTCAATTAGCAAATTCAAAGAGGTCATCAAAAGGTTATTTTTTAGAAGGCGACGGTTGGGATAGCAGTTATCAGGGAGTTAGTCTTATAAATGGTTTTAAATTGCTATCCATCTTGGATGCCAACGAAAATCTTAGACAGCCTTTGTGGGATTGTTTAAGTTGTGGTACAAATTGGCAAGTAAGCAGGATTTTAAGTACGGGAGAAATCTCTACAAAAGGCAATAAAAGGGTATATCCAGGAGGAGAACAGTTTTTGGGTGTCGAAAAAAAAATGGCTTGGAAAAGTACAGTAATTGCCCTATTGACAATGAAATATTTATCAGGAAAAAATGAGTACGAAACATATGCAACTAAAGTAATAACCTACTACGAATAGATGGAAGAAAGACCCGGAAAGCCTGTAGGCAACATTGGGTTTGGCATTATTGGGGCAGACGTTTTTCAATTTGCCTTTTTGCTGTTACCGTTAGCATCGGATTTTCAATTGGGCAGCGGTTACGGGCTGACGATTTTCAAATGCCGCCACATTGCCAAGCCCCGAAACGTTAGTGTCAGATACACAAACTGGTACTGCTTGTCCGGCAGGTTTGGCGGTTGAAAAACATACTATTTTTTCGCCTTTTCCCTTTGGCGCACGTAGAACGTAAACTTGTCCGTTTCCACGCGGAGCTTGTAGCTGCCATCGGCCTGGGCTTCTTTTTTTACGCGTACAATCGCCGCTTCCTCCAGGTTCAGCCGCCGTTTCACTTCCTTGGCCAGGCTGCCGCCCAGCTTGAGCATCACATCGCCAAACGATTTCTTGTTTTCCGGCGGCACGTCTCCGGCTATTGCCGGTGGCGCGGGTTCGGGCAGCGTTTTTTCCTGCGCCTGCACTGGGTGCGCCGCCAGCCAGCCAATGCCAGCCAACAGGCAGGTGTGCAGGAAGGCTTTGCCGGGGCTGCGCTTGTTCATCGGCTGCGGTTGTGTTTCGGGTAAGGTGGGCGGGGAACGCTCCAAATCTCGGAAATTTGCCCGAATTTTCGTACAATCACCGTTGCAAAACCGAATGGCTGCCCATGAACAGA
>JANPIL010000243.1:0-2016 GCA_031424975.1 Sphingobacteriales bacterium
TTCTCTTCGCTTTTTTTCTTTTCCAGTTCCTGCCCTTCGGGTGTCGTAACCATTTTCTTTCCCTCTTTCTGTTATCGGTTTGTGTGTGTGAATGCGACGATGCAAAACTATGGAAACTTTTTAATTACAAAAAGTTTCCATGGCTGTTTTTGATGAAAGCCACTTTATGGATGATGAATGGTGGCTATACAAAGATGAAAGGAAAACCACGGAAACTATTTATTGGTTCTTGGTTTCCAAAAAAAGGAGTTTACTTAAATAGTATCTTTTAAAAGTGCCAAACCCGGCATTTTTTCATTCACGGGGTTTGCCGCAAACAAATTTTCATTACATTTCCCCGTATCGAAGTCATAACCCGTTGTCATGCCGGGTTTTCGACGGGCAAGCACAGGCTATGGAACCAGTAAGTGACCCATCTGAAAACGGCGGCGCGCCAAAACAGGCGGCAGCCGATGCCCGCCTGCCATCGGCTGCCGGGCATTTGGAGCGTAAGAGCCAACCGGGAAAAGCCGCACCCGACAAGGAGGATTTCCGCTTGAAAGATGTTTTCGGCGAGATTGAAAGCGTTTTTGGCTCCAAGGCAAAAAGCCTGCACTTGCGGCTTTTGGTGGACATTGACCCTGGCTTGCCCGCCACCCTCACCGGCGATGCACGGCGGCTCGGCATGATCCTTTCCGCACTCGTCGGCAATGCCATCGGCTGCACCGCCAAAGGTTTTGTGGAGCTTAAAGTCCGCCAAGTAAGGCGCACGGAGGCAACCGTGACGGCCGAATTCCAAGTGATCGACACCGGAACCGGTATGGCGCAAGACAAGCTGGCCGTCTTGTTCGACGCTGCCCCCCTTGGCACTGCTCCGGCAAGCCGGGCAGAGGCCGTTGCCCGCCCGTCCGCCAATTTGACCCTGCCAGAGGTGAGGCAACTGGTTGATTTGCAGGGGGGTATGATTCATGCCAAAAGCAAGCCGGGCATGGGTTCCACATTTACCGTGCTTCTCACCTTTGAAATGCCGCCCGCAGTGTCCGTTGGCATTCCAGCCGCAAAGGCGGTAGGCCACCCGGCCCCGCAGCCACTGGCCGATACCCGCGTGCTGCTGGTGGAAGACAACCGCATGAACCAACTGGTAATCAAGAAGTTCCTTGAAAAGTGGGAAGTGCGCGTGGAGATTGCCGAAAACGGGCTGGAAGCAATTGAAAAGTTGCGCTTTCGCCCGTTTGACTTGATTCTCATGGACTTGCAAATGCCCCGCATGGACGGATACAAGACCGCACGTCACATCCGGTTCAACATGGAAGCACCCGTTAAAAACATCCCGATTGTGGCGCTGACCGCCTCCGATATGCCTGATGTGCGGCGCAAAGTGCTGGAAGCCGCCATGGACGACCTGATTACCAAGCCCTTTGACCCGCGCGACTTATACCTGAAAATCCTGAAATTCACCAACCGCCGGGCAATTGACGGGGCAAAGGAACCTCCGGTGGCTTCGGCGGCTTTTGCCTCGGCGGGCTACGTGAATTTGCAATACTTGGAGGAGATTTCGGCCGACAACACGGAATTTGTCAATGATATGCTGCGGCTGTTTATCCGGCAAATGCCGCTGTTTGTGCGTAAATTGCGCACCGATTGCGAAACCGCCGACTGGCAGGCCATGCGCTACTCGCTGCACAAGCTGAAATCGTCGCTGGCCACAGTCGGGATTTTTGCGTTGGAGACCGTAATGCAGCAATTGGAGACACTCGCAACCCAAGAAACCAACGCCGCCGAAACCGTGCGCCTGGTTGGCAGTCTGGAACAAGTATGCGAGAAAGTGTACGGCGAGTTGCGCGAAAAACTCGCCGGAAACGATTGAAAAGGCCGGGTTTGGGCTTTTTGAAACATACTATTTTCCCTGCGCCACCGGTAGGGCCGGCGCACACAGCAAATTTGTTTTTTCCATCAATTTATAACCCTAACCAAATGAAAACCCGTTATCTCGCGCTGCAGGACACGTTGGCAGCCTGCAACACCATGAAAGAACAA
>JANPIL010000244.1:0-31833 GCA_031424975.1 Sphingobacteriales bacterium
CACCAAAACCCCCGGGGGGTACCCCTACCCCCCCGCGCAACCCCCACGGGGATGAGGAAATCATTTCATGTTTCGGGGCAAGGGCTTTAATCTGGCTGGCTGGAATCCAAGCAGAAAGACCCGTTGAAATAGTATGTTTCAAAAAGGCCAAACCCGGGTCTTTCCCTTCGGGAGCTGGGGGGCTGAACTAGTATCTTCCAGAAAGCCCAAACCCGTGAGTGGAAAGTCCGGGCATACCACGGCTTTTCGTCATGCCTCCATATACGCCCCTTTAAGCACCTCATGCAGTTTTTCGTGGTGCAGCCTCATGCGGTTTGCCCAGCTATACGATTTGGCCTGCTGGTATGCCGCCAGCCCGGTTTCGCGCAACCGGTGCCGGGTATGGTGCATTTTTTCCACTGCGCACGCCAAGTCACTAACAATCGCATCCAGCCAAACGGAAACAGCCGGAACCGAACACGAGAATCGTGAAAAATCGCGTTTTTTCTATAGTAAGTATCTGAATATCAATGTTTTGAAAATTGGTCAACACGCTCTGAACAAGATTGCCGGAAGAAAAACCCGTGCCAAGAAACAACGCCGTCCATTAGCGGGGCGTGAAACCAAAGTAGGCGGCTTCAGGCAATTTTTCTGCCCAAGCGGCCGAGCGGCTGGTGTTGGGGGGGAGCGGAAGCCACCGTATTGGCTTCATCATAAATGACCATGGTAAGAATGACCATGATAATCATGCAGGTATTATAGGTCTGGTTGTAAATCCCGTGCGTGGATTCGGTGGTGCCAGAAGCCAAGTAGTACACGAAAAAGGCCATCAGGCAAATAGCGATTCCATTGCCTTGCTGGTAGAGTTTCTGGGCATTGCGCATGGCAATGAAGAGCATACTCATGAACACGAAAGTGCCCAAGTAACCCATATCCAGCACGGTTTGGAAAAACACATTGTGCACAATCACTCCCCTGACACCGAAAATATGACTGTAGTACTTGTCAATGTCGGCTCCTACCTGGCCGTTGGCACCGTAGCCCCAGAAATGGACGGCCTTTACGGCGGCCAGTTCGTCCACGCACGCATCCCATATGACAGAACGGTTGTTGCCGGTTGCCAAATCGCCTTCCTGGCGTGAAAGCTGCCCCACCAAGTCGGTCTGTGCCAAGAATGAGAGCACGAAAAGCATGAAAAACGGAAAAAGCGGAACCAGATAGACCAAATATTTCAGCAGCCGCACCTTGCCGGTTTTCACACACAGGAATATGATGGAAGGTATGATGAAGATGGAGTTGAGCAGCGTACCGCGCGAATCCACGAGAAACACAAACAAGATGCCGAAGCCCAGCGCGACTTTCAGCAGGTTTACCAGCCGCCGGGGTATGCCTTTTTTATCAACGACCAGAAAAAAAACCATCAGCATGGCCACAACGGAGCCAACATACATCCCGATGCTATTCGGATGGGCCTGGGTGATTGGGATTCCCTTTTTTTCAAAACTGATTCCCAAACGACCCAAGACAAAATTGTACTCAACCTCGGCCAAGGATTCGCCCGAATTGTGCGCAAACACGTAGAGCAACGTCCAGAACGAATAGTCGAAAGCAATGGTGAGCAAGACCACGGCAATCAGCCTGATGGCCGCTTGCTGAAAACCCAACTCCTTTCTGAATTCGCTGCAAAAATACAGGTAACAGTAAACCACAAACAATACCTGCTTGATAACCGTATTGAAAAGACCCACCATGCCGTCGTTGTTGGTGCCAGCCCCATTGATGCGTATGATGCTGACAGCAAACAGGAAAGCATACAGGAAAAACACCGTCAGGTTTTTCTTGTTCCAGTGGCTGCCCACGTACAGGCTGCCTTCGCCCACAAACGCAAGGCGGCACACCCCATACAAAACCAAGCAGGTGGGCAGCAAATCCACAATCGGGCTGGATCCGAGAAAAGACTCGAGATTGACCGACAGTGCCATGAAAATGAGCAGGAAAAGATACATTCGGGCAGAGGCGTGGACAAATTCAGTTTGTATGGTTGAGAATAACCGCCATTGGCAGCCTACGCATACCAAGCGGGTTTCGGCTTTTTAAAACATACTATTTCAGCCGCCCAAAAGCCCCACCCCCTCCCCGAAAGGGAGGGGAGTTTGAAAGCCCCCTCTTTCGGAGGGGGTTGCCTGCCTGTCGGCAGACAGGGGGGAGGCCGCGGGTTTGGGCTTTCTGGAACATACTATTTTGGAACAGTGCTTTGCCGGTTCCGGTTTGTGCATCTTGGGCTTGTCAGCCCCGGGCATCGTAGCCGCTCACACCCACCAAACCGTAAAGTTTGCGGGTAATCATGCGGTTCACCAGCATTTTGAAATACCGCGCATCCGATTTTGTGTCGCGTATCATAAAACCAGGATGCCTGAGCGGAAAAACCATGGCTTGGGTCTTGTTTTCGGCGCGTTTGTCCTTGGTACTCAGCGTGTGCGTGGCTCCTTCGCCAAAACCGATGTTCTCTATCATGTTCACGTTGGGGATTATTGCCAGGCCCGAATGCGTGTGCAAGGTAAAGTTCCATTGGTAGTCCCACCAATTGACTTGGGCGTTGCCATGCGTGTTGGCGATTTTGCTCAGCCGGTATTTCTGTTCCAATTTGGACAAGTAGTAGCCATCAAGATAGCCTTTTTCGGATATTTCAGGATAGTTTTTCACTTGGTAGTCGAACAGTTTCCAAGCCCTGCGCCAACTCGCCCAGCCCCACTCGTGCGGGTAAGAGGAGAAGTAATAGGAATAGTCGCTGTCGCGTTGCCAGCCATCCTGAAAATTACTGCCCGTTATGTGCATTACGCGGGCATCGTGGCGGTATTTGCCGAGCAATTCCTCGCAATACCAGAAAAAACTCTGGTCGGGCAGGCAATCATCCTCCAATATTATCCCTTCTTCTTCGTGGGAGAAAAACCAGTCGTAGGCGGTGGATGGCCCCAATCCGCAGCCCACATTCTCTTCGCGGAAAAGCGTCTTCAGTTCGCACTCCCAATCCACCTGCGTAGCGATTTGGCGGGTCAGCCGCGATTTTTCCGCTTCGCCCTCCTTGCCGGGGCGCGGCCCGTCGGCGGCCACGTAGAGCCGGGGCGGCTTGGCTTGGCGGATGGCTTCAAAAACCTGCCGGGTAGTATCGGGCCGGTTGAACACCACGAACAGGACAGCGGTTTTGAGTGGGGCGGCGGGTTTGAATGCGTCCATATCAATCACAGTTTCATGACTTTGCCACCCAGAATATCCTTGATGGGCGATAGAAAACCAAAGCCAAAGAGGGATTTGGTCTGCATGAAAAACAAAGGTCTGGTCAAGGGTGAAACATAGTTGCTCAGATAGGATGCGGCGGCTTGGGCAAACAGG
This sequence comes from Sphingobacteriales bacterium, assembly GCA_031424975.1. Classification (GTDB taxonomy): domain Bacteria; phylum Bacteroidota; class Bacteroidia; order Cytophagales; family 172606-1; genus Xanthocytophaga. The sequence continues at coordinate 3,370 of JANPIL010000244.1, forward strand.
GTGGCAATAGCCGCGCCATTGATGCCCAGCCACGGAATCATGAACAGATTGAGCCCGAAATTAATTATGGCTCCCCAGATAGTGCGGTTCAGCGAATAGCGTTGCAGGTTGTTTGCCGTGAGCCAAGAACCGCCCGCCATGCCCATGCCCACCATTATCCCGGACCAGATGTGGATAATCAGCACAGTTTGGGCGGAGGCATATTCGGGAGCGTACAGGTTCCTGAAAATCCACGGACTCATGATTGTTACGGGTATGGCAATGGCAAAGCCGATGAGTACCATCAAATCCATCAGTTTCTGCATCCGGTCTGTGAAAAAAGCCTCGCTTTCCTTGCGGGCGGCAATGACTGCCGGAAAAAGGGCGCTGCAAATGACCGTGGGTACAAAATACGTGGATTCGGATATGCGCAGCGCGGCGGAATACAGCCCCACGCCCGAATCGCCGAGGATGGGCTGGATCATTAGTTGGTCTATCTTCATGTACACCGCCACGGCAAAACCCGCCAGCACCAGTGGCCACGATTCGCGGAGCATTTCCATGGCGTAACTCCAACTGGCACGCCACTTGAAAATATCCAGTTTGAATTTTTTAGTGTACACGGCAATCGCCACGATGTCGTACACGATGGCATCCACGACCAAAACAACGGCAAACCAGATCACGGGCGAATCGAAGACGAAAAGCATGAGTATCTTGATGATCGAGGATACAATCGTTTTCGCAAACTCACCGTAGGCGTGGTATTTTGCCTGCACATGGGTGATGGAATAATCGCCGAGGAAGTTGAAACTCTCGAAAACAACCGGCAGGGCGGCTATCATCACCATCCACATTTTCAAGTCGTCGTGCCATTGCAACTTGTTGAAGGAAATACTGGCGGCGGCAACGGCCAGCACACCGACAATAGATGCGCACAGGCGTGCCGTAAAAGCGGTTCCCATAATCAGGTCGCGCTTTTCCGGGTTGTTAATCAGGTTCCGGGATAGGATGCCGTTCAGGCCCAACGGCACAAATACGGTGATGATGGAGGCAAAAGCCCGGGCAAAGTTAAATTTTCCGTAATCCTCGCTTCCCAACTGGTTGGCCGTTACCGTCCCGATTGCAAACGCAATGCCCATGCTGACCACCCTTTCCACAAACAGCCAAGAAACACTGGTGAAATACCGACGGAACCCTTCGGGCAAACGCTCTTCTATCTTCAAAACGGAATACAGTTAAAATTGAAAGCAGGGCAAACGTAAGGCAAAGAGCCGGGACAGGCAAATGAAAAACCTTGCGTTGCGACGGGCGTAGTATAAATGCCAGAATCGCAGGTGGCAGCAGCCCGCAATTCCGGCATCAGGCCCGTCAGTCACTGTACTTGTAAGCTTTGTCGCTGTACCCGTAAGCCGACATTGATTTCACCCCGTTGATGAGTATGGCAACATCCGTGAGCCGGTTCGTGTCGTAGAGTTCGTTGATCTTGTTCAGTGCCTCCCGCCCGGTCACTTTGTGGCGCACAATGTAGATATTGAAGTCGGTGTAGTTTTTCAGAATCAAAAAGTCGGAAACCAAGCCGAGTGGCGCAGTATCCATGATAATGTAGTCATACTCCTCCTCACGCTTCAATTTCTCAATCAAGGTCTGCATGCGCTGGCCGCCAATGAGGTTGAGCGGACTGACGGGGATGGGGCCGGAAGTGACCAGCGACAAATTGTCCGTGTCCGTGTCGGTAACCACCTCATTCCATTCGTGCATTCCGGTCAGAAAGGTTGCCAATCCTTTCTCGTTTTCCACCCCGAAACGGGTATGCACGCGTGGCTTGCGCAAATCGCAATCTATAAGCAGCGTTTTCTTCCCCGACTGCGCCATCACCATTGCCAGGTTGGTGGCGCAGAACGTTTTTCCTTCTGCTTGTTGCGAGGAAGTGATACCGATTATCTTCTTGGTGGTGTCCAAGAAAAGATACTGCAGATTGACCCGCACCGAGCGGAACGACTCGGCCAGTGTGGACTTGGAGCTGTTGGCGACCAAGTAGGTGTTGGCCTTATTGTTGAAACCAATGACCCCCAAAGTCGGGATGTTGGTGTTGATCTGGATGTCGGTTTGCCCCGTAATCCTGTCGGAGAACGCATCCCGGATGAAAATGAACCCGAGCGGAATCGCAAGTCCGATGAGGCCGGCAAGCAGGTAAATCACCGAGCCTTTGGGAGCCACTGGCTCGTTGGTGGGCCGTGCCAAGTCAATCACATCCTTGTCGGCTTGGTTGGTGGCGATTGCCATGCCGGCATCCGCCCGTTTCTGCAACAGGTACTTATATAATTCGTCCTGCACATCGCCTTTGCGGTTAATAGTCATCAAACGGTTGTCAGTCTCGGGTATGGAACTCAACTGCGACCGAATGCTACCTACTTTCTGGTTCAGGTTGCTTACCCTAATCCTGGTGGTGTTCCTCAGGGAGGTGAGTCCGTCTATCAGGTTGTTTCTCACGCCCTGCATTTTGGCATCAATCTGCTGCATACGCAGACTTCCTTCCTGCACCGACAGCGATAGCCTCGCCTTTTCCTGCGACAACCTCCCGTATTCTGTCAGCAAGGCACTTACGCTGGCATCGTCCACGCCGCTCACGCCGCCCAGTACTTCCTCGTTGTTGCGCAAGCTGCGCAGCAGCGATTCATATTGGTCGGCTTTTGCCTTTACATCCTGGAGTTGCAAATCGAATTGCGAATACTGGTCGTTCAACGCTTCTACCGAGGCCGAAGCGTTGAACGTGCCCGTCCGGGTCTGTTCGCCTTGGCGAGCCGCATCCTTCAGCCGAATGGAATCCTGCACCACACCCAACTCCGAATCTATGTATGATATGGTACGCTTGCCTTCTTCGTTTTTCCTCCTGATTTCATTGTCCAAGTAAATTTCCAACAGTGTGTTCAGGAAATTGACTTCCTTTTCAACCACTGTCCCCCTTACGGAGAGTTCAATCACGTTGGCGTTCCGCTCATCCACCGCATTCACTTTAAGCGAACTTTGGTAATTGGTGGCTTGTTCGCTCAGGCTGTTGATGGAAAAAAAATAGTCGTCCTTGTCGTACAACGAAGGGTTCTTTGAGAATTCAATGGTAAAATTCAGGTATTTGTCCGTGTAGGGTTGCCCCACGCGCAATACCCGGCCACGGTACGATTCGGGAACCTCCGGCAGTTCGTCCAGTTCCTTATCGGCCAGCACATCATACACTTTTACTTTCTTGCCTTCGATGCGCATCTCATACAAGTCCTTATTTATACGCTTGATATAGATGGGCACATTAATCATCTGCCCCTTGGTAGCGTCGAGTTTCACACGGAAAGGGAAATCACTGAATTCCTCAACGGTTTTGTAGTCCTCGGTGCTGAAATACGAAACCCTCATATTCAACTTGTCCACCACCTGCTTCACGTAGCGGTAGGAGGTGAGCAACTGTATCTCGTCTTTCAGTTGCGTTTGCGGGGCAAAAGCCCCCATTCCCCGCAGAAACTTGTCTTGGTCGGGCATATTCTGAGTGCGCGAATCCACCAGTAGCGATGCCTTCACTTCGTACACTTTGGGAGTGAACCGCATATAAAGGTAGGCAACAGCCAAAGAGAGCGGCAAAAAAATGGCAAACAGATACCACCGGCTCACTATCTTACCTGTCAGTGCCTTGATATTTATTGTATCGTTTTGCGATTGTTTCATTGGTCAGTAAGGGTAAACTTGACTGTATGGCAGGTTTCGGGTTTTCAAAAGATATTATTTTTGTCCTCTTTTCAGAGCCAGCCCGCACCGCCGGAGAAAAAGGCTTGGCACTGGTTATTTTGCATTGTTTGCCGATATTATAACGGAAGCAATCAAGGCAAGTGCTGTCAGTACCGATGCTATAATGCCTACGTTGCCGGCATTCTGCCTCGTGAATTTGGCTTTCAGTGGCTGCACGTACACAACATCGTTGGGAAGCAGGTAGTAATACTTAGACATCACAAGGTTGGGATTGGTAAGGTCAAGCCGGACCACTTCGTTGCCCTGTTCGTTTTGCCGGATAAGCGTGATGTTTTTCCGGTTGCCAAAATCAGTCACGTCACCCGCCAACGACAACGCTTCCAAAATTGTCAGTTGGTTGTTATAGTTGTAATACTGGCCCGCATTCTTCACCTCGCCCATCACCGAGACTTTGAAACTGATCATGGACACAAACACGGTCGTGTTTTTCAGTTGCTTGTTCACCGCACTTTGCACCAGCGATTTGGTTTCGTTCAGTGTCAGGTTCGATACTTTCAGCAAGCCGATAACCGGCAGGTACACATAGCCCGAATCATTGACCGAATACCCGTTTACAAACAGCGAGGCAGCATTGAAAGCGTTGAGCACACCCTCCGGCTCAAGGTTCATGAAATCGTAGGCTTCCTTATCTATGCCCTTCACCTTGATGGACAGGATATCGTTGGGCTGTATCCTGTAGGGTGTCCGTTTGTTGGGATACGTTTTGGCGGCGGCGGGCGGAAAATTCTCGCCTTGGAAATTAATCGCATCTTTGTGGCTGATGCACGAAGAAAGGATGCCAACGAGGATTAAACAAAAAATACACAGTTTTTGCATGGAAAATGATTGGTTGGTTGATACTTTTATATGCGGCGGCAAAACTGACCCCCGCCCTAACACATAACGACATTAATACGTTGGTTCGGGGCAAAGTAAACACTCGGACGGTCTTTTTATTACGCCCCGGAAGCGTAATCAACTGGACTTGAGAAACCGATTGCTACGGCTTTGTGTAGGCTCAAGCCATTCATTGTCACCCATTTCACCCGCCCAAAGGTATAAAATAAGTCATTAAAAAAATGAAAAATACATCTCCCCGGTAAGGTTTCCGAACAATTAGGCAAACATTACGACCCAAGTACCGCATACGGTTCATCCGTTCAATTGGTTTCGCTACTTTTGCAATCCGGGCCATAATCCTGATGTTCTGCAGCCACTTGGGGTACCGGCGTGCACACCCCGGAATCCGGGATTGCATGGGCAGTGGCAGGCAATGAAAATGCTTTCCGGTTTTTTTGAGTTTAGGTTTGTTTTTCATTATTTCGTGGCTTTCGTGGTTCACACATTGGGGCAAATCACTTCACCGGCATTCTGCAGACCTGTTATCTTTAAAAAACCTCACTTCAAATCGTATATGTCCAAAACCAGATTCGTACTCGCAGGCACCGCCCCACTGTTGGCAAGGCAGGCAGCAAACCCTGCAACAAACTCTTGGGATGATTTTGACCAAGAGGAAGAAAGTGAGGAGGATACCGATGACTTGGAAGAATTCGACTTGGATGACGAGGATCTGGACAAGCTTGACTTCGAGGAGATTGACATTGACGATGAGGAAGACTTTGACTTCGACGACGAGAAGGACGACGAAGAGGAATAATCCGGAAAGTGCCATTCCGTCGGAGTTGCGCCACCCTTTTTCCGCCGGTAGCCAAACAAGCCGGCAGCATTGAAAACAGGCGGGTTTCCGTTTTTCCAAACATACTATTTTGCCAATGCAAGTATCCGAAAAAGTCTGCACGGTTGTCGGTGCAGGGGCGGGGGTCGGCTTTTCCGTAGCCAAGCGTTTCGCACGCGAAGGGTTCGCCATTGCCCTCATAGCCCGGCGCACCGAAAACATTGAACGCTATGCCCGCGAACTGAGCGGTGCGGGGGCTTTTGCCAAAGCTTACCCGGCCGATGCCTCCGATTTCGAGTCGCTGGCCAAAGCCTTCCGCCAAGTACACCGCGAAATGGGCCACACCGATGTGCTGGTTTACAACGCTGCGGTGGCGCGCGAAAACAGCCCGGCGGGGCTTGATCCCGAAAAAATGGTGCAGGATTTCCGCGTCAATGTGGCTGGCGCACTTGCCGCCGCCCAGCGCGTGATTCCCCACATGAAAAAGCAGAAGCAAGGCACAATCCTTTTTACCGGCGGCGGTTTGGCTCTGCAGCCTTACCATCCGTACGCATCGCTGGCGGTGGGCAAGGCCGGAATCCGGAGCCTGGCCATGAGCCTGGCCGACGAACTGACCCCGGCGGGCATCCACATTGCCACGGTCACCATTGACGGATTGGTAAAGCAAGGCACGCACTTTGATCCAGACATGATTGCCGAGCAGTACTGGAAGCTGCACCTGCAAAAGGCCGGGCGATTTGAAAAAGAAATCATTTACCGGTAATCGTCCGGTATGACCAAGTTTGCAGGTTTTGAAAGATACTATTTTAGCCCCCAACCCCGAAGAGGAGAGGCTCCGGGTTTGGGCTTTTGGGCAGATACTATTTCTACAGGACTACCCAATCATTTGTAAATCAGCACTTCCGGTTTGCCGTCGGCTTTAATGTGGCCCCGATACATTCCCTCAGAATTGAAAGGCATCGCAAAATTCCCGTTTCTGTCCAAGGCAATCACGCCGCCCTCACCACCGCGCTGCACAAGTTTTTTCATCACCACTTCCTCGGCAGCCTGTTTTACCGTCAGTTTCTTGTACTCCATCAACGCCGAAATGTCGTAGGCCACCACCGAACGCATGAAATACTCGCCGTGGCCCGTTGCCGACACCGCACAAGTCTGGTTGTTGGCATACGTGCCCGCGCCGATGATGGGCGCATCGCCCACTCGGTTCCACCGTTTGTTGGTCATGCCGCCCGTGGAGGTGCCCGCCGCCAAGTTGCCATATTGGTCCAAGGCCACCGCGCCAACCGTGCCGAATTTTTTTTCACTGGCGGGGTAATCCTCCCGGCTACCCTTATCAGTGGAATGATCCAACTGTATTTTTTCCTCCTCCACCGCTTTTTTCCATTGCCGGAACCGGTGTTCGGTATAAAAATACGCCGGGTCAACGATTTCCATGCCTTGTTCTTTGGCAAATTGCTCCGCGCCGCGCCCCACCAACATCACGTGTTCCGACTTTTCCATTACCTTCCGCGCCGTGCTAATAGGATTTTTGATTGTGCCCACGCCCGCAATCGAGCCCGCTTTCAGGTTGCTGCCGTCCATGATGGCCGCATCCATTTCGTTTTTGCCCTCATGTGTGAACACGGCCCCTTTGCCGGCGTTGAACAGCGGCGAGTCTTCCAAAACCCTGATTGTGGTTTCAACAGCATCCAAACTGGTGCCACCGCCCTGCAAAATGCGGTGGCCTGCCTTTAATGCGGCATTCAGCGCATCCTGGTAGGCTTTTTCCCTTTCCGGGGTCATGTCTTTTTTCAGGATTGTTCCGGCTCCGCCATGCACGACCAGCGTGATTTTGTCTTTGGCGTTTTTGGCTGGTTTTTGGGCAAAAACGGTTGCTGTGCCAAGGAAGGCCGCGAAAAAAAGCAGGAAGCAGTGTTTATGTTTCATTGTTTTGTTTATTAATGGATGTGTGGTTGCGGTAACGGGGTTTCGTGTTTCCGAAAGGTACTGTTTTCCGGCGGCAAAAATACGTTAGAAACCGTCAGTCTGGCGGCTTTTGTTACGTCATGCTTGGTGTGCCCCCTAAAATCGTATATTTGCCCTGCGGCTTGTGCCCGCGCGTGTCCATTTTGGCAGCACGTAATTAAAAAAAACGTCTCGGCATCAACTTCTTACCGCCTACTCCCGTGTATCTACCGGTCAACCTGCTGCTGGCGTTTGTCTGGGCGTTTGCCGTTTCGGCATTCGCCATCCCGTCCATCATCCAAGTAGCGCACGCCAAAAAGCTCCTCAACGAACCCAATGGGCGCAGTATGCACGCGCTGCTGACTCCAAGGTTGGGCGGCATGGCCATTTTTGCCGGATTCGTGTCGGCATTGGCAATATTCGGGCGGCTTGAGCAAGGCATCCAATATGTGCTGGCCGGTGCAATCCTGTTGTTTTTCATCGGGTTGAAAGATGATATTGTTCCGGTTTCGGCCTTCAAGAAATTTTTCGTGCAGTTGCTGGCCACCGGCATCATCGTGTTCATGGGCGATGTGCGCATCACCAGTTTCCAGGGCCTTTTCGGGATTTACGGGGTGGAAACCGGCATCAGCTACGCATTCACCATCATCGTAATCATCGGCATCACCAACGCCATCAACCTGATTGACGGGCTGGACGGACTGGCGGGCACCAATCTGGTTATCATTGCTGGGGCGTTTGGGGTTTATTTCCTGTTGCAGGGCCAGATGGTTTACAGTTACGCGGCGGTAAGCTTGATTGGCGGCACGCTGGGTTTTCTGCGCTACAATTTCCACCGCGCCGTCATATTCATGGGCGATGCCGGTTCGCTTACGTGCGGCTTCATCATTGCCGTGATGGCCGTGCAATTCACAGAGATGCACCCCGCCGAAAACACGCCGCTGCTGGCCTTGGGCATTCTATACGTTCCGCTGCTGGACACGCTGCGTGTTTCGGTGATGCGGTTGCTGGCAGGCAAGTCGCCGTTTACCGCCGACAAAAACCACATACACCACTGCCTGATGCACGCCGGCCTGACGCAATTGCAGGTGGTGGGGGCATTGTCGGTGCTGCATTTGCTGATGATTGCCTTTGTCATTGTATCCACACCGTGGGGAATGCACACCCAGTTGGCATTCCTGACCGTTTTCTCGCTGGCCGCCAGCCTCGTGTTGAATTGGATGGGGAAACAGGACTGGAAAAAAAGCCCCGTCCAAACTGAAGGCATCGCGGCCGAGTAGTGCCAAGGGAAACGGGTTTGGACTTTTTGAAAGCTGAAAGCCCCGTCTTTAGCGGGGATACTATTTTCCGCAAGCCCATAGGCTGCCCGTGCGGATACGGGCCGGAGAATTCCTTTGACTTGCGGTAAAGGAACCCAAAGTTCCCCTCCCGTTTTATGACTACGCAAAAACGGCGGCACACACGAAAGCGGACAAAATACCGTTTACCGATCACACACAAGCCCTTGGCGTTTCCATTCAAAATAGTATCCTTGAAAAACGCGAAACCCCTCCTTTGGTGGCTGTGGGTGTTATTGCAGGCAGGCGTGGTGGCCGCCATGCCCGAAGCCGGAACCCCCGACTACAAGACCGCTTACACCCTTGAAGACCAATGGGTGGTTTACGATGATTCGTACAGCGGCTATGTGCCTTATTTTCGCCGCCGGTACGGTGTGCAGCCCACGGTAAGCCTGATCCTTGACCTTAAAAAATACCGCCAATACCATTTACTGCTGCAAGTGCCGCAACAAACGCACATTTTCGTGCAATCCCGGCTTTCGCAAACGCTGCCTGCTTCGGGCACACTGGTTTTGGATATTGACAGCCTGCAAAGAACATACAAAGCCAACTCGGTCTTACTCACGCTTTACCGTCCCGACGGGCACATCGATTTGCCATCGGCTCAGGTTGTATATGCCAGCCAATCCGTTGCAAAAGCCGCCCCGTCGGCTTCCGTAGCCATCGGAACCACCCAGCCCAAGCTGCGGGTCGCTTCCGGCTTCCGCGATTTCGCAACCTTGGCCGCCATTGTGCTGCTGGTCGCGTACACGTTTCTGCTGAACTACTACCCGAAGGCATTCCAACGCAATTTCAGCTTCCAGTCCATTGTCGCATTGGATTTGCGGGGCGATGCCACATTCCTGGCCAAACCGCTGAACCAAGTGAATTTGCTTTTCATTGCGGCACACAGTATGCTGCTGAGCGTTTTTTACATGGTCGGGCAGCGCTACTCGGGCAGCTTTTTCGTGAACCTGCTCCCCTTCGAGGCATCAGATGCGTTTTACGGCTTGTGGGTTTATTTCATGGCTCTCACGGCGGTTGTGTTTGTGCTGCTGGTAGCCAAATACCTTTTTATTTATGGCATGGGTGTGGTATTTGACATGGATAACACGGCCTCGCCGCACTATTACGAGTACCTGATTTTCTCACGCCTGTTTTTCTTGGTTGCCGTGCTGCTTCAATTCATCGTACTTATCACCTATCCGCAGTGGCTGCTGCCGCTCATGCCTTGGGTACTGGCCTCTCTGGTGGTGCTGAATATCGTGCGCATACTGACCATTGGGTCGGTGCTGAACAAACTGACCGCATTTAGAAATCTATATTTATTTTCTTACCTTTGCGCCACTGAAGTGATTCCTTTGCTCGTGGGAGTCAAGTTGTTAGCCAAATAGGTTTTTTACTCAATCGTTTTTTTGGAAAAAGTAATGAACGCCGTGGAAACCCAAGAAGTAGAAGGCAGACTGTACAAAGTATCCAGCATATTGATTACCCAGCCACAGCCAACCGATGAAAAATCGCCTTATTTTGAGCTGGCAAGAAAATACCATTTAAAAATAGACTTCCGCCCGTTTATCCAAGTGGAGCCGGTTCCGTTGAAAGAGTTCAGAAAGCAGAAAATCGAAATTCTGGCGCACTCCGCCGTAATATTCACCAGCCGCAACGCCGTTGATAACTTTTTCCGCATCGCCAAGGAGGCAAGGATAGAGTTGCCGCCCGACATGAAGTATTTCTGCATTTCGGAGCAGACCGCCAATTACCTGCACAAATACATCACTGTCAGGAAGCGCAAGGTATTTACCGGGCAGAAAACCGCCGCCGATATGCTGGATTTGCTGCGCAAACACAAGAACGAGAAATTCCTATTCCCTTGTTCTGACATCCGCAAAAACGACATCCCTGAATACATGGATCTCAACAGCCTGCAACTGACCGAGGCCGTGCTGTACCAGACCGTTGCCTGCGACCTTTCCGACCTGAAGGAAGTGTATTACGACATCATTGCCTTTTTCAGTCCTTCCGGCATCAACTCGCTGTTTGTCAACTTCCCTGATTTCGTGCAGAGCAAGACCCGCATGGCCGCTTTTGGCCCCACCACCGCCAAAGCCGTACGCGACGCAAACCTGATTCTGGACATCGAAGCCCCGCTGCCCAACGCACCTTCCATGACCGGAGCCATTGAAATGTACATCAAAAAGGCCAATAAAATCTCCTGACACCGATATACGCCCATAATCAAGCCCCTCCGTTTTGGCAAAATTCTGACAGCCAGAGACTTGAACCGCCTTGGTGCCGAACTTGGCAGGTTCGACCCGCCGAAAATGAAGTAAGTTCCCCATCCAATATCGGCGCGAATATTTCGTTTCCAAGACAAAACCCGCATCCCCCCGTGCAGGGAAACGGAGCCTTCCGGTTACTATTTTGGCATGGATGCAAATCTTATTGCTATCTTTAAGCCGGTATCAATCAATTCATTCCGAAACCAAATGGAATGCCGAGCCTGCCCTTGAGCACGGATGTCAGGTACTGTGCATGGGCTTTGCACAAGCGGTTCCGGATTACTTCCAGTCGTTTCCATATCCGTCATGAACAAAAAACTACTCGCAGTCCTGTTTGCAAGCTGTTTCAGTTGCGCCATCGCCGTGGCGCAGCAAGATCCGCAGTTCACGCAATACATGTACAACAGTCTTTTCATTAATCCGGCGGCGGCGGGTGTGGAGAACCGCACCAAGTTTCAGGTATTGTACCGTTCGCAATGGACGGGCTACGAATCCACGTTCCGGTCGCAGGGCGACGGGCCGGGCGGCGCACCCAACACAACGGTGCTGAGCCTGAACACACCGATTTTGCAGTTGCGCAGCGGATTCGGTTTTTTCGTGGTGAGTGACCGGCTGGGGCCGCAGACCAATACGCAGGCACAGGTATCGTACGCATACCATTTCCCGGTTGCAAAGGGCAAACTTTCGCTGGGCATCCGGGGCGGAATGTACACGCAAGCATTGGACTTCGACCGTTACCGCGCCATCAATCCAGAAGACCCGTTGCTGAGAGACCGCACAGGCCGCGAATCGCAAATCCGGCCCGACTTTGCCTTGGGTGTCATGTACACTTCCGAGAAATTTTACGCGGGTCTTAGCACAAACCATTTGACGCAAAGCCAGTTTAATTTCGGAGGGGGGATTAAAAATCCGTTGAACCGCCACATTTATATCACCACCGGCTACCATTACGACCTGACATACCAGATTGTGCTCTCGCCTTCGGTATTGTTCAAGTCTGATTTCAACACCACGTCGTTTGAAGCCAGCACTATGGCAACCTACAACCAGAAATTTTCGGCGGGCCTATCGTTCAGGCAGGGCGATGCGGTGGGCTTCATTGTGGGGGCGAGTTTGCTGAAGGACAATTCGTTACGTGTCGGGTACGCATTCGACTACATTATTCGGGCAAAGGTCGTAAAACAGCCTACGTCAAACGAACTGATGCTGACCTACACGCTGCCCTACAAAGGACCGGTAATCAAGACAATCACCCGCACGCCAAGGTTCAGAAATGATTGAAGGCCAGGCAAATATTATAATGGCAAGAAAAACAATAACCAAACCCTGAGTGTCGTTAAAGCAGTCACCAAGCAACATTTTTGCCTTTATTCCGTAAATATTACAACGTCTAAAATACCCGATTCTTTGACCGCCGAATTTATTTTAAGCCGTTACATTTGCATCCGTAGTCTCACCCCTAATGCAGTTAAACAGGAATTAACCAGTAATCTATAATTAAACAGGCGTTATGAATCGTATGAACCGAATGAGAATCTACTGCTGCCTACTTGCCGTGGCAACTATCCTGCTGCAAGGTTGCGGATTGCTTGGCAAACGCGGCAAAGGCGACGACCGGGGTGAACTCGTTGGCGTTACCGGCCGGGAAGGCTGGCGACAGGAAATACCGTTCGGCATGGTGCCGGTTCCGGGCGGCACTTTCCACATGGGTCAGGCTGATGAAGATGTACCCCACACCATGATCAACATGAACAAGCAGGTCACCATCGGCGGCTTCTACATGGATGATACCGAAATCACCAACAACGAATACCGGCAGTTCGTAAACGCCATGCTCACCGACTCGGCTTCCGTGATTGGCGAGGACTACATCATGAAGGAACTCTACCCGGACACTACGGTCTGGATGAAAGACTTCTCGCACCATTACGGCGACCCGATGGTGGAGTACTATTATATGCACCCCGCCTTTGACGATTATCCGGTGGTGGGCATTGATTGGTTTGCCGCCCGCTACTTCTGCGAATGGCGCACCAAGTATTTGAATGCCTACCGCGCCAAGGAAGGTAAGTTCCCGATGCCGAATTTCCGCCTGCCCGCCGAGGCTGAATGGGAGTACGCAGCCCGTGGCGGCCGCGACATGGCAAAGTATCCTTGGGGCAACCCATACATCACCAATGCCTATGGCTGCCTGCTGGCAAACTTCAAGCCGGGCCGTGGCAATTATTACAACGACAGTTTCATGTACACCGCTCCGGTAGCTTCCTTCTTCTCCAACGATTACGGCCTGTACGATATGGCGGGCAACGTTTCGGAGTGGTGCGAGGATGCCTTCCACCCGGCAGCCATGAACATTACTTGGGACTTGAACCCCAATTACAAGGATGATTTCGAACCCCGCAAGGTAGTGCGTGGCGGTTCTTGGAAAGATGTGGCCTACTACCTCGAAACCGGAACCCGTACCCACGAATACCAAGACACTTCCAAAGCGTACGTGGGTTTCCGTTGCGCCATGACTTACTTGGGTCGCTCATCCGGCAAGGAATTCTAATCCCTCATTTTCTTAGCGTGCCAACTGATTAGGCAGTCACGACATCCGGGAAATAGTATCTCCCGGATGCCAGAAACCTCGCCATGCCCGTCCGTTGTTTACTTGCAAACAGGTTAATGTATTAATAGTCAATTGTTTACTTTAATTTTTATCTATTTCTCAATTATTACCAACTCTAAACTATCAAAAACAAAATGAGTGCGAAAAAAGGTGGATTCTCCGATTTCTTCTTCGAAAAAGTGATGCCGTTCGTGTACGGTATCGGTGCCGCAATCGTAATCGTCGGCGCATTGTTCAAAATCATGCACTGGCCGTTTGCGGGGCCCATGCTGATTGTCGGTCTGGGTACCGAAGCTGTGATTTTCTTTCTGAGTGCTTTTGCCCCCACCCACGCCGATCCCGATTGGACCCGTGTGTATCCTGAATTGGCGGAAGATTTCAAAGGTGAGTTGCCCCAGCGTCGCACCGAGCAGAAAGGCAACGGCCTGACTGCAAAACTGGACGACATGCTGGCCAACGCCAAAGTGGGTCCCGATTTGATCAATCATTTGGGCAGCGGCCTGAAGAGCCTGGCCGACACCACTTCCAAGCTCAACAACCTGACGGATGCTTCGGTAGCCACCAGCGAGTACGCCCAGAACGTGAAGAAAGCCTCCGGCGCATTGGTTGACATGAACAAATCGTACGCAACCACGATCACGGCCATGGCCGATATGTCCGGCGCGTCGCAGGATGCGAAATCATACCATGCACAGGTATTGTCGGTCACCAAAAACTTGGGAGCCTTGAATGCCGTGTATGAAATGGAATTGCAGGACACTAACAAGCACTTGAAGGCAATGCAAGCTTTCCACGGCAGCTTGGCCTCCGCAATGGACAACATGGCACAAGCCAGCAAGGAAACCGAGCAATTCAAGGGAGAAATGGGCAAACTGACCACCAACCTGACTACGCTGAACAAAGTGTACGGCAGCATGCTGACCGCCATGAAAGGGTAACCCATCCAGTACGTGTTAAACAGTGTATCACTTAAAAAATTTATAAATCATGGCTGGAGGTAAAGAAACCGTACGGCAGAAGATGATCGGGATGATGTACCTGGTCCTCACTGCCCTGCTTGCCCTGCAAGTAAGTTCGGAAATTGTCAAGAAATTTGAATTGATCAACGAATCGTTGGAGAAGTCTACGGCCGAAGCGCAAACCAACAACGGTCGCGCCATTGAAGCCATCCGCAAGGAAACGGAAGCCGACTCCAAGAAACAGTACATCTTGAAAGCCGCGCAGGAAGTGAAGGACAAGACTTCCAAAACGCTGGCGGCCTTGGAAGAAGCCAAGAAGGGCATGATTGACGCCACTGGTGGCATAGTAGATGAAACAGGACAGTTCAAAAACCCGAACGGAGAAACCGAAGTGGAGACTTTCATGATTGGCACCGAAGGTTCCAAAAAAGGAAAAGGCTACGAGGTAAAAAAGATCATCGAATCGTACATTGCCGATGTGAACGGGATTGCCAAAACCAACTTCCCTTCCTTGACATTGGATGCCAAGGACATGAAGGGTCTGAAAAACGACGAAGCCCAGAAAAACAAGGACTTCGTGGAGGCCAACTTTGAGGCAACCCCCATGGTGGCGGCGTTGGCGGTGATGAGCCAGAAGCAGAACGAGATTGCGCGTTACGAGTCGGAAGCCCTCAAGAAACTGGCCGCCGACATCAACGTGGGTGTGATCAAGTTTGACAAGATCATCGCCATGGTTCGGCCCGAGGCCCGCGTAGTGGCAGCCGGCACAAGCTACAAGGCTGAAATGTTTTTAGCCGCATCTTCGTCAGGCATCACACCTACCATGACCTACAACGGACGTGGCATCGAAGTGAAAGATGGCAAAGGCCAGATATCATTCAAAGCTGGTGCCAGCAACTACGACAGCGAAGGCAAGGCCAAGGCAAACTGGAAAGGCACGATTTCGTTCCGTACACCGAGCGGCAAGGACACGGCATTCACCGTGAACGAGGAATACACGGTTGTGAAACCGGTAATCCAGGTGCAATCGCAAGCAGTAAATGCACTATATGCAAACTGCGGCAACGAACTTCGCTTTACGGTTCCCGCCTTGGGTGCCGACTACCGCCCGTCTTTCTCGGTGTCCGGTGGCAGCCATTTCACGGGTGCAAAATTGGGCGACATCACCATTGTTCCGTCGGGCACGCAAGTAGCCGTAACGGTAAGCAGCGGCGGTGCCAACATCGGCACGGAAACCTTCAAGGTGCGCCCCGTACCAAAGCCCACCATCAAGATATTCAGCAACGGACGTGAATTGGATGTAAAACGCGGCCTATCTGCCCCGTATCCAAGCTCTATCGAAGTGCGGATGTCAGTGGATGAGGGTTTTGCCAGCCTGTTGCCCAAGGATGCCCGTTTCAAGGCAACCGCTACCGTGGTGTACTTGGTACGCGGCAGCCGCCCGGTAAACGAAGCCCGTGGCGATGACCGCGTAGGCATCAGCGGACTGGTAGGCCAAGCCCGTGCCGGTGACCGCCTGGTGATTGAAGTAAAAGCCGTGAAACGCCTGAACTTCAAGGGCCAAATGCTGGACAGCGGCATCAATGGCAGCCCAATCCAGAGTGCCTCTTTGAACTAATCGAAAAATAGTATCTTCCAGAAAGCCGAAACCCCGCAGGTTTCAAAAACCTGCGGGGTCTTGCAACAAGCACGAACCGGAATGCGTTAACAAGACGTACAAAGCAATTCACGATAACAAATCATTATCAGATGAAAAACGTAATGAAAGGGATATTTGCGGGCACAATCGCGTTGGGCCTGTCAACTTTCTGCATCGCCCAGGAAGCCGATACCCGGGGGTACAATCCCAACTCCGTGCGTCCCATTCATGAGTCCGACATCATGTTCAAAAAGACTGTTTGGCAGAATGTGGACTTGAATGAAAAGCAAAATCGTCCTTTCATGGCGATCAACAATGAAATCACGCGTTTCGTGATTAATGCGGTGAAAGCCGGCTTGCTCACCCCTTACACCGGCGACTCGGTTGTGACCAAAATGACGGTGGAGGAATTCGTGAAAAACATCAGTGCCGCCGGCACGCAGATGAGCGCGGAAGACAAGAAATTTGAAATCCAGCGCGTGAAGGACGACGATTTCAGTACGCCGGATGAAAAGAAGCAACGCATTGCCGAAATTGAGAGAGGTGGTGGCGGAAACGAATACCCTCCCGCCTCTTTCACACAGATGGAAGTGAAGGAAGACTGGATTTTCGACAAGCAACGTTCACGCTTGTATTGGGATGTGCAATCCATTACTTTCTGGCTGCCAGCCGAGAAAAACGGCGACTTGGGCATCCAGAAGAAAATGGGTGCGTTCAAGTACAAGGATTTGCACAAGCTTTTCAAGAGCAGCCCGAACGCGATTTGGTTCAACACCCAGAACAACCAAGAACACAAGAACTTGGCCGATGCGTTTGAGATGCGTTTGTTCTCAGGCCGCATCATGAAAGTATCCAATCCTGACGACAAGGACTTGACTGAAATCTACGACGGCGGCAAGAAAGGCTTGCTGGCATCGGAATGGATGAAGCAGCAACTGATGGAGTTTGAGCACAACCTCTGGGAGTTCTAAGCATCCGGCATTGAAAACCGCACATAAAAAAAGGAGACGAAACCGTCTCCTTTTTTTTATGTGCGGTTTTTCCACATTTCCATGAAATTGATTTTTCCCGAAAGCCATTTTTTTGGAGAGGGGTTTGGCCTTTTCCGGCGATACTATTTTTGTCAGCCGCCTTTTGTCAGGTTTACAACCTATTTTAAAGGAAACATTACACTATTTGTCTCCCCGACAAAAGTTGCTTCAGGATTTTGCCGTTGGCAATGGCTGGTTTCAATGCACCGAAGCCTGCCAAACATACTTTTCCGCACCACGGATGTGTTTTCTCACATTTACTATACTGATTTTATTACTCGTGTAACGCCCGCCGGAGAATTAGGCTCACAGAGCCGGTTACCTTTGATAATTTTGACCATTCCCTCGTCTCCCATTTTTTGTAATGACCAATGCATCAGACCATTACCAATACTGAACAGCAACCTTTTACCTGCTGTTCCCGCTGGGCAGTCAGTTTTAAGTTTTCAAGAAATCTTTACTCCTCACTCCAATGTCAGTTATGAAAAAAGCAATTGTGGCGGCTCTGGCCTGCCTCCTGTTCGGTTTCACCTATGCACAAGTCTCCATTCTGGAGAAAAACCACGAGATTTCCCGACGTTCTAAAAAAGGCTATTTAGGAGCCGTGGAAGAAAAGGCCGATGGCAAGTTTGACATGGTTTATGTGCAGCCATCGTCCAAGCGCAAGGTAAAAACCGAAATCTACCACTTCGACGGCGAGGCCAACCTGCTCGGCTCCGACAATACGGAAGAGGACATAGAACGGGTGCGTGCCAGATACAAATGGTTCAAGTACAAAGGCGACCAGTTTATCACCAACAACACTTCGGTTTCGACAAATTATGCTGGCGACTTGGTGTTTCGCCGCAAACGCATCACCGCCGAATGGAGCTGGTGGTCAGGCAATTACAAGCGCAACGCACAAATGCTCGACAAGGTCAAGCCCCGCACCGAAAGCGGCCGCAAATACAAGTTTGGCGGTGGTGCTTACGAAGTGGAACGCGACAGCACCATTCTGGTGATGGCCACCGATGTGCAGGCTTCGATTGACAACAACAAGACGGTTTACGACCTGCTCAAAGCCGACAACCAACTCAACATCAAGGTGATGAAACGCTTTGAGTTTCCGTACGCAGTGCAGTTGATCTATGCGCAGCCGCTCACTGACGAACTGAGCGAGGATATCCCCAACGATGATGCCCCGCGCGATATGATTCTGGTGTACGCCCCCATAGACGCGGGCGGAAAAACAGCCAAAAACAAAGACCCCAAAGCATTCGATTACCTGCGCATAACTCCCGAAGGCATCGTAAAGGAGCAGTTCTCGTTCCAGGCTCCCTATCCGGGCTGGCGCATTCTTGATGCCTACGAGAAGGATAATGCCGTACTGCTTTACGGACTCGGAATCGGCAAGCCCGACAAGTATTTCAACAAATCGGGCATGGGTGCCATGATTGCCACTACAAGCAATGATGCTACCGAACAAGCCACGGCCAAGAAGGAGTCGGGCGGTATGCTGGGCGGATTCAAATCCATCGGCAACATGGTCTCGGGACAAAATGATATGGGCGTGACACAGGATCAGTTGGACGCGCAAATGGATATGCTCACTTTCAACTCATTCCTGATGGTGAAATTGCAGAACGGCGCAGTAACCATGAGCCGACTCACCAACTTGGACGAAATGAACAGCAAGGCCTCCTGCCCGCCCGACATGAAGCGGCCTTCCAAGTTCGACGGCAAAATGTTCAAGGTGTCGGGCGTGAGTTTCCTGAACGACAACAGCCTGATCATGAGCCTGCAGGACACCAAGAAAAACAGGTCCAGCGGTGTCCTATATAAGGATATGTTTTTGCTGCACTTCAAGCCTACCGGCGAACTGGTGCGCAACTACTCGGTATCCCTTGACCAAAAGAACAAGAAGGGGTTTTTCAACAGGTCGCCGCTCACCGCCGACATGATTCCCGCTGGAAGCCACGTGTACGAAAGCCCCGACAAAACCAAACTCAACTGGGTGATGCACATTGTGAAAGCGATTGACAAAGACGTGGACATGGATTTCAGCGCGTTTGGCAGTACCAGGACCACGAGCTACACCCCGCTGTTTTCCATTGAATACGGCACCATTGACTTAAAAGCCAACACCGCCAGCGATTTCAAGACGCTGGGCGAGGATGAAAAGCGCAAGTTTTACCTCTACCCGCGCAACAATACGCTGACCACCAGCGATTTCCTGTATTTCTTCAGCGAAACCACGCGCGGCGACAAATTGCTGATTTCGCGGATGTCCAAGAAATAAGTACGCCCGGAAAACGTGCCTGCCGGATGCGCCCACCCACCTCTTGAAACCATCCTGCGGAGCCGCCATTTGGCGGCTCCGCTTACCTCCAATCACGCCATGAAAAAACGTTTACCCGCCTTGGCCTGCCTGCTCGCAGCGGTTCTGGGTGCAACAATAACGGGTATGGCCCAGACGGCCACCCAAGCCGAGGCCACCAAGAAAATGTTTGACAAGTTGGAGTGGAAAGCCCGCACCTACAATTACCTCGGTGCAGAAGCGGCCCAGATCAAGTTGCGGCCCGGCTACCAGTCCATGGGTCTGTGGACGGGCTACCACGCCGACATAGCGGGCGTGTTCAGCGTAGGCGCATTGCGGGGGCAGGCATCCTATCAGGATTCATCAGGCACGGTACACATGGACGGCACACACATTTACGGCGGAGCACAGATATGCTATTCGCTCTTCCGCAACCAAGTCTTCGATATCTACCCGTTCTGGGGAGTGGGCATTCAGTATAACCGGATGCAGAACGGCCGACTCTACCACCAGCAGGACGAAGACCGCCGCTGGGAAACGGCGGGCTTGGGCGGGTACCTCAGTGTGGGCATGGGCGTGCTGCTGGGGCCGGTATCGGTGAAAGCCAAACTGACCGGCATGGTCACGGCCAACTTCAACCGGGCCAACGCCATCCAGCCGCACCAGTACTACGCCTCAGTGACAGTAGGCATCAAACCGCTGAAACTGCTGCTCAATCCCTATATGTTCACCGCCGACGGTTTGCATTACAAATCTGAAATAACCGATGTACAGACCACCAGAAGCTACGTAAACTCCACCACCGACCGCATCACCACGACATACAACGTGAAAACCAGCTTTCAGGAAGGCTCGGTCACGGTCATGGATGTGCGGCCTTACTGGTTTGCCGGCCCACTTACGCCGGCACTTTGGACCCCACCCGTCCCTACCACAACGGCCGCATGATAGGAGTGGTGGGCGGTTTCCGGTATGGTGGCCTGTACATGGACGGCAGCTTTGCTATGGGCGCACTACACTTCAACGATGTGGTGAAGCGCGATGGATTCCTGTCACCAAGTGATAAAGATTACGCTGCCCCGCGCCTCGACGGATATTTTGACCGTTCCACGCGGTACGGCGGCCGCATTGGGGTGGATATGGTCACGTGGTTCGCCAAATCATCATTTATCCCTCACGGGTCTGCAGATGCCCGCCGCCTCAAACGGGCCACTTCGTACTATGCCTTCATTGTCAATGGCGGCTACGGGGTGATGAACCTGGGCCGCGCCGTCTTTATGAATTCCGGTTCGCAGGCGTATTACAGCGACTACATACAAAAAGCCACGGACGGTAAGCAAGACGTACTGCAGCGGCAGGAGCAGCGGATGCCTTACTTATCGTTTGGCGCCATGTTCATACTCGGCGCGGTCAGCGCCGATTACAACGTGTATTTTGTACAGCCCAACAGCGAAAAAACCTACCGGCTCAACCGCGAGCTTAGCCTCAACTGGAAAATTCCCGTGGTGCGCCTCTTCCGGATAGGCCGCGTGATGCGCTTGGAAAAGGCGAACCGTGAACGGCAGAACCGGTAGCTTGGTGCGGCCGAGCCATGGGTAATTATCGCTTGGCATGGACAGGTCTCCTTTTTCGCGTCCAACGGCGAATAGCCAAAAATCAACTGAGAATACGACAAAGAGGATTTTCCCCAAGGTAATTCCGGGTTTGTCCATACGCATTTCATCTCAATTATTCTGACACCTGCGAAGGCGGGCAAAACCATTCCGGCCCGCCTTTGCGCTAAAACCAGTTTACCATGAAAACATACGTTTATACCTGCATTGCATTGCTTGCCATTCTGTCGGCCTTTTCGGGCTGCGACCTCGTTGAAAAACTCGAACCCAAAAGTTTTGTGGACGTGTTCTACGGTAAGATGGCCGAAAAGGAATGGATAGTGGATTCCATCCATTTCACCCGGCGCGACGCGCAAGGTGCGCTGGTATACGACACGGCAATGCCGGTGGGAAAAATGATTTTCTACCCGGCTGAAAAACTGCCTGCGGGCCTCAAGCCGGGTACGGTCGGCACGTACATGGGCGTGCTGTTTCACACCTACACTGACAAGGGCCGCCAGCGAACCGACACTACGGCTTGGCGGTGGAAAGGCAGCGGCACCACGGTGACTTACCTGTCATTGCATTATCCCAACTACTCGGCCGGTCCCGGCATTTTCACGGAAACCATATACGACATCAAGGAAGTGAACGACAAATCGTTTGTCTTCATCCGCGACGAGCGGATTGTGGACGACCGCATCGGGCAATACCAAGGCACTTTGCGTTCGGCGTACAAAATGCGCCGGTAGTGTTGGCGGCAAACGCGTCACAATGCCAAAACCGCCCCAAACAATACAAGCCCTTCCGGTGCGAATGTCCGCGCCGGAAGGGCTTGTTTCACAAAAAAGCATCCGACCGAAATAGTATCTTTCAGAAAGTCCAAACCTGCCGCACGACTCTTTGGTTTGAGCCGGATATTCAACCCTTCCCAAAATAGTATCTTTCAAAAGTGCCAAACCCAATGCTGTTTGAAACCAGGCAGCCATCCATTCTTCATATTCCCCATTCCATGAAAAACGTCCAGAGTTTCCGGGTACATCGGGCCATGCCTGCCTCATTGCTGTTTTTGCTCATCTGCCTCATGGCGGGCTGTACCAAAACTGAAACCAAGCCGGACGATCCGGCCAGTAACATCGACAAATACTGGCAGAAAGCTTCATTGCCCCCCATGCCCGTGGGCAGTACAGTTGATGGCCGTGTGCTGGTGGCCTGTGGCCCGGCCTATACGAGCACGCAAATATATGATCCGGCAACCGACAAATGGACGGTTGCCTCATCCGTTAGTCCGGAATATGGCGAAGATTTTATACGGCTCAAAAGCGGGAAAATGGTTTTGCTCAGCCGGGGTTCGAGCATTGTCCAAGTCTATGACCCGGCCAAGGGCTGGATGTCGCCGGGCACCATGAGCGGACAGGCAGGCGACAGAAACACAGTGAGCGGAGCCTGCGAACTACAAAATGGCCGGGTGGTGCTGGTGGGCATGAGTTCCATTGCGGTCTGGGATCAGAACAAATCATTCATAGTCTACAAAATGAACTACGGCAGCGGCGCGTTTGACTACGCCACCGTCCACCAACTGCCGGGAACCAACCAGTTCGTCATATTCGGCAATGCACTTTACGAAGGCCAGGGAATTATTTACGAACTGGACATAGTTGCGGGAAACAGGCCCAAAGAGGTGTCTGATGTGCTGCCAATATCGGGCATAACGCTCAAATCGGTGGAAACCAATTCGGGTCTGATTTTTCTGGCGGGCGGCAGCAAGGGGACGAATTTCCGCAACGGTCCTTTGGCGCCGCACCTGTTCAATCCGGCCGACAAGACTTTCACTTCGCTGGGGAAAAACCTTAGCGTCGGGAACCCTGGCGGCGGAACTACTGTGGGCAAAGACCAAGCGGGCAATGTCTGGTTTACCGACGATTACATAAGGCGCTACCGGGTTGATGCGGCCACGCAAAAGGTCACCGAGGTCACTCAAGACGCTACTTTACCCACGCCCTCACCCTTTGGCACCAGCGATATTCGTGTTACCGGAGCCAGAATAGTTTTCCTTAACGACGGGCGTTTAATGGCATTCAACGACCAGCAGGCTTGGATTACAAAATAGGCTGGCTTGGAATGAGGACAAAACATGGCTTTGCCAAAAAATCCCCTCACAAACATACCAACATTTCCAAAACAGCATACCAATGAAACCACACTTCAAAATTCCGCTTGTTGGGTCTTGCGCAAGCATGGCCTTGGTTTTTGCCCTGTTTTTTTCCTGCCAGCTTCAAAAAGAGGTCGCTCCCGCCGACCAACAAAGTCTGCTGGGATACAAATCGGGAGAATGGGTGGCTGATTCAATTGTCACAAAACTGGAATTCACCGACCGTTCGCAGCCCGCCAGCACAAGCAGGAAAATCAATGACCGCCTTTATGTGTTTCATTCCAACAACGAGCAGTACACGATTTTTTCGCCTGCCAGCAGTACTTACGTATTGGACAATGGGGCTTACGAGGCGACGGGCACCAAAATAAAATTCAAGAACCCGTCGGTTTATGAGATGGATGTCATATCATCGTCGGCTACCAATCAGCATTGGCGGCGGATTGATAATTATTTCAACCAGAAAACAACCGCCGATTATTACCTTACCAAAAAGCCCTGATTGGCATAATCCGGGTTTGGGATTTTCCGGAAGATACCATTATCTGAAAAACCCCGGATTGTGGTGTGTGCCATACATGGCCACAAAGACCTACCGAAATAGTATCTTTCAGGAAGCCCAAACCTGCCGCACGACTCTTTAGGTGTGAGCTGGATATTTAACCCTTCCCGAAATAGTATCTTTTGAAAATGCCAAACCCATCCGGTTCAAAACGACTTACTCACCCTTGAAAAACACGGCCAGTTTTTCGGCTTTGGCTTTGCCCACCGTTTCCATAAGTTCCTCGGGGGGTGCTTCGCGGATTTTCTTCACCGACTTGAATTTTTTCAGCAGTTTGTCTGCGGTGTCCGGGCCGATGCCGGGAATGTCGGTGAGTTGCGTAACGGTGGTGGCCTTGCTGCGCAAATCGCGGTGGAACGTAATGCCAAACCGGTGAGCCTCGTCGCGCATCCGCTGGATCAGTTTCAGCGATTCCGATTTCTTGTCGATGTATACCGGAATGCTGTCGTTGGGGAAGTAAATCTCCTCCAGCCGCTTGGCAATGCCGATGATCGGAACCTGTCCGTAAATACCCAATTCCTTCAGCGCGTCGCAGGCGGCACTGAGTTGGCCTTTGCCGCCATCCACGATAATCAGGTTGGGCAGCGGCGTGTTTTCGTCGAGCAGGCGGCGGTAGCGGCGCGTCACCACTTCGTTCATGGTCGCAAAATCGTCGGGGCCAACCACCGTTTTAACCTTGTAATGGCGGTAATCCTTTTTGGCGGCCACACCGTTGCGGAAGCAAACCATGGCCGAAACCGGATCGGTACCTTGGAAATTGGAGTTGTCGAAGCATTCAATATGCAGCGGCAGTGCCTTTAGTTGCAGGTCGGCTTGCAGTTGCACCAAGGCGCGTTTGCCGCGTTCGGCCAAGGCATCGCCTTTCTGCTCCTTTTTCTCGGTGAGGTCGCGCTTGAAATACAGGGCGTTCTTCAGCGACAGTTCCACCAGTTTGCGTTTGTCGCCGATTTGCGGAACCGTGTACGTGATGCCTTGAAAATCCACATCAAGCGGAATGTTGGTCACAATCTCCTTCGAATCGCTGCGCATACTTTCGCGCAAGTCCAGAATCACGTGCGACAGAATATCCGCTTCCGACTCGTCGAGCTTTTTCTCCACCAGCGAGTTTTTGGTCTGCACCACCGCGCCATCCACGATTTGCAGGTAGTTCACGTAAGCCGATTTTTCATCGGACAGGATGGCGAATACGTCAATATCGGACAAATTGGGGTTCACCACTTGCGACTTGCTTTGGAAATTGTCCAGCAAAGCCAGTTTTTCCTTGAACTCCTGCGCCTTCTCAAACGCCATTGAGGCGGCGGCCTCGTTCATTTTCTCCTTGAAGTAATTGATTGCCGGGCTGATGCGGCCTTTGAGGATGTTTTTGACCTGCTCCATGTTGCGGTCGTGTTCCTCGCGGCCAAACAGCCCTTCGCATGGCCCCTTGCAGTTGCCGATGTGGTATTCAAGGCAGACCTTAAACTTTTTGGCCTCAATGTTTTTCTGCATCAGG
The DNA here is from genome assembly GCA_031424975.1 of Sphingobacteriales bacterium. GTDB lineage: Bacteria > Bacteroidota > Bacteroidia > Cytophagales > 172606-1 > Xanthocytophaga. The sequence goes on from JANPIL010000244.1 coordinate 28,671, forward strand.
TTCAGGTTGCACGTGCGGATGGTATAAAGCTTGCGCATGAATTCCAGCAGCGTGTATATCGTTTTCAAGCTGGCATACGGCCCGAAATACGTGCCCTGACTGCGATCCAAGTGCCGCGTCGGGATCAGTTTGGCAAACGGCTCGTTGGTGATGCATAGGTACGGATAGGTCTTGTCGTCGCGCAGTAAAATATTATAACGCGGCTGGTACTGCTTGATGAGGCTGTTTTCAAGCAGAAGCGCGTCAAATTCACTGTTGACAACCGTAAACTCGAACCGTACAATTTGGGCCACCAGGTTCCGGGTTTTGCGGTCGTGGTTGGCCGATTTGTTGAAATAGCTGGATACGCGGTTTTTCAAATCCTTGGCCTTACCCACGTAAATCAGTTCGTTGCCGGTATTGAAATAGCGGTACACGCCGGGCGTGTGCGGCAGTTTGGCAATTTGTTCTTTGAGCAGTGTGGTTGCTGGCATCGGGCGTGGTTCCGTTTTTACGTTGGCAAACAAAGGGGAACGGGAAACGTTCAAAAACGGGATGCCGAAATAGTATGTTTAAAAAAGCACAAACCCGGCCAACGTTTGGCGTTCAAACCCGGTAGAGACGGTGCACCATAACGTCTCCGGCGCAACGCCAGTGTCGGCGATTTGGGCAGCAAAAACATTTTCGCCGGTTGTCCGGGATTTGAAACCGGGAAAATCCGTCATCCCGCATTCCCAATTCCGCATTCGGAAAATAGTATCCTTGGAAAAGGCCAAACCCGCCTACCCCCATTGCCATGAGTGGCCTCCCCTATTTGAATCCCTCGTCCTTTAATGAATCAGCGGAGGGAACCTTGTAGTTCTGGGGAAGGGAATCGGAAACGAGGACACTTTGGTAGGCGCTGCAATCCAGTGACACCGAGAGGGTTGCTGGTTTCTTGAACTGCCCCGGCTTGAAATTTATTTCCGGGTCGTTCACCACTTTCTCCATGTATTTGCCCCACATGGGCAGTGCCATTTTCGCGCCTTCGCCGTTGTGGTCGCGGAAGTGGATGCTGCGGTCGTCGCCGCCCACCCAGATGCCGGTGGCCAAGTTGGGCATCATGGCCATGAACCAGCCATCGGAATAATTCTGGGTGGTGCCGGTTTTGGCTCCCACCTCGGGGTTGTTTTTCCAAATCTTGTAGCGGAACAAACCTTTGGCCGTACCGCCCCGCTCCTGTATCGCGCCTTTCAGCATATGCACCATCAGGTAGGCGGTTTCCTCGTTCAGGGCTTCCACGGCGCGGGTGGGCTGCTGCCACAGCACATTGCCATTCTTGTCCTCAATGCGGCTCAAATACCGGGGCTGGTTCCAGATGCCGCCGTTGGCAAAGGTGGCATACACGCCCAATAGCTCGTAAATGGACACATCCTGCGTGCCCAAGGCAATGGATGGCACGGCCTCCAGCGGACTGGTGATGCCCAATCGGCGGGCGTAGTCTATCACTTTCTGCGGCCCCATGCTCTTGACCAGAAACGCCGAAATCGTATTGATAGATCGGCCCATGGCTTGGCGCAACGTCATGTGCCTGCCGGTGGGTGCGCCATCGGCGTTTTTGGGGGTGTAAGGCCCGCCGCCGCCAATATTGGCGAAGGTTACGGGTGCATCCACCACATCGTAGCACGGCGAAAACCCGTTGTCAATGGCGGTGGCATAGACAATGGGCTTGAACGACGAACCCGGCTGCCGACTGCCTTGCCGCACGTGGTCATATTGGAAGTAGCGGTAGTCCATGCCGCCCACCCAAGCCCGGATTTCGCCGCTCGACGGCTCCATGGAAAGCAAGCCCGATTGCAAAAAACGCTTGTAATACCGCACCGAATCCAGAGGGCTCAGCAGCGTATCCACATCGCCTTTCCAAGAAAAAACGCGCATCTTGACGGGCTTTTTCATTTCCGCCCAGATTTCATCCTTGTCCAGACCCAGTTTTTCCAACTCCCGGAAGTGCGGCGAAGCGGCCGTGCGCGACTCAATGAAATTCGGGATTTCGCGGCGGTTTTCGTCCATCCACGGGTTGCGGCCTTTCCAGTGCGCGTTGAATTTGGCTTGCAGTTGCGCCATCCATTCGTTCATGGCTTCCTCGGCGTGGCGCTGCATCCGCGCATCAATGGTGGTGTATATTTTCAGTCCGTCGCGGTAGATGTCGTAGCCGTTTTCGCGACACCATTTCTGCAAGTCCTTTTTCAGTTCCGAACGGAAATGCGTGGCCAAGCCGCTGCTGTGGTTTTCGACCTGGTAAAACTCAATCATTTTCCCGATCGGCTCCTTTTTGAGTTTTTCGTACTGGTTTCCGGGCAGGTAGCCGTATTTCACCATTTGCGCCAGCACCGTGTTGCGGCGCGTTTGGGCGCGTTCGGGATTGCGTTTCGGGTTAAAAGCCGTTGTGGACTTGAGCAAACCCACCAGCACTGCCGATTCGGAGGCGGTCAGGTCGGCGGGCGGCTTGCGGAAAAACGTCTGCGCCGCCGATTTGATGCCGTACGCGTTGCTGCCGAAATCAACGGTGTTCAGGTACAACGTGATGATTTCGCGTTTGGTGTAGCTGCGTTCCACCTTGATGGCCGTCATCCATTCTTTGGTCTTGATTATCAGCATCTTGAGTCCCGGCACACTGTACAAAGCCCCTTCGCTGGCCTCGCCGCGCGTTTTATAAAGGTTTTTCGCCAATTGCTGCGAAAGCGTGCTTGACCCGCGCGGATTGAAGGCGAGCATGGAACCGACAATTGCCAGCGTGCCTTTGAAATCAATGCCCGAATGCCGCTCAAAACGCACATCTTCGGTGGCCAGCAGCGCGTTGACCAGGTTGGGCGAAAGCTGCTCATATTCCACCGGCGACCGGTTGGAAATAAAATACTTGCCCAGCAACGCGCCATCTAAGGAATACACTTCCGAAGCCAGTTCGCTTTTCGGGTTTTCCAGCGATTTCAAGTCGGGCATCGGGCCGAAAAGCCAGAACAGGTTTATGCTGACCGCGAAAACATAAAATGCCAGCAGGCCCCAAAAAATCAGGAATCCGCGCCAGACATTACGGATAATGCGCCGGTAAGAGCCTTTTTCAAACGCAATCATGCTCAGGTTGTCTATGTGGTTGCCAAACCGTAAAGTTACGGAATTTCCGGGTAGGTTGGAAAAGCGGATTTTG
>JANPIL010000245.1:0-4876 GCA_031424975.1 Sphingobacteriales bacterium
TGATAAAACCCAATGAGGGCAGCATTTTCCTGGACGACGAAAACATCACCAACCTGCCCATGTACCAGCGGGCAAGGCGCGGACTGGGCTACTTGGCGCAGGAAGCCTCGGTTTTCAGGACGCTGACCGTGGAGGAAAACATACTGGCGGTGCTGGAAATGACCAAAATGCCCGCCCCGCAGCGCAAGGAAAAAACCGAGCAGTTGCTCGAAGAATTCAGCCTGACGCACGTGCGTAAAAACCAAGGCCGTGTGCTGTCGGGCGGCGAGCGGCGGCGCACCGAAATAGCCCGCGCCTTGGCTGTGGATCCGAAGTTTGTATTGCTCGACGAGCCGTTTGCAGGCGTGGATCCGATTGCGGTGGAGGAAATCCAAAGCATCGTTTCCAAACTCAAGGACAGGAATATCGGCATCCTGATCACTGACCACAACGTGGATGAAACGCTTTCCATCACCGACCGGGCTTATTTGCTTTTCGAGGGCAAAATCCTGAAGTCGGGCACACCCCGCGAACTGGCCGACGACGAGCAGGTGCGCCGCGTGTATCTGGGTAAGCATTTTGAACTGAAACGGAAAAGCCTCCCCTAAATCCCCTCCGAAGGAGGGGACTTTCAAACGGGCGGGTTTGGACTTTTGAAAGCTGAAAGCCCCGTCTTTAGCGGGGATACTATTTCACGTCGCGTTTTTTGGCGTTCCGCCAATCGCGTTGCAAACGCAAAACCAGTCGTCACGCGTTAAAAACGCGCGACAGCGGCAAACGGGCGGGTTTGGGCTTTTGAAAACATACTGTTTTTTTTCTCCCTCTCCCACGCCAAGTCGTGGCTTTCAGCTTTGGGGAGAGCTGGGGTGGGGCTTTTCCTCCTCCGGGGGCTGGGGCTTTCTCTTTAACTTTTGACTATGGAACTGTTCAACACTATCCTGACTTGGCTCATGAAAAAGCGGATCACGCAGATCGAGCTTTTCATGCAAAACCCGCACGAGGTGCAGCACGAGCAATTCTACGAACTCATCCGTACTGCCCGCGATACCGAATGGGGACGAAAATACGACTACGCGTCTGTCAAGTCAATCAACGATTTCCAGCAGCGCGTACCGGTTTCCACCTACGAAACACTGTTTCCGTACATTGAACGCACCATGCGCGGCGAACAAAACCTGCTGTGGCCGTCGGAAATCAAGTGGTTCGCCAAGTCGTCGGGCACGACCAATGCACGGAGCAAGTTCATTCCTGTTTCGCAGGAAGCTTTGGAAGCCTGCCATTTCAAGGGCGGCAAGGATTTGATTACCATCTTCGTCAACAACCGCCCTGATACCAAGGCGTTTGCAGGCAAAGGCTTGTCCATCGGCGGCAGCTACCAGACCAGCGATATCAACCCCGATATGTTCTACGGCGATGTGTCGGCGGTGGTCATGAAAAACCTGCCCATCTGGGCGCAATTCATCCGCACACCGGGTCTGGATATTGCGCTGATGGACGAATGGGAGGAGAAAATAGAGAAAATGGCGCAGGCCACTATCAACGAGAACGTGACCAGCATCCTGGGCGTGCCCACGTGGACAATCGTGCTGATCCGCCGGATATTGGAACTGACGGGCAAGCAGAACATCCTCGAAGTTTGGCCCAATCTGGAGGTTTTTGCGCACGGGGCGGTGGCGTTTGACCCGTACCGCGAATTGTTCACCAAGGAACTGATTCCGTCGCCAACGATGAGCTACGTGGAAATCTACAACGCTTCGGAAGGTTTTTTCGGTATCCAGGACCGCCCCGACACGCACGATATGCTGCTGATGCTGGATTACGGGGTTTTCTACGAGTTTATCCCGATGGACCAACTGGATCGGGAACAGCCCGAAGCCCTGACGCTGGACGAAGTGGAACTTGACAAAAACTACGCGCTGGTAATCTCGACCAATGCCGGGCTATGGCGCTACCAGATTGGCGATACGGTGAAATTTACCAGCCTCAAGCCGTACCGCATCCGCATCACGGGGCGGGTGAAGCATTTCATGAATGCCTTTGGCGAGGAAGTGGTGGTTGAAAATGCCGAAGCGGCCATTACGAAGGCTTGCGAACAGACCGGTGCCATCCTCAATAACTTCACTGCCGCCCCCATTTACATGACCGAAAGCGGTAAGGGCGGCCACGAATGGCTCGTGGAGTTTGAACGCGAACCGCAAAGCACGGCGGCATTCGCCGAACTGCTCGACCGCCATTTGCGCGCCATCAACTCTGATTACGATGCCAAACGCTACCAGGACATGGCCTTGCAAATGCCAATCGTACACAGCCTACCCGAAAGCACATTCCACGAATGGATGAAAAAACGCGGCAAACTGGGCGGCCAGCACAAGGTTCCGCGCCTGAGCAACAACCGCGAGTACGTGGACGACATTCTGGAAATGCTGGAAGCGGTGAAGTGAAGGCCACGCCGGCCAAGCATTTTGTGCCGGATTTTGAACCGGTAGGTTTGGGCTTTTCGGGAGCTACTATTTCAAAAGGCAGTAAAGAGAAAGTTTTGTCTGGCTCCCGTGGCTTTGGTATAGGGGGTAAAACGAATATGTAATAGAAGAGAAACAAAAAAAGTGCGATTTTCGCACAGATTGGGCGTTTTTGAATTTGTATTTTGCCAAGGTAAATGCCGTTTGTGACTATTTGGTTTCCAGAAAACAGCCGAAAGGGCTTGAAAAGCACAAGAACAGTAAAAATCATTTCTGCTTGGCCATTTTGTCGCCTGCTGCCATAGAATAATCGTTGACCGTGGACGTGAACTCTGCTGCCGCAAAAAGGAGTTCGCGTTTTCCATTCTTAACTTCGTCCCTGAGCAAGAGCAAGGTCAAAGCCCGATTAACCCTTTTATTTTTGGTTTTATAATGGTATGAGTCCAACAAACTTTCCCAATCCCAATCTCTCTTGCTCCGATATCCCATAACTCCCCTAATCCATTTTGAAAGGCCCATTCCTTCCTGCAAGTGACCACGCAAACGGTTCTTTTCGAAGTCTTTAAGGCCGGTTTCCTCAACTATTTGGAACATAAGGCCACTGAGAAAAAGGCAAAAACCTATCTGCGACAGTAGCCCGTCCATTTCTTTCTCGGCCTCGTTTTCCCCAAGCAAAAGCGGTTCCGCGTAAAACACTATATCAGCCTCGCTCAAACTCCCTACCTCGCTTAGTTTAATGCCCTTGAATGCGGCAACGAGCATATTTAACTCTGTTTCATCTATACGACTATATAGCTGTAGCATTTTTTGCACTATTCCGTTATCCTGCACATTCTCCGTTTTGGTGAAAACCCCTGCATTTCGTTTTACCTTTTCACCAGTTTTTTCACCACCCGAAATTTCACCAGAGGAATTGTACATTTCACCAATTCCTGTTAGAAGCCAATTTAGATTTAGCATTGGAAAAGTGCCAATAATTTTTTCAACAAAGTCTATTCCAAAATTCACTTCTTGGCCGGTGATTTTTGAAATCATAGCACTTGATGTCCCAATTTGCTTTGCAAAGCGATTTTTTGACAATCCTTGAGCATCAATAAATTTGCTTAGACGTTGCCCTACGGTTTCTTTTTCTGAAATCATGATTTATTTTGTTTAAACAATCGTTTGCAACTGCAAATAATTGTTATACATTTGTCGCAAAGATATGGCAAATATATAACCAAATACAACATGAAAAGCAAAATCAGCATTCCGTACGGTCTGATACCGGAGGTTGCAAACCGTTCCGGTGTCCACAGGGCAACCGTTGAGCGTGTGCGGGACGGCAAGAGCCGGAATATGCGCGTGCTCAAAACCATTGCGGAGGTTCTGACGGAATACCAGTCGGCCCGCGAACAAATCACCCGGACAAGCAGAAAAATTGCCGGATGATGAAAAAGGAGATAGGCGGGCAGTTTTACTACTCCAATGAATTGCTGGTAATGGCGGGCATTCCCCGCGAAACAATCAGGCATTGGAGCAAAAACCAAGGTGGCGTGGTGGATTCTCTCGAATTGGAAGGGATGCGTTGGTATCGTTATGACACCATCCCAACCACTTCGCGCCGAAAGATAGCCGCCCACGAAGGGGCAAGCCTGGCCGGTGAACTGTGGCGGGCGGTGGAAGAGGGCTGGAAGGAGTTTGTCCACATATACAGGGATGAACCCAGCCGCCGGGACAAGGCCGCAAGGCACGCGCTGGCCGAAAGATGCCGCCAACTCACCGGGGAGGGACACGCCAAAAACGAGGTGTTCCAAGCCTGCCAACAGGCGGGTTTGTGCAAGGACTGGCGCACGTTCGGGCGGCTGCTACAGGCCGAACGGCTCACCCACCAGGGCAAGGGCAACACCAACGCGGCCAAGCTGACGGCCCACCACCGGCAACTGATAGAACACCACTACGCGCGGCCCAACAAGTTTTCCACGCAGGCCGTTGCCGACAAAACGAACGCCGACCTCCGGGCCGACGGCCTGGAGCCGGTCAGCTACGATTCGGTGAAAAAGTATCTCCAAAATCCCGAAATCCGCACCAAATACGCGGCCCTGCGTGAAGGCTCCAACTTTGTCAATAACAAGGTCGCGTCCCACATCAAGTTCAACGACGTTGAACTGGTAGGGCGGCTGGCCCAGATGGACGGGCTTTCGGTGCCGCTGCTGTACATGGAGAACGGCCAGCAAAGGCGGCCCGTGCTGTTTGCGGTGCTGGACGCGGCCAGCCGCAAAATCACGGGCTGGACGGTGGGCAAAAGCGAAAACCGCTGGCTGGTGAGCAACGCCCTGCGCGACCATGCGGCAAAGACCGGATGGCTGCCCATGCAAATCATGGCCGACAACTTCGGCGCGAAAAAGACCGTTGAGCATGGCGGCCTGGAGGAAAGGCTGCTTTCGCACGGCTGCCAG
>JANPIL010000246.1:0-5264 GCA_031424975.1 Sphingobacteriales bacterium
CATTTGGAAATGGTGACCTCGGAGATGGATTCGCCGACGGTGGGTATTTTGATGTCTAAGGCCATGTCTTGTTCGGGGATTTACGGTTTCGGGATGCGGATAAAAATTGGGCGTAAAAAATTGGTGTGCGTAAAAATAGTATCTTTTGAAAAGGCCAAACCCGCCTCACCGGAAAATCTCGTTGGCGGTGATCTGCAGGTCGGAAACTGCCGGAGCGGCTGAACACACATCATCGTCGGAGCATATCTGTACCGATTTCGGGCCAGTGTACACATACACCCTTTTCGTGTGCGGATAGACAATCCAAACCGTTTGCACGCCCGCCCTGAAATATTCGTCCATTTTTTTTTCCACGTCTCCGGCCGCGTTGGCCGGAGAAACAACCTCGATCAGGAATGCGGGGGCGGCGGGGGCATTTTCGGGGTCCTCTATCTGCTGCTTGGTCAGGTAGCTGGCATCCGGGCGGCGGTAGGTCCTGACGGTTGAGAGATTGACATCCGCTTCGGGCAAAAGCATATCACCTTGCTCATACTGGGGCAGCCGGTTGAACTTCCGGACAATATTGGTGACAATGTTTCTCTCGGCTATTTTCATGGTGTATTCGATTTCAATTTCCCCGTTGTTCCATTCGAGTTTTGTACCGCGGATTTTGGGCGTGTGGCGCAAAAACTCATCGAGGCTCATCCGCGTGCCGGTGGCGGATTTGGCTGAATACACGGAGACTTTTCTTGCGGACTTGATCAGGGTCTCTTCCATAGTGGTTTGGTTTTCAAATGCGGTTATTCAATTCTCTGAATCAAATGGCAAATAAAAGCAGGTTTGGCGTTCTTGAAAGATACTATTTTACGGCGAACGGAGACGTTGCATGCAACGTCTCTACCGGATTGGCCAAAAAACGCCATTACGCTAATGCTCTCTTGATGATTTCGGCCTGCTCTTGCGCGTGAACCTTGGCATAACCCGTTGCGGGCGAGGCACTTGCCTTGCGGGCAATCAGTTCCAGGTTCATGTATTTATACGTGCGTATGATAAAAGACCAGTAACCCATGTTTTCCGGCTCTTCCTGCACCCAGTGGAACTTGGCCTTCTTGTCGTATTGGCTCAATAAGCCGTGTACCTGCTTGGTCGGGAACGGGTGCAACTGCTCGATGCGGATGATGGCCACATCGTCGCGCTTCTGTTCCTGGCGGGCCTCCAGCAATTCGTAATACAGCTTGCCCGAACACAGCAGCACCTTCTTCGCTTTCTTCACATCCACTTGGGTGTCAGCAATGACCTCCTTGAATCCGCCTTTGGTGAACTCTTCAATTGGCGACACGGCCAGCGGGTGGCGCAGCATGGACTTGGGCGACATCACGACCAGCGGCTTGCGGAAATCCCAAACCAGTTGGCGGCGCAGCAAATGGAAAAAGTTGGCGGGCTGCGTCACGTTTGCCACCACAATGTTGTTTTCGGCGGCCAGTTGCAGGAACCGTTCGGGGCGGGCGTTGGAGTGTTCCGGGCCTTGGCCTTCGTAGCCGTGCGGCAGCAGCATCACCAAGCCGTTCATGCGCTGCCATTTGGTTTCGGAGGGCGTGATGAACTGGTCAATCATAACTTGCGCCCCGTTGCCGAAGTCGCCGAATTGGGCTTCCCAGATCACCAGCGCATTGGGGTTTGCCATGGCATAGCCAAATTCAAAGCCCAGCACGCCAAACTCTGAAAGCAGCGAATTGTAGATCATCAGCTTGCCTTTGCTTTCCTCCGAAAAGTCAAGGTTGTTATACGATTGGTTGGTTTCAGCATCGTGCAAGATGGCGTGGCGGTGGCTGAACGTGCCGCGCTGCACGTCCTGCCCGCTCAGGCGCACTATCTTGCCGTCCAGCAGCAGCGAGCCGTAGGCCAGCAGTTCGGCGGCGGCCCAGTTGAGTTGCTTTTTCTCAAAGAACATTTCCTTCCGTTCTTTCAGCAGCTTGTCAATCTGCTTGAGCGGACGGAAACCTTCGGGCACACCCGCCAGCTTCTGTCCTATTTTATCAATCACCTCCTGGCTCACTGCGGTTTCCGGAGAATGGTCAAAGTCTTCCACAGTGGCGCGGCGCAGGGCGTTCCAAGCTTCCTCGTTTTTCTGGTAATAATACGGCAGCGGCTTTTGCTTCACCAAGTTCAGGCGGTCTTGCAGCATGGCCCGGAACTCCTCGTCCATTTTCTCGGCCAGTTGCGCATCCACATCGCCCCGCGCAATGAGTTTTTTGTTATATATCTCGCGCGGATTCGGATGCTTGGAAATGATGTTGTAAAGCGTGGGCTGCGTGAATTTCGGCTCGTCCGATTCATTGTGGCCGTGCCGCCGGTAGCAAACCATGTCAATGAAAATGTCGCGGTTGAAACGCTGGCGGAAATCGGCGGCGAGTTTGGCGCAAAACACCACCGCCTCCGGGTCGTCGCCGTTGACGTGCAGCACCGGCGCATCCACGATTTTGGCAACGTCGGTGCAGTAAATGCTGGAACGCGCATCTTCAAAATCAGTGGTGAAGCCGACTTGGTTGTTGATTACGAAATGGATGGTGCCGCCCGTGTAGTAGCCGCCCAGGTTCGCCATTTGCGCCACTTCATACACGATTCCCTGCCCGGCTACGGCCGCATCGCCGTGAATCAGAATCGGCAGCACCTTGTCGTAATCGCTGTAGTACAGCACGTCGGCCTTGGCGCGCGAATAGCCTTCCACCACCGGATTTACCGCCTCCAAGTGCGACGGGTTGGGAGCCAGTTTCAATTGCACCTGCTTGCCGCTGGGCGTTTCTATCTGGCTGGCAAAACCCATGTGGTATTTCACATCGCCATCGCCCATGGTCAGGTCGGGCGTGTAGGCCCCCTCGAATTCGTTGAAAATGTTCTCGTAGGTTTTGCCCATCACGTTGGCCAGCACATTCAGGCGGCCCCGGTGCGCCATGCCGATTACCACTTCCACCACGCCTTCCTCAGCAGCTTGGTTGATGATGGCATCCATGGCCGGAATGGTGGTTTCGCCGCCTTCCAGCGAAAAACGCTTCTGGCCGATGTATTTGGTGTGCAGGAAATTCTCGAACGTGACGGCTTCGTTCAACTTATATAGAATGCGTTTTTTCTCGTCCAGGCTCAGCGAAAACTCCAACGCCTCCTTTTCCACTTTCCGCTTGAAATATTCCAGCACTTCCGGCTCGCGGATGTTCATGAATTCAAAGCCGATGGTTCCCTCGTAAATTTTCTTCAGCGATTCCAATACCCGCCGCAGCGTGGCCGGTTCGCCCAGCAGGTTGCGAGCGGCTTCAAAAACCGTATCCGAATCCGCATCGGAAAGCTGGAAATCCGCCAGGTCAAGCATCGGCTTGCGGTCGCGGCGCTGACGGACGGGGTTAGTGTCCGATTTCAGGTGGCCGCGCATCCGGTACGCGTGGATCAGATTGCGCACGGAAATTTCCTTTTCAATGGTAGCCGCACTGATTGCGGCACTCGGGGCTGGTTTTGCGGCTGCTTCCGCCACGGCAACCCCATTGGCCGCCGCTCCGTTGCCGTTTTCGCCGTATTGGCGCGAAAACTCGAATCCCTCGAAAAACTTCTGCCAGGAATAATCTACCGACTCCGGATTTTCCTGGTAACTGCGGTAAATCTCGTCAATGTACGCGCCGTGCGCATTGGCGATGTAAGAATACTTGTCCATAAACCACTGAAAAATACCCGCCGTTGGCTGGGATGATGATAAACATTGTGAAAAGCCGAAGTCGGGCCAATAACCGGTATCCGGTGGAATATGCTTGTTTTCCGGTTGGAAACCCCGACTCCCGCAAAACTACGAAACCATTTCCATTATTATAATTGCCTACACAAGTAGGCAATTATACGGATGTAAGGTAAGGTAAGCCACTGACTACCAAACCTAACGAAGATTGCCGCCAAAATCAATGCACAACCTGACAAATAGGCATCGGTCAAGAAGCAGAGGAGCCTCCCCCCCCACGCCCTCCGAAAGAGGGGGCTTTTAAAACTCCCCTGTCCTGTCCGTCCGGCAGGCGGGCTTTCGGGCAGGGGCCGGGGGTGGGGCCTTGAAAAGCCCAAACCCGCTTGGTTATACAGGTGTCGTTTGCCAGTTCGGGTGTGGCGGGTATTTGGTTTCGGGCAAAAACACATTCCATATATTTTCCAGCCTCCGTGCAACCTCAAACCCTGTTCTTTCATCTTATCTGCAAAATCCTTCACCCAAACCCAGACCCCATGAAAACGAAACAGACTATTTTCGGCTTGCTGATGGCATTTTCAAGTGCCTTCAGCCTTTGCGCACAGGATAACGACGAAAAACCGTACCTGACCAAAAGCTTCCCGATGGCCGGGCTGACCAACGTAAAAGCCGAAACCAGCGGCGGCAACTTGTCGGTGCAGGGACAAACCACCGGCGAGGCACGCATTGAAGTGTATGTGCGCAGCAACAATTGGAACGACCGGCTTTCGGATGCGGAAATCAAAAACCGGCTGAAAGACTACGAAATCACGATTGATAAAGATGCAAGCACGCTGACGGCAACCGCCCGCAGCCTTAACAAGATGTGGAACTGGAAGAACGGACTGAGCATTTCGTTCAGGATTTACGCGCCAGCCAACGTCACCACCAACCTGCAAACCAGCGGCGGCAACATAAAACTGACCAGCTTGAGCGGCCGGCAAAATGCCAAAACCAGCGGCGGCAACATCGGCATTGCCTCGCTCAAAGGCGTGGCCGACGTGGAAACATCGGGCGGCAACATTGAGGTTGAGAACTTTGATGGCACGCTGGATGCGCAGACCAGCGGCGGCAATATCAAACTGGAGGAATCGAAAGGGTCGCTGAAAATAGGCACATCGGGCGGCAACATCCGCATTGCCCGCGTGGAAGGCGGCCTGCAAGCCGAAACCAGCGGCGGCAACATCACCGCCGACATTGTGAACCTGGGCAAATTCCTGACGCTTTCCACGAGTGGCGGCAACATCAATATAAAGATGCCAATGGACAAGGGCATGGACTTGGACTTGTCGGGCGATAAGGTAAACATTTCGATGCAGAACTTCAAGGGCAGCCTGGAAGACGACCGCGTAAAAGGCACCCTCAACGGCGGCGGCATACCGGTCAGAATCTCCACATCGGGCGGCAATGTACGCGTGAATTGAGCGTAGCGAAAAACGGTCGTATTCTCCTGTAAGAAAATAGTATCTTTTGGAAACGCGAAACCCGCCTTATTGTCCTTTTCACGGGCGATGGGGTGGGTTTCGCGTTT
>JANPIL010000247.1:0-3172 GCA_031424975.1 Sphingobacteriales bacterium
CGAGTCCAATTACACGGCCATCACGCACCATCCGGGCTATATGCACAGCCGCGCCGAAGTGGTGATGATGCGCAGTTTCGATGCCGCATCTACCGACTTGAACGTTCCCGACCCTTATTTTGGCAGCATGGACGGCTTTGAGAAAGTGTACCAAATGCTCGTGAAAGCCAATGAGGGCTTCATAGGCTTCCTGACCGAAAAAAGCAGTTCGCCGGTTGGCGGCTGATTGCCCGAAGCCTCGAAAATAGTATCTTTTTCAAACGCCAAACCCGGCTGCTTCTTTTCCAACCACAACCAACTGAAAATGGATTTTGGCGGTGTCCATCTGGATCAGGTTCAGTTTTTGGAAAGCATTCTTTTTGAGAGTCTGGGCCGGGAAACACGGGTGAAGGATTATTATTTTCTGGCGGGCGGCTGTGTCAACCAGTCGGTGCAGGTGGTGACTGATACGGGCAGTTTTTTTGTCAAGTGGAACGAAACCGCCGACCGCCACGTGTTTGAGGCGGAGGCGCAAGGATTGGAGATTTTGCGGCAAGCCAACGAAATCGGCATTCCCGAAGTAATCGGCCACGGGCAAAATGCCCAGAGGAACTACCTCATCCTTGAGTTTTTGGAATTCAACCAGCCCAAGCCCGATTATTGGGCTACCTTGGGCGAATCGGTAGCGCGGCTGCATACCCACACGCAGGCGCAATTCGGTTTGGCACACGACAATTTCATTGGTTCGCTGCCGCAAAACAATGCACCCACCGATAATTGGATTGATTTTTTCATTGAGCGGCGGCTGAAACCGCAGGCGGGCTTGGCCATGTACAACCACGCCATGCCGATGGAAATGTACGGGCAGCTCACGAAATTCTACGCCCGCCTGCCCGAACTCCTGCCCGTTGAAAAACCCGCCCTGCTCCACGGCGACTTGTGGAGCGGCAACCTACTGACGGGCCGCAACGGCCACGCCTGCCTCATTGACCCGGCGGTGTATTACGGCCACCGGGAGGCAGAAATGGCTTTTACGCGTTTATTTGGCGGCTTTGAACCCGATTTTTACGCAAGCTACCAAGCCGCTTTCCCGCTCCAACCCGGCTTTGAGCACCGGATCGAAATCTACAACCTGTATCCGTTGCTGGTACACGTCAACCTGTTTGGGGCGAGCTATCTGCCGGGAATCGAGCGGGTACTGGACAGGTTTGCGTAAGGGTTCTTGTGCGGAATCCGGCGGTTCATAGATGGCAGTGCGATTGGGCGGGCGGGTTTGGGCTTTTTAAAACATACTATTTCCGGGATCCTGCGGCGGTTCCGGCCCGGATCAGCGCAGCCCGCGTGCGTTTTTCCTGGAAAATCCGAATTCAAAGGAAGTGTTGGCCGAAAAAACCGAATTCCGGATAACCGGCTGCGTGGGCGATATGTTAACCACGCCCGGCGCAAAACGCAAATCAACAATCCACCAGAATTTTTCGAGCTGCATCCGCAGGCCGGCCCCCAACGCCGCGCTGATGTCAAGCCGCTTGTAACGATCCGTAATGTTGCCGTCGAGGCTGTTTTTGGCATTCAACAGATAACCTATCTGCGGGCCGACATACAGGAAAGGTGTGGTGCGGGTACTCGACCAGAAATAGTACTTAATCAGGATTGGTGCGGTAATGTAGTTGAGTTGCGTACGGGTAACCAGCACGTTTGAATTGCGGAATTTCGCGCCTTGGCCCGAAAACAGCAGTTCGCCGCCCACGCTCACAAAAGCCGCCCCGGTAAAATTCCAAGCCAGCCCCGCGTTGAAATCAGGCCTGATTGAGTAGCCACCGGCTCCCTTACCTTCCAGGTTCTTGAGGTTGAGGCCAAACTTGGGGCCGATGGTAAACGCCGATTGGGCGACGGAAAAACGGGCCGTAAGGAGCAAACAGAACAGCAGGACTGCCCGAAAAAAGTGGGTGCGCATGGGATTTACAATGGAATTTACAGGAACTTCTACGGAAAAGGCGGCTTGGGGTTTGGCCTTTCCGAAAGATACTATTTCGTATCGCCTGTTCGTGGCACGGTTTGGAGCCGTGCCACGGATGCCAACGGAGCCATTATTGCTCCATGAGCCACGCTTTCAGGAACTCGTCAATCTCGCCGTTCAGCACTGCGTCGGTATTTGAGGTCTGGTAGCCCGTGCGGTGGTCTTTTACGCGGCGGTCGTCGAGAACATAGCTGCGGATTTGGCTACCCCACTCTATCTTCTTTTTGCCCGCCTCTATTTCGGCCACGGCTTCCCGGCGTTTGCGCATCTCAACCTCATACAATTGCGAACGCAGCAGCCGCATGGCGTTTTCCTTGTTTTGCAACTGCGAACGCGATTCCTGGTTCTTGATCACAATGCCCGACGGCTTGTGGTACAGCCGCACGGCGGTTTCCACCTTGTTCACGTTCTGGCCACCCGCGCCGCCCGCCCGGAAGGTTTCCCACTCTATTTCCGAATCCTTCACGTCAATCTCAATCGAATCGTCGATGAGCGGATACACGTAAACGGACACAAACGACGTGTGGCGGCGGGCATTTGAATCAAATGGCGAGATGCGCACCAGCCGGTGCACGCCGTTTTCGCCTTTCAGGTAGCCGTAAGACAAGTCGCCTTCAAATTGCAGCGTCACCGATTTCACCCCGGCCACGTCGCCTTCCTGAAAATCCTGTTCGGTAATCTTGTAGCCGTTCCGCTCGCCCCACATCAGGTACATCCGCATCAGCATACCGGCCCAGTCGCAGCTTTCGGTGCCGCCCGCTCCGGCGGTTATCTGCACCACCGCACTGAGCTGGTCTTCCTCGCCACCGAGCATTTTCTTGAATTCCAGTTCTTCAACGGTCTTGGACACCTTGGCATATTCGGCATCCATTTCCTCTTCGGGAACATCGCCCGCCTGGTAAAACTCGTCGAGCGTTTCCAAATCGTTGAATTCCGTTTCAACCGCCTCATAGTCAGCCGTCCAGAACTTGAGTGCGCGAACGGCCTTCATAGTCTTCTCGGCTTCTTTTGGGTTGTTCCAAAAGTCGGACTGAAACGTTATTCTCTCAAGGCTTACAACTTCTTCCTTTTTACGGTCGTAGTCAAAGATACCCCCTCAAAGCCGATACGCGGGCTTTCAACTCTTTGAGTTGTTCTGTTGTCATGTGAATGGATAGTTAAATTATAATTTTTTTT
>JANPIL010000248.1:0-10661 GCA_031424975.1 Sphingobacteriales bacterium
ATTACGAGCCGAAATATTCCATAAACAGAATAATATTTTATTCGCCGGGTAGAAAATTGGAAAATAGTATGAATTTTCCGGGCAAAACCTTTATTTTTGGAAACACACTTTCCCTTCATTTTTAATTGACGGTTGCCATGGTTGATACCCTTCACTTTCCGGTTCAGCGCGTAGCCCAGTCGCGGTTGGCGCAGGTTGATTTTGAAAACCTCGGTTTCGGCAAATACTACGCCGACCACATGTTTGTGATGGAATACGCTGACGGTCAGTGGCATACACCACGAATCGCACCCTTTGGCGACCTGATGATGAGTCCGGCAACCTCGGCACTGCACTACGGACAGGCTTTGTTCGAAGGTTTGAAAGCTTACAAGAACGAAGCGGGCGAGGTGCTGCTTTTCCGGCCCGAAGCCAATGCGCAACGCCTCAACGACTCCGCCCGGCGGCTGGCCATGCCCGCACTTCCCGAAGAATATTTCATCAGCGCCCTGCAGCAATTGCTGGCTCTGGACAAAGACTGGATTCCGTCGGCGGCGGGGCATTCGCTGTATATCCGCCCGTTCATGTTCGCCACCGATGCCTACGTGGGCGTGCGGCCTTCCGAAACCTACATGTTCATCATTTTCACCTCGCCGGTGGGGGTGTATTATAACAAGCCCGTGAAAGTGAAAGTGGAAACGCATTATACCCGTGCCCCCAAAGGCGGCGTGGGCTATGCCAAGGCGGCGGGCAACTACGCGTCGGCACTGCTGCCCACGGCATTGGCGCAACAGGAAGGCTACGACCAACTGCTGTGGACGGACGGTTCGACCCACGAATATTTCGAAGAGTCGGGCACGATGAATGCCATGTTTGTCATGGATGGCAAGCTCATCACCCCCGCCACTTCCGACTCAATTCTCAAGGGCGTAACCCGCGACAGTGTGCTGAAACTGGCGCAACAGATGGGAATACCCACCGAGGAACGGCCCGTTTCGGTGCGCGAAGTGATTGAGGCCGCCAAAACCGGCCGCCTGCAGGAAGCCTTCGGAGTGGGCACGGCGGCCACCATCGCCCCGATTGCCGTGATCGGCTACGAAGGCACTGACTATGCACTGCCCGACATGACCACGCGCACGGTTGCGCCGCGCATTCACCAAGCCTTAGACGATATCAAGACCGGCAAAGCCGCCGACACATTCGGCTGGGTGATGAAGATTTGATTCCGGCAAGACAAACGCTGAAACCGGCACACAAACCCGCTTCCGGCAACGGGGCAGGTTTGTGCTTTCCAAAACATACTGTTTTGAAAACGGATATATTTGCCCCGCACACAACCGCCAAGACCATGGGACTTGCACAACCTGAAAAAACACATTACTCGGTTGCCGAGTATTTTGAATTGGACAATAGCAGCGAAATCCGCTACGAATTTTACGATGGCGAGATTTTCGCGATGGCGGGCACAACCAAAAGGCACAACCGCATTGTGAGGAACCTCGACAACCTGTTTACCAGCCGTTTTGCTCCCCAAGGCTGCGAGGTTTTTGCGGAAAGCGTGAAGCTGGAGGCGATTAAAAACCTCTACTACCCGTATCCCGATGTGCTGCTGACCTGCGACCAACGCGACTTTGAAGAGGAGTACATCGTGGCGCATCCGAGCCTGATTGTGGAGGTTCTCTCCAAATCAACTGCCGATTACGACAAGGATTTCAAGCTGAAAAAGTACAAAAGCATCCCGTCGCTGCAATATTATCTGATTGTGTCGCAGTACGGATGCAGCATGGAAATGTATGGCCGCACCGACGACGATAATATCTGGACATACCAGTCTTTTGAGCGGATGACCGATGAAATCCGGTTGCCCCGCTTGGATTTCGCATTTCCCGTTACGGAGGTGTACCAGAACATTACTTTTACCGCGCCGCCCGACGGGTTTGTGCCATTCCCGGAAAACCATCCCTAAAAAATAGTATCTTCCAAAACCTCCAAACCCGCTTTTTGTCATTCCGACGAAGGAGGAATCGGGCGGTGACTTGCGGCCAAGCCCGGATTTTGGTGTGCGATTGGCAGCAGATTCCTCCTTCGTCGGAATGACAAAAGGCGCAAGTGACAGAAAATAGTATCTCCCAAAAACGCCAAACCCGCCATTCAATGTGCCTTCAATTGGGTTGCGGTTGCTTGTGCCGGTGCCATTTCTGAAACGGCCGCTTGGTTGTGATCCCGTTCCTGGCCGGTTTTCAGCGTGAGGCGGGGAATTAGCGGCCGGATGGTTTTCAGGATTTTGGGTGGCAACTGCAGCACCGCCAGCCTTTTCAGGCAGAAATATTGCAGGTTGCTGGCCCGCCCGGTGGAGGCGGTAAAGCCCCAAATCACTTGTTTTGCACCGTTGAACACGTCATTGACCAAATCCCTTTTGGCTGAATGGATCAGGTTTCCGTCCAGGTAGATTGAAACCTGCTGTTTGTCGGGGTTCCAGCGGAAGCGGAAATCGTGCAGGCGGCCATCTTCCAGGTTATAATCGTCCGAATTGTTGTTCCAATATCTGGCGTGAAAATTGGTACCGTCTTCCAAGTAGGCGGCGTGGTCGCTGGGCGGGTCGTTCTGGCGCGGATTATAATACGTATCAAACTCCACGGCAATGGACGGCGCAATGAAGTTTCCGCCTACGTATTCGCGCATCCAGCGGCCGTAGCCCATGCATTCGCCCCACGTGCCAAAAGCCGTGTACTGGGCCGGGTCGTTGTGAATCACAAACGTGATGCCATCGGCTCCCTCCTCCTTGTCGCCCAGGTAAATGTCAAATTCAATTTCAAAGAAATTGGCCAGGTTCAGTTTCTGGTTGCTGTACGCAATGCCTTCGGAGTAAGGCACATCGGGCGTGAGCCGGATGCAGCCGCCATCCATGAGGGCCGCATCGCCCATGAGCGTGAATTGGGCTTGGCCCGGCATCGCCGCCAAGCCGATGAAACACAACAAAAGCCGACGCATAGGGTGGAAAGGTTGGGTGGGGAATAAGGAAATCCTCGGGGAAAGGGCTGGATGTCAGAAATTTAAAAATAGTATCTTGAAAAAACCAGAAACCCGGACGGTTTTTTCAGGACATCTTTGCCAAAGTCGAGCGTGTGGCCGTAGTTAGGGGCAAACCGCGCAATTCGTGATGCTCGGTGTTTCTGTCTTGTGTAAGTTTGTGATGGTGAATGCATTGGATACGGCCCGCTGAATCCTAATTTTTGTAACCGGGGCATATTTTGTCCGTAAAACCCACGCGATTGAATTTTATTGAACTGAAACTCACGCTGCCGCCCGACTGGACGGACATATTCATTGCCGAACTGGCCGAAATAGGCTATGAATCGTTTGTGGAAACCGACGAAGGCGTGCTGGCGTATGTACCGAAATCGGCGTTTAGCGAGGAATTGTGGCGGGCAATCGCCGCAAAATACCGCGATGCAGTGGCGGTAGTGCATCAATTCAACGAAATAGAGCAGCGCAACTGGAATGCCGAGTGGGAGGCCGGCTACCAGCCCATTTTTATTGGCGACCAGTGCGTGGTGCGCACCACTTTCCACCGGATAGAAGGTTTCTATCCGTACGAAATCATCATCAACCCGCAAATGTCGTTTGGCACGGGCCACCACGAAACCACAACGCTGATGCTCGAAAACCAACTGCTCATGAACCACCAAGGTTTGCGCGTGATGGATGCGGGCTGCGGCACGGGCATATTGGCCATCATGGCCAGCAAACGCGGTGCCGCCCACGTGGACGCTTTTGATACGGACGAATGGGCGGTGACCAATGCCGAAGCCAACGCCGCCCTGAACCAATGCGCCAACATCGGCATTCAGCGGGGCACCATTGCCACGGTGGGTTTGGCCGATGCTTACGATACTATTCTGGCCAACATAAACCGGAACATTCTGCTGGCCGAAATGCCCTTGTATGCCCGCAAACTGGCCATTGGCGGAACCTTACTGCTGAGCGGCTTTTACGAGACTGACCTGGCGGAACTGGAAAAATCGGCGCAGGCGCAAGGATTGCACAAGCGCCACCAAAGCACCAAAAACCAATGGGCGTGCCTGCTGCTGGGCAAGGCGTGAATGATTGGTGGTGGCACGACTACAATTCGGGCCCCCACAAATCTGCAGAGCCGGGTTTGGGCTTTTTGAAAGATACTATTTTAAAGATGCGGACGAACCCCGGAAAGGCCGGATACCAGCCAGCACGAAAAAACGTTAACTGATTCAAGAAAAGCATTTCCGCCATGAAAAAAACCATTTGCAGTCTTTTTATAACCTGCCTGCTGGCTGCTGGTATGGCTCAAGCGCAGGTAATCCGGCTGTCGGACAAGCAGGAGGAGTTCATCGGCGATGTGTCGAAAATGTTCGCTACCAGCAAAAACGAGAAAATCATCCAGACCGGCAAAGATTTCGAGGCGGTTTGGGGCGGGCTCAACGAGGCGCAGCGCACCCGAACCATTGAGATTGCCCGCAAGATGGCCGCCAAGAAATACCGCCTCTCGCCGCAGTTCGAGCTTTTTTTCGGCACGCTGGCCAACGCCGTTACCAAGCAGGCCATTGCGCCGGATGAACTGTCCAAGTTGTTGAACGTACTGGAGAAGTCAACCGACCAGTACGACAGCCGCACGCTGGTGGAAGTGATGAAGAACATACACGCGTTTTTCGAGCGGAAAGCACTTTATTGGTCGAGTTACAGCAGCCTTCTGGTCAATGGCGGCAGCTACACATTTGAGTTCCGGAGCGACGTGGCTCCCGTAGAACCGGCTCCGGTGGCGGAAATACCGAAGAAGGAAGAGAAAAAAGAGGAAGTGGTAAGCCCGAAAAATAATATCCCGCCAAAAACCAAAACCCCCCCAAAGAAGCCGAAGCCCAGCAATGACCCGTGGGCAACCTACGAGGAGCCAACGGCCGCCGACACTGACCCGAAAGATGACCCGTGGGCAACACCCATCGCCAAACCCAAAAAGGCAACTGGCGGCAAAAACACGGCGCAAACCAAAAAAGCCGATGGATGGGGCGATGAAAAACCCGCCGACAAGCCGCCCGTAACCGATGATTGGGGCACGCCTGCCGCTGAAACCCAAGCCAAAGACACCGCTATTTCCGACCCGTGGGGCAGCCCGCAGCCCACCGCCGGCGATGGCTTTTCTTCCTCGCCCATGGCCGAAATCAAAGGCCCGGTGCTGGTGCTGACCAAAGCCGACCTGACGTTCATAACCCCGCACGACTCGGCCACGCTGGCCGCTGCCAGTGGCTCCATGATTCTGACCAGCGGTATGTTTGTGGGCAGTGGCGGCAAGTTTGACTGGGGCACCGCCGGAATGCCCGAGGTGTACTGCGAACTCAAGGAATACCAGTTCAATACCAAGAAGAGCAGCCTTTCGGCGGAGAATGCGACACTGCACTACCCCAAAAAAGTGGAACAGCCAGTGCCGGGCATCTTTGAATTTGCCAGCAAGCGGCACGCCTCCCGCGCCCGTGCCGACTATCCGCGTTTCACTTCGCTCTACAACAACATCGTCGTCAAGGACATCGGCCCCAATCTGGTGTACAAGGGCGGTCTTTCGCTGGTGGGCCGCAAGATTTACAGCAACTCGCTATATGGCAAAAGTTGCACCCTTGACTATGTGAAGGATGGCAAGGTGAAATTCCGCACCCGTGGCAAGCAGTACGAATTTGGCGACTCATCCGTCACTGCCTCGCAGGTGAGCATGACCATCCCCATCCGGCGCGACTCCATCTACCATCCGGCGGTGCGCATGGCCTACAACCCGTACACGCAGCAATTGCGCCTGAACCAGCGGGCCGATGGTTTTCAAAACACGCCCTACATGAACTCGTTCCACAAAGTGGATTTGGTGGTGGACGGTATGCAATGGAACCCGGACAGCACCGAAATCCACTTTTACACGCTCAATGCCCGCACCGAAATTCCGGCAATCCTGGAATCGCATGATTTCTACGACTCCACGCGCTACTTTGCCCTGCGCGGAATGTACACGTTCCACCCGTTGCAGATTATCGCCTCGCAAACCAAGAAAACCAAGCGCACCTCGTTCAGCATCAGCGAGCTTGCCAGCATTTACAAGTTGACCCCGGCGGTGGTGCGCAATGCCATGATCCGCATGATGCAGGATGGATTTGTGGATTACAATTCAGACTTGGACGAGGTGCGCATGACCCGCAAAGGCGACCACAACGTGTATGCCGCCAACGGCAAGCGCGACTACGACAGTTTTGTGGTCAATTCGTACATCAAGGAAAAACCTAACGCCACCCTCGATTTGGTTACCAATACGCTGACGGTCAGGGGTATAGAGCGGTTTCCGCTGAGTACCAAATTGAAGGTGTTCGTGATGCCGCGCAAAAAGGAAATCCAATTGCTCAAAGACCGCAACTTCTTGTTGGAGGGCGAGGTGCAGGCGGGAAACTTCCGGTTCAAAGGGTCGGGCTTCTCGTTTTTGTACGATGAGTTTACGGTGGAGATGAACCAGATTGACACAATCCTGTTTACGCCGCAGGAAGCCCGGGGCAAGGCCGACAGCGTGCAGTTGGGTTCGGAAATCCGTTACTCCGCTGGTACGCTCTACATCAACAAACCCGATAACAAGGCCGGACTAAAGGATTTTCCCGAATATCCGCGCCTCAACGTGCAGTCGGGAGCGGCTATCTATTTCGACCAGAAAGACCGGCTGGGCGGCACCTACAACCGCAATGTGCGTTTCGAGGTGCCGAGCATTTCCCTGGACAGCCTGAATTCCAAAAACCCCGAGTACCGGGGCACTTTTTATTCGGATGGCATCTTCCCAGAGTTTGAGGAAAACCTCATCGCCATGGGCGATAACTCGCTGGGATTCAGGCACAAGCCGCCACAAGGCTCGTATGCCATGTTTGGCAGCGACGACAGCCGCATGATTTTTGCCGGCGACCTGAACCTGGATCGGCGCGGACTGCGGGCATCGGGCCGCATTGACCACCTGAATACGACCCTGACCGCCAAAGACATTCTTTTTACGCCCGATTCGGTAGTGGCCAGAGGCCAGCAGGCCGACATCCGGGAAGCGATGCTGGGCAATGTCAACGTGCCCAAAGCCAGCATCAAGGATTTCAAACTCACTTGGAAAGCCAAAGCCGATAGCCTGATGCTCACCAGCACTAAGTCGCCGTTTGAGGTTTACAAGGAAACGGGTTCTTCCTTCACGGGCACAATGGTAGTCAGGCGCAACGGCCTGTTTGGTTTCGGCCAACTGGACCGCCCGGATTCGGAACTGGACTCGCCAAACCTGGCCTTTGAAAAAAACCGGTTCAGGGCCTCGGATGCCGAGTTTCGCATCAAGTCCAAAAGCGCGACCAAGCCTTCGCTGCTCGCCAACTTCGTGAATGTGGACTTTGACATGGGAAAAAAAGTGGTGGAGATTAAAACCAGCGAAAATCCTGATTTAATCGGATTCGCCAGTCTGGAGTTTCCGCATTGCGAATACAAGACTTCCATAAACAAGGCAACCTGGCTGCTCGACAAGAAAATAGTGCTCATGGAAGGCGATGTGAAAACCTCCACTTTCACATCCAACAACCCGCTGCACGAAGGGCTTACGTTCAATGCCCGCGTGGCCGGCTACAACATCGACAAGATGACGCTGAGCATTTCGGGCATCCCCTACATTGTATCGGCCGATGCGCGGATTATGCCCAACAAGGGCGTGGTGATGATCTTGGAAAACGCCAAGATGATGCCCCTCACCAAAGCCACGCTGACACTGGACACCACAACGGCCTACCACAAACTGATTGATGGCGATATCCAGATACTGTCGCGCAAGAAATTTGCCGGTAACGCCACCTACAACTACACCAACTTTGAGGGTAAGACTTTCAACGTGAAGATGAGCGATTTTGAAACGCGCACCGAAGAAGCCAAACGCAAGAAAGACGAACCGGTACAGTACACGGCGGCAGTGGGCACCGTAGACGAGGACAGCAAGTTCCACCTCACTTCGCGGATGCTTTTCAAGGGAGCCATTACCATGAAGTCGCCGCGAAAATACCTTGACCTTGACGGATTCGTGAAACTTGACCTGAAATCAACGGCCAGCCTCGCGGACTGGATATCGTACAAGAGCAAGCCCGAAGACGAAGGCGTGACGATATTGGTGGATGAAAACCTGAAATCGGGCACCACGCAAATGACCGTGGGCGTACACTCGGACAAGGAAACCTCATCGCTGTATACCACCTTTATCTCGGCCAAAAGCCACCCGGACGACAAGGACATTTTCATGGTTACCGGACAACTGACCAACAACGACGCGGGCAACGAATTCAAAGTGACCGACCCCGAACGCGCCAAAACCAACACCTACGCCGGCAACCAGTTTGTGCTGGACGATGCCACAGGCAAGGCCCGGCTCGAAGGCAAGCTGAACTTGTTCAATGACGCGGAAAACTACCTGCCCGTGAGTACGGGCATCGGCGACATTGACCTCAAGGCCAATGAGTTCACGTTCAACGCGCTGATGGGCTGGAACTTCCCCGCCTCCACGCAGATATTCGATGCGATGGCAAACGGGATACTGGAAGCCAAGGACAATGAAAGTGCCGGACAAAACGCCGCCGAACCCGACAAGGAACGGCTGCTGGTGAAAGTGGCGCAAATAATCGGTGAAAAGGAAACGCAATACTGGAAAGACAAACTGGCAA
Organism: Sphingobacteriales bacterium; assembly: GCA_031424975.1. GTDB lineage: Bacteria > Bacteroidota > Bacteroidia > Cytophagales > 172606-1 > Xanthocytophaga. The sequence continues at coordinate 8,700 of JANPIL010000248.1, forward strand.
TTGAATACGCGCCGCTGCCGCAGATTTCCAAGCGTTTCGTCCTGCCGCTTGTACTCTCCAATGTGATGCTGCGCTGGAACGATGAAAACAAGAGTTTTGGCAGCTACGGCAAAATCGGCCTGGCAAACATTGGCAACACGGACATCAACGGCGAGTTTGATGGCATGGTTGAGATCCGCAAAACTGGCCAAGGCGACCAAGCCACGGTGTTCCTGCAAGTTTCATCCAGCAAATGGTATTACCTCAATTACCAGCAAGGCAAGTTGTCGCTGCTTTCATCCGATGATGGGTTCAATTCCACGGTTGCCTCCAAGGGCAAGAGCGGCAAGTCTTTCGCCGTTGTGAGGGCAACCGACGATGAGGTGGAAGGCTTCAGGGAACATTTCAGCGAAGCGCACCTGAAACAGAAACTTGATGCCAAAAAAATTCCGGCTGCCGTGAAAAAAGAGGTGAAGGTTGAAACCGACAAGCCAGCGGAAGAAGCGGGCACAAAAAAGGCGGACAAGACCGCGGAGAAAAAGAACGGCGAAGTGGTGGACGAAAATAGTATCTCCGAAAACGACGAAACCCCCGCCGAAACGGACAAGAAGAAAAAGAAAAAGAAAGCCGACAAAATGCCAACCGACACCAAGACCGCCGACAAGAAAAAGGCCGAAAAACAGAAGGCCGCCGATGAAGAGGAGAAAGACGGATTTTAAAAGTACACACAAACCGGAAAAGGTAACCGACAAAACCCCCGCTGCACAACAGCGGGGGTTTTGTGTTTTCAGGCCAGCCTGCCACCGGTTAGGCAAGCCACTGGCACAAGCCCGATGAGTACGCGAAATAGTATCTTTTGAAACCCGCAAACCCACTTGGAAAACTGCAAGAATCTTGCCCCTGCGCAGTTCCCGCAAATGGTTGGTCATAATTTACGGCTGCCCGTTGAACAAACCAAAGGAATCCGGGCCGGATTAATTTTAGGCGAAAGGTAAACCGGAAGCCCGCCAAAACCGTATAACCGCCACCAACGACCTTCGGCGGCGCGCCAGCCGCTTGGCTTGTGGTTGTGCCAAGGCTTGGCAAGCGGCCAGAAGGTTTGAGCTTTTGAAAACTGGAAGTCCCGCCGAAGGCAGGAGATACTATTTTCCGGCAGATGCGCCCAAGCCAAAGCAGGGATTTGGTGGAATACGGCCACTCCAACAGGCTGAATGTCTATTATTTAAATGCACCAAAATAGTATGTTTCAAAAAGCTGAAAGCCCCGTCTTTAGCGGGGCCAAACCCCTTCTCTTTAAAATTCGCCCGTCTTCAGCACCACGATTGGGCGGTGCTATCACAAAAAATCGCCATATATCCGACTGTTAACCCTAACCTTAACCTCAATGAAAAAAACAATTCTACTGGCTGCCGCACTACTGTTAAGTTTCAATGTGAAAGGTGAAAATTTCAATATTGCCAACAACGATGTTGCAGCACTTATCAGCGCTATTACTGCCGCCAACAACAATAGCGAAGCAGATGTAATCAATTTGGCAGCCAATGGCGTGTATGATTTGACGGCAGTCAACAATACCATATCCAACCCGAATATAGGAGGCGGAAACGGACTTCCTGCCATCACGAACAGTTTTGCGGGACCCGGTGCGGACATCACCATCAACGGCAACGGGGCAACCATCCAGCGAAATACGGCCGGAGATTTGCGTCTTTTGGTTATTGCCGGAAGCGGTACGGAAGTCATTATCAATGAGGTGGTTTTCAAAAATGCCAAAGCTACCCGGAATGGTGCCGCAATTGCGGCAATGTGGCAGAATGTAAAATTAACAGTGAATGACTGTGTATTTGAAAATAACGCACTTACACCTACAGGTGCCAATACAGAAGACGGTGGCGGAGCTATCCTTATTCACGAGGGCTTTCTGACAATTACAAATTCTACTTTCAAAGGCAATACTGCTCCTAATGGCGGGGCTATCAAGTG
>JANPIL010000249.1:0-12613 GCA_031424975.1 Sphingobacteriales bacterium
TTTCAACACTATCGGCGTATCTGATGGCATGACCAACGGCAACGACGGCATGAGTTATTCGCTACCCAGCCGCGACATCATCGCCGATTCGATTGAAACCGTGGTGGGCGCGCAATGGTACGACGGCGTGATTGCCGTGGTGGGCTGCGACAAGAATATGCCCGGTGCTGTGATGGCCATGGGCCGCCTGAACCGTCCGGCGATTATGGTATACGGCGGCACCATCCGTTCGGGCAGTTACAAAGGGCAAAAGCTGGACATCATTTCGGCATTCGAGGCATTGGGGAAGAAATTTGCCGGCACGATATCCGATGAAGATTACAAGGGTGTGATCCAGAATTCAATTCCCGGCCAAGGTGCCTGCGGCGGAATGTACACCGCCAACACCATGGCGGCCAGCATTGAGGCCATGGGCATGAGCCTGCCGTTCAGTTCCAGCTATCCGGCCACGCACGAAGGCAAACTGCAGGAATGCGTGCGCATCGGCGCGGCCATGAAAAACCTGCTCGAAAAACAACTATTGCCGCGCGACATCATGACCAAAGCGGCGTTTGAAAATGCCATGACCGTGGTGATGGCCTTGGGCGGCTCCACCAACGCGGTGCTGCACTTCCTGGCCATCGCGCATTCGGTGGGCGTGCCGTTCACGCTCACGGATATGCAGCGCATCAGCGACAAAACGCCGTTCCTGGCCGATTTGAAGCCGAGCGGTAAGTATTACATGGAGGATATGCTGGGCATTGGCGGTGTGCCGTCGGTGATGAAATATTTGCACCAACACGGCTTCATCCACGGCGACTGCCTGACGGTGACGGGCAAAACGGTGGCCGAAAACCTGGCCGAAGTGCCAGACTTGGATTTTGCCAACCAAGACATTATCAGGCCGCTGACCAATCCGATCAAGCCGTCGGGACACATCCAGATTCTGTACGGCAACTTGGCTCCCGAAGGTTCGGTGGCCAAAATCACGGGCAAGGAAGGCGAACTTTTTGAAGGCATTGCCATTGTGTGCGAAAACGAGGAAGCGGTGATGGAATTTGCCTCGAAAGGCGAAATCAAGCCCGGTCACGTGGTGGTAATCCGTAACGAAGGCCCCAAAGGCGGCCCCGGAATGCCCGAAATGCTGAAACCGACTTCGGCAATCATGGGCGCGGGCCTCGGCGACAAGGTGGCCATGATTACCGACGGGCGGTTTTCGGGCGGCACGCACGGTTTTGTGGTGGGCCACATCACGCCCGAAGCCCAAGATGGCGGCCCGATTGCCCTCGTCCGCAACGGCGACACCATCCGCATTGATGCGGTGAACAACACGATTGATATGTTGATTTCGGACGAAGAACTGGCCGCCCGCAAAGTCGCTTGGCAAAAGCCCGCCGACAAGGCCACGTTTGGCATTTTAAGGAAATACGTCAAAAATGTGTCATCCGCCTCGCAAGGCTGTGTAACGGATTTGTGAGCAATGCTGAGTGAGTGAATAGCAGGTTTTGGCTTTCTAAAAGATACTATTTTTTTGAGACAACAAACTGAGAAACCATGGAAGAGAAGTTGATTGTGAGAAATTTCGGACCAATCAAAGAGGCGGAAATAAATATAAAAAAGGTAACTGTCTTAATCGGTCCTCAGGGAAGCGGTAAAAGTATTTTATCAAAACTATTGGCAATATTTAAGACCAAAGATCTTATTAGACAGCTTGGCGCTCCATTTTTTACACAAGAGGAGGTAGCAATTGTTCCTGAGGATTTTATTCGCTTCAACACTGAGCGTTTTATTCAATATTCAGAAAATTACTTATTAAATAACATAGGCGGCTACTTCAAAAATGACAATCCATACATAGAATATATTGGCAAAATATATTCTATAGTATTCTCCCATAATGGATCAGGCTCTCCTTTAGTCTTTAAAACAAATGATGCATCCTTAATAAGGGATTTTTATAAACCTTCTCTTGAAAAAAAAATAACAGAGTCAAAAAGCTTTATAACATCATCATCCCGAGTTAACATGCAACAGCAATCTTGGGATGAGCTTTTCAAAGAAAAGTTGGCGCATGAGCTTACCGACTGCAATTCTATATACATACCAGCAGAGAGACTGTTTTTCTCTGCTGTATCGGAATCCATATTTAGCTTAGTGAATGCAAACGTTAATCTTCCAAAGATGTTGACATCTTTTGGGACTTTGTTTGAAACGGCCCGCAAAGAAATTTCTTTCGATGAAGCTTATAAAGTTCCTTTCTTGGATGTTGAGTATAAACATGAAAATGGCAGAGATTTGATAAAAGATATAAATGGCGATACGTTTTCTTTGGCTTCAGCAGCAAGTGGTTATCAGTCAACAGTGCCATTGTCGTTGATTGTTAATTATCTTGCAAACAAGTCTTTGAAAGAAAATACAAAATATCATTTTATCATAGAAGAGCCGGAATTAAATCTATATCCGACTACTCAAAAAAAGTTTTTAGAGTATTTAGTTGAAAAGTGCAACAGGGGTAACTTACTGATAGCCACACACAGTCCATATATACTTACTTCGTTAAATAATTTGCTTTTTGCTTATCAAACAGCACAAAGAGGCAAAGAAGAACGAAAAGAAGCAAATGCAATAATTCCCGAAAAATACTGGCTCAATCCGGCGGATTTTTCAGCCTATTATGTAAGTGGTGAGACAGCAAAATCTATTTTCAATCCTAAAACCGGTTTGATTGCCGAAAATGAACTGGATGACGTTTCTGAAGAAATTGCCGGACAGTTTGATGCACTAATGGATATTTACAAACACGTAAAACATTGAAAGAACAATTATTAATCGCTTTCCCTGCCTGTGAAAAAGGCAAATGTTTGGAAACATTGGTGCGTGCCAAATTTGATATTTTTGATAAAGAAGGGGAAAGATGTTATGTGAGGAAATCAGGGGATGAACCAATTCATTTCGCAATCGAAAACCCGAACCAAAAAGAGGTGAATTTTCTTGCCATTGATGGTTGCTTGTTCGGCTCAGGCGATGGCAAGCGATGCGATTGCGCAGTATTTGATGACAAAACGTTTTGCTGGATTGAAATAAAAGATACTAATCCAAAACAAAGAAGCGGAAACAGGAAAACGGCTATTGGTCAGTTAAAAGCAACGATTAGTTTATTCAAAAGCAAAGTGGATATGAGTAGCTATCAATTAGAGGCTCACATGTGTTTGGGGGTGAGAAAAGTTTATCCGGCAGTTAGCGCCCAAAACCAAAGTGCCGTGAAGGAGTTTTTTGATGAATTGAAAACGGATTTGTTGGAAGGCAATCAAAAAACGTTTTCATAAAGAAAGAGGGTTTCACCTTTTCAAAACATACTATTTTACGGCAGCCATTTGAAAGAACTCATCATCATTGCGGGTGCGAACGGTTCGGGAAAAACCACCTTTTCCAAGCCGCTGATTGCCGAAACAACCTATGCGTTCCTGAATGCGGATGAAATTGAACGGGAATTGGACACGCCCGACACCGCCGGATCAAAACTGAAAGCGGGGCGGCTGTTTTTCCAGCGAATGTATGAACTAACGAACGCGCGGGAAAGTTTTATCTTGGAAAGTACGTTGGCGGGCAAATACTTGGTAAAAGTGATTGAAACCGTTAAAAATAAAGGCTATTCGGTTTCGATTGTCTATGTGTTTCTGGAAAATCCGCAAATTTGTTTGGAACGCATTAGTGCAAGGGTAAAAGATGGCGGACATGATATACCCAAAGAAGATGTAATCAGGCGGTATTACAGAAGCAAAAAGAATTTCTGGCTCCTTTATAAAAACTTAGCAAACGATTGGCTGCTTTATTTTAACGGCTTGCAAACCATTCAGCAAGTTGCAGCCGGAAAAGGAGAAATATACGAAGTGGAACACGAATTACTTTTTGAAAAATATCTGAAGGATGTGAAAATATGAAAGGCAACCTATCAAAAGATTTGAAACTCTATCAAAAAGCGGCCTTGTTCAATCGGTTGTTCAGCCGGGCAGTAAAAGATGCCCAAGAAAACAACCGCCAGAAAGGAATCGCAAATGTTTACTCTTTCAATGGAAAGACATTTTACGAACTGCCCAATGGCGAAATCACCACCGAAAGTCCGCTGAAATGAGGCGGGTTTGGGCTTTTTGAAACATACTATTTCCGGTCAATTAAGATGAACGAGTCCGTAAGCGAGGCAAGCTATCCGCCACAGTACAAAGCCATTGATGCGGAAACCAAACAATCCGGTTTCACAATGGCATCCGATGTGCTGACTTGTGGCTTATTGCGCACATTGGCGGCGGCCAAGCCGGGCGGCAGTTTTCTGGAACTGGGCACTGGAACGGGCTTATCCACGGTGTGGATTCTGAATGGAATGGACAGCGAATCAACGCTGGTTTCCATTGACAATGACGCGGCGTTTTTGGGCATTGCCCGCCAGCATCTGGGAAGCGACAATCGTTTGCAACTGGTGTGTACGGATGGTGAAGCGTGGATTGCAGCCAACATTGGCAACCGATACGATTACATATTTGCCGACACGTGGCACGGCAAATACCTTTTATTAGACGAAATTTTATCACTATTGAACAAAGGTGCGTTCTATATCATTGACGATATGTTGCCGCAGCCCAACTGGCCCGACGGCCACGCCGAAAAAGCCGGCAAATTAATGGCCGATTTGGAAGCAAGGCATGATTTGGTAATCACCAAACAGCATTGGGCTTCGGGAATTATTGTCGCAGTTAAGAAATGAGCAGGTTTGGGCTTTTCAAAAGATACTATTTTATCCGACACGCTGTGGCAAAGTTTTGGATTGACACAGGCAAACGGACAACTAAACGGTCAGCAATTAACCATTAAACAATATGCAGACAGCAACCGCAAAAACCAGTAGGCAGGCGAAGCCAGCAAAGGAAACCATGACCGGCTCGGAAGCCGTGTTGCGGTGTCTGGTGGAAGAAGGCGTGGACATAATTTTCGGCTATCCGGGCGGAGCCATCATGCCCATTTACGACGCGCTGTACGGCTATGCCGACCGGCTCACCCACATTCTGGTGCGCCACGAACAGGGAGCTATCCACGCGGCGCAGGGCTATGCCCGCGTTACGGGGCGCGTGGGCGTGTGTTTTGCCACGTCGGGCCCGGGAGCTACCAACCTGATTACGGGCATCGCCGATGCGCAAATAGACTCCACGCCGCTGGTCTGCGTGACGGGCCAAGTGGGTTCGCATCTGCTCGGTACGGATGCATTTCAGGAAACCGACGTGATTGGCATTTCCATGCCCGTGACCAAATGGAATTACCAAATCACCAATGTGGATGAGATTCCGGAAGTCTTTGCCAAGGCATTTTTCATCGCCAAATCCGGTCGGCCCGGCCCGGTGCTGATTGACATTACCAAAGATGTACAGAATGCGATGATGGAGTTTTCGTATAAAAAGTGCGAGAAAATCCGCAGTTACGCGCCGTACCCAAAGCCAACGCAGCAGAGTTTGCAGGACGCGGCGGATTTGATCAACAAGGCCAAGAAGCCGTACCTGTTTGTGGGGCACGGCATTTTGATTTCGGGTGCGCAGCGCGAGATTGTGGAATTTGCCGAAAAAACGGGCATTCCGGTGGCCGCCACGCTGCTCGGCCTGTCGGCATTCCCCGCCGACCATCCGCTGTACGTGGGTTATCTGGGAATGCACGGCAACTACGGCCCCAACATCAAGACCAACGAATGCGACGTGCTGATTGCCGTCGGGATGCGCTTTGACGACCGCGTGACGGGCAACCTGAATAAGTACGCCAAGCAAGCCCAAGTGATTCATATTGAGATAGATGCGGCAGAAATTGACAAAAACGTAAAGACCACCGTAGCCCTGAACACCGATGCCAAGGAAGCCTTGCGCGGACTGATGCCGCTGGTCAAGAAAAAGCAGCACGAGGCTTGGGTGCGTGAATTCCGGGAGTGCGACAAAATGGAATACGAGAAAGTGATACACCACGCCCTGAACCCGACCGAAGGCAAGATACTAATGTCGGAAGCGGTGAACATGATTTCGGAACTGACCAACGGCGAGGCAATTGTGGTTTCGGATGTGGGGCAGCACCAAATGGCGACTTCGCGCTACTACAAATACAAGGTCACCGACAGCAACGTGACATCAGGCGGACTCGGCACGATGGGTTTTGCGTTGCCCGCCGCCATGGGAGCCAAACTCGGTAAGCCTGAGCGTCAGGTAGTTGCAATCATCGGTGATGGCGGCTACCAGATGACCGTGCAGGAACTCGGCACGATTATGCAGTACAACATCGGCGTGAAAATAGTGGTGCTCAACAACAGTTTTCTGGGCATGGTGCGGCAGTGGCAGCAGCTTTTCCATGAAAAACGCTACTCATTCACCGAGATGACCAACCCGAACTTCATCAAACTGGCCGAAGCTTATTCAATCCCGGCGGAAAAGGTGGAGCAACGCGAAAACCTGAAAGCCGCCGTCCAGAAAATGCTGGATGCCGACACGCCGTATTTTCTGGAAATCGTAGTGGAACAGGAGGAAAACGTATTTCCGATGGTGCCCGCCGGTGCGTCGGTGACGGATATCCGGCTGGAGTGAAACAAACGGCCTCCCACAACCCCTCCGAAGCTGAAAGCCACGACTTGGCGTGGGATGGGGCTTTTTAAGCCTTTTGAGAATAGTATCTTTTGAAAACCCGAAACCCCGCTACCTATGGGACTCGCACAAACCGACGCACTGCATTTCGACTCGTTTGAGGAGTTTTTGGAATTTGAGAAACACAGTGAAATCCGCTATGAATTTCACAATGGAGAAGTGTTTGCCATGGCCGGCACTACCATAGTTCACAACCTGTTGGTGGGTCGGATGAGGGATTTGATACGGGAGAAATTTGAACCGAAAGGCTGTTACACTTTGACCGAAAGCGTAAAGCTACAAGCCATCAAAGACTATTATTATCCGTACCCGGATGTGATGCTGACGTGCCATGAACTGGACAAACAGGAGCGGTACATCATTAAGAACCCGCTGCTGATTGTGGAAGTACTGTCTAAATCCACGGCTGACGGCGATAAATCGTTCAAATGGCAGCGGTATCGGAAAATAGACTCGTTGCAGCATTATATTTTGGTTTCGCAATACGAAGTACTCATAGAGGTGTTCAGCCGTACCAGCCAGCCGGAAACCTGGCTCTACCGGTCTTTTGACAGCTTAACGGATGAAATAAGGCTGGACGACATTGATTTTACACTTTCGGTCGGGGCGGTTTATGAAGGAATCAGGCTTGCGCAACCCGAAGAAAACGAATAGCAGGTTTGGGGGTTTTTAAAGATACTATTTTATGAAGGTTAGTGAAATCATTGCCGTTTTGATTCGGGACGGATGGTATTTGAACAGAACCAAAGGCAGCCATCGGCAGTTCAAACATGAAATCAAAAAAGGAACCGTAACTGTAGCAGGAAAGCCGAGTTTGGATTTACCTCCCGGCACCATGAATAGCATTTACAAACAAGCTGGATTAAAATAGAAAAACCATGAAATACACAGTTGTGATAGAGAAAACGGAAAACAATTACGGAGCTTACGTACCCGACCTACCCGGTTGCGTGGCAGTTGCAGAAACTCAGGCTGAATTGATGGAACTCATAAAGGAAGCAATGGAAATCCATATCGAGTCCATGCAATTGGATGGCGAATCAATTCCGGAGCCATCCACGATGAGTATGCTAGTAGAGGTTTGATCATTTGAAAATACCGTTTTTGAACAGAAGTCTATCCGATACCCTTCAAAAACCAAGGCTTTTTCACATGACTGACACGCAACACTGGAATGCCAAACTATACGATGCCAAACACGCTTTTGTGTACCAATACGGCGCGGATGTGGTGGGTTTGCTCAATCCGCAGCCGGGCGAACGGATTTTGGATTTGGGTTCGGGAACGGGACACTTGACGCGCCAAATTGCGGAGGCTGGCAGCACGGTAATTGGCATGGACGCTTCGCCGGAAATGGTGGCGCAAGCCCAAGCCGAATATCCGATGATTCCGTTTTACCAAATGGACGGAGCCGATTTTCAGTTTGGCGAACCGTTTGATGCCGTTTTTTCAAATGCTACTTTGCACTGGATTCTCGCGCCGGAGAAAGTGATCGGCTGCGTGCATGATGCCCTGAAACTTGGCGGGCGGTTTGTGGCCGAGTTTGGCGGCAAAGGCAACGTGAACCGCATTCTGGTGGCATTGGCAAATGCCTTGCAACAGCGCGGTTTGCCGCACCACGTACACACCAACTATTTTCCAAGCCTGGGCGAATATGCGGTTTTGCTGGAAAAAGGCGGATTTCGCGTTACCTTTGCCTCCCATTTCAACCGCGATACGGAGTTGGAAGACCCTTCAACCGGTGTAATTGACTGGATCAAGATGTTCCGTGGCTTTGCGCTGAAAGGCTTGCCGGAAGCGGACGAAAAAGAACTGTTTGAACAGATAAAAGCCGAGTTGAAGCCGACCAACTACCGCCACGCAAAATGGTTTGCCGACTACAAACGCCTGCGTTTCGTGGCAGTAAAAGAATGAGGTTTTGATGTTTTGAAAGATACTGTTTTACAACCATGGACACACAAACCGACCAAGAACGGACATTTATCATCTCCGTGTTGACTGAAAACAAAAGCGGTTTGCTCAATGCAATCACCATTATTTTCACGCGGCGAAAAATAAACATCGAGAGCATCAACGTTTCCATGTCCGAGGTTTCGGGCGTGAGCCGCTACACGATTGTGACCAAACTGACCCGTGAACGGGCCGAAAAGTTGGTAAAGCAGATCCGCAAGCTGATTGAAGTATTGGGCGCATTTCTGTATGAAGAAGAAGACACGCATTTTCAGGAACTGGCTCTGTACAAAGTGCCGCTGGAGCCTTTTTTGAACGACAGCCAGAACACGATTGAAAACCTGATCCGGCAGAATTTTGCGCGCATCATTGTCATTGAACGCGAATACATCATCATTGAAAAAACGGGGCGCAAACACGAAACCCAAAAACTGTTTGAAGAACTGAAAGCCTTTGGCGTATCGGAATTTGTGCGTTCGGCGCGGATTTCCATTTCCAAGTCCAAACGCCGTACCGAGCGGTTTTTGGAGGAACTCGAAGAACTGAGTGCCTCGACTTCCAAGAAAATGGAATACCAAGATTGAATTTGATATTCCCGAAACAGTATCTTTTAAAAACGCGAAACCCGGCTTATTGAAAAATCTTTGATACTATCATATTTGAACAAACTGAAATCAATAGCGATAAATTTTTCAACCTCTTAACCAACCAATTCATTACCCATTCAAGTATCATGGCAAAAATCAACTTTGGCGGAACTGTAGAAGACGTGGTAACCCGCGAAGAATTTCCGATGGAAAAAGCACGTGAAGTGCTGAAAAACGAAACCATCGCCATTATCGGCTACGGTGTGCAAGGCCCCGGCCAAGCCCTGAACCTACGCGACAACGGCTTCAGGGTCATTGTGGGGCAGCGCAAGGATTCCAAGACTTGGGACAAGGCTGTGGCCGACGGCTGGAAACCGGGCGAAACGCTGTTTGAAATTGAGGAAGCCGCCCAAAAAGGCACGATAATCCAATTCCTGCTGTCCGATGCCGGGCAAATCACGCTGTATCCGGTCATTGCGCCGCACCTGACGGCGGGCAAGACCCTGTATTTCTCGCATGGCTTTGGCATTACGTTCAATGAGCAGACGGGTATTGTGCCATCCAAAGATGTGGACGTGATTCTGGTGGCTCCCAAAGGCTCCGGCACTTCGTTGCGCCGCTTGTTTCTGGCGGGCAAAGGCTTGAATTCAAGTTTTGCCATTTTTCAAGATGCCACCGGCAAAGCCCGCGAAACGGCGATTGCGCTGGGCATTGGCGTGGGTTCGGGCTATCTGTTCGAGACCGATTTCCGCAAGGAAGTATATTCGGATTTGACGGGCGAACGCGGCACGCTGATGGGTGCGATTCAAGGAATTTTTGCGGCGCAATACGAAATTTTGCGCAAGAACGGCCACTCGCCTTCCGAAGCTTTCAACGAAACCGTTGAGGAACTGACGCAATCACTGATGCCGCTGGTAGCCGAAAACGGCATGGATTGGATGTACGCCAACTGCTCGACCACCGCCCAGCGCGGCGCGTTGGACTGGTGGAAAAAGTTCAAGGATGCGACGCTGCCGGTTTTTGATGAATTGTACAATTCCGTGAAAACGGGCAAGGAATCGCAGCGTTCCATTGATAGCAACAGCCAGCCCGACTACCGCGTGAAACTGGAAGCCGAACTGACCGAACTCCGCGAGTCGGAAATGTGGCAGGCAGGAGCCGCCGTGCGCCAACTGCGCCCGGAGAATAAATAAGTGTTATGTCAGCAAGATTGCAGGAAAGATGAGATATTCGTACCTTGTCTTTCCTGCAATTTTTGTTAGCGAACGGTAGAATCGTTAAGACGCGTCTTTTAGAATCAAAACATAAAACAGTATGTCGCAAAAACCCCAAACCCCGTTCGACGGAATCCGTACGCAAAACGCTTTCAAACGACAACTAATGCAATGAATTGGCAAGAACATATTCACTCGGATGAAAAAGTGCTGCTTGGAAAACCAATCATCAAAGGCACGCGTATTTCTGTCGAACTCATTTTAGAGCTGATGGGCAAGGGGTGGACGGAAAAAATGATTTTGGAAAGCTATCCCTCTCTGACCGCCGAAAACCTGAAAGCCGTGTTTTGGTATCTGCACGAATGCATCCAGCAGGAAATGTATTTCCCATTGAGAAACTCGGCCTGATGGAGTTTCTGGCAAACGAAAACATTCCTTGGCCGACAATCAGCCTTCTGCGAGAAGCTGGCTACACGGTTCGTTCCGTATTTGCAGAAATGCGCGGGGCAACAGACGAGAAAATCATTTCAGTGGCGGCCAGTGAAAACCTGGTCATCCTCACTTTTGACCGTGATTACGGGGAATTGCTTTTTAAATACAAAATGGAGCCGCCGCCCGCTGTCGTTTATTTCCGTTTCAAAGGCACTCATCCGCTTCAGGCAGGAGAGATTTGTATTTCCCTGTTGCAAATGACAGAGATACAGGTTGAAAATATGTTTACGGTGATTAATGAAAACGCCATTATTAGGCAACGCAAGCTCAAATAAAAATAGTATGTCGCAAAAACCCCAAACCCTGTTTGACAAAATCTGGGACAGCCACGTGGTAAAACGGCAGGACGGCCACCCGGATGTGCTGTTCATTGACCGCCATTTTATTCACGAAGTCACCAGTCCGCAAGCGTTCAACGGACTAAGGCAGCGGGGCGTTTCGGTTTTCAACGTGCAGCGCACTACCGCCGTGCCCGACCATAACGTGCCGACCAAAGACCAGTTGCTGCCCATCAAAGACGCATTGTCGAGGTTGCAAGTGGAGTCGCTGCGCAGGAACTGCGCCGACTTTGGCATTGAACTCTATGATTTGGGGCATCCGTTCCAAGGCATCGTACACATTATCGGGCCCGAATTGGGACTCACGCTGCCCGGCATGACCATTGTCTGCGGCGATTCGCACACGAGTACGCACGGCGCGTTTGGCAATGTGGCGTTTGGCATCGGCACTTCTGAAGTTGAAATGGTGCTTGCCACGCAGTGCATCATGCAGTACAAACCCAAGAAAATGCGCATCGAAATCAACGGTGTGCTGGGTCGCGGGGTGTTGTCCAAAGACATCATCCTTTACGTCATCGCCCAGATTTCGGCCAGCGGAGCCACCGGGTATTTTGTGGAATACGCCGGCGATACCATCCGCAACCTGAGCATGGAAGCCCGCATGACCATCTGCAACATGAGCATTGAAATGGGGGCGCGGGGCGGCCTGATTGCCCCCGACGAAATGACATTTGCCTATATCCGCAGCAGGCGTTTCGCGCCCCAAGGCGAGGAACTGGACCGGAAAATAGCCGCTTGGAAAACCCTGCGCACCGATGAAGGAGCCGAGTATGACAAAACCATGACTTTCCGCGCCGAAGACATTGAGCCGATGATTACCTACGGAACCAACCCCGGCATGGGCATCAAAATCACGGATCGGATTCCGACAGTGGCCGAACTGAAAGACATTTCGGAACAGGCTTCGTTCAGTAAGTCGCTGGAATACATGGGCTTGGAACCCGGCGCACCGCTGCTGGGCCGCCCCGTGGATTACGTGTTCATTGGCAGTTGCACCAATGCCCGCATCGAGGATTTGCGGCTGGTGGCCGGATTTGTAAAAGGCCGCAAAAAAGCCCAAAACGTGGAAGTATGGATTATTCCGGGCAGCAACCAAGTAGCCAACCAAGCCCGCGCCGAAGGGCTGGACAAGGTTTTCACCAACGCCGGTTTTGAAATGCGCGAACCGGGCTGTTCGGCCTGCCTGGGCATGAACGAAGACAAGGTTCCCCCCGGCAAATACTGTGTTTCCACATCCAACCGTAATTTTGAAGGCCGGCAGGGGCCGCAAAGCCGCACGTTTCTGGTCAGTCCACTCACGGCCGCCGTAGCCGCCGTAACGGGCAAAATATCGGATGTGCGCGAGTTTGTGTGACGGGTGAAAATAGTATCTTTTGAAAAGTCCAAACCCC
>JANPIL010000250.1:0-27446 GCA_031424975.1 Sphingobacteriales bacterium
CCGAACACAATCCAAGGCCGGCTCACCATCGGGTTTTTGTCCATGGGAGCTTTGTCGGTGGCGCTGGTGGTTATCACGCACCTCCAATGGCGGGCGGGCGTGCAGCAGACCCAATACGCACTTACGGTGGCGGCCTCCTCCAGATATTACTCCACAGATTTTGAATCGGCCTGCCAGGAATTAGTGGTCAACAACTTGCAGGCTGCAAACGTCGCAGATGAAACCATTGAGGCAAGTTACAAACGCGCAATCTCCAGCCGCGATACGCTGCTGAAATTCTCAAAAAAATGGAAAACCGGCCGCGAACGCCAATTGCTGGCCGAAGCCGACGCGCATTTCTCGCAACTGCGTTCGGTGCTGCAAAAAGACGACAGCATGGCGGCAGCCAAGGCCATGCCCATCTTAAATGCGTTACAGTCCGCTATCCGCGAGTTGGCCAACGTCCAGACAAAAGAGATATTGGCGGCCCGCACTGGCATACTTGCCGTCCAGCAACGCTTGGGGTGGCTCGTGCCGCTGTACATTTCGTTTGCATTCATAATGGCCTACTTTGTGGGCTCGTTCATGATTGTGGGCATTCTGTCGTATGTGAAACAATTCAAGAAATACCTGCGCGAGTTGGGCAAGGGAAACCTGCCCCAAGCCATGCCCGAAACCAAAAATGAAATGAACGCATTGGTAAAGGAAATCAATCTGCTGACAGATAACCTGGGGCAGATCAAGGATTTTGCGTTGTACGTGGGCAAAGGGGATTTTGAGAAAAACATCAAGGTTTTCAATGACGAGGGAGATTTGGGAACCTCATTGTCGCAAATGCGCGATGAACTGAGAAAAGTGTCGCTGGAAGAGAAAAAAAGGTTTTGGGCCAATGAGGGTTTTGCAAATTTCGGCAGCATCATCCATGGCAGCCACAGCATGGACGGCTTGTGCGAAAAAATTGTGTTACAGTTGGTCAGGTTCCTGCACGCCAACCAAGCGGGCCTGTTTGTGGTGGAAAACGAAAACACCGGCCAGCCCCACCTTTCGCTCAAGGCCTGCTACGCCTATGACCGCAAGAAATACGTGCAGAAACAGATACTGCCGGGCCAAGGCTTGGTTGGGCAAACGTGGCAGGAAGGCGAAACCACCTACCTGCGCCAGATACCCGAAAACTACCTGCGCATTACCTCCGGCCTTGGCGATGCCAGCCCGCGCTACCTGCTGATTGTGCCACTCAAGGTCAATGGCGGCGTACATGGCATTGTGGAGCTGGCTTCGTTCCGCGATTTTGAGCCGCACGAAATCCGGTTTGTCGAGGCCATTGGCGAAAACATAGCTTCCACGCTGGCCAATGCCAAAATATCCGAAAACACGCAACTCCTATTGGATCAAAGCCGGGTAATGGCCGGACAAATGGCTACGCAAGAAGAGCAGATGCGCCAGCACATGGAGGAACTCATGGCCACCCAAGAGGAAATGATTCGGAAAGAAGCGGAATCGGCTCTTTTGTCAAGGGCAATCAACCAGTCGTTGGCCAGCATCGAATTCACTATGGAAGGCATTGTGCAAACAGCCAATGACAATTTTTTGAAGCTGATGGGCTACTCATTGGCTGAAATACAGGGCAAGCACCACCGCATATTTGTGATGCCGGAAGAAGCGGAAAGTCCTGAATACCAATTGTTTTGGGATCAGCTCCAAAACGGTGTCACCCAGTCGCGCGAGTTCCGGCGGGTGACCAAAAGCGGAGAGGTGGTTTGGCTCAGGTCTTCGTACATGATAGTCCAAAATGCCAGCACCCAAGTGTTGAAAGTGCTGAAACTGGCGCAGGACATCACCGGGCAGATAAACTTGAAGATTCAGTCTGAACAGCAAGCCGAAGAATTGCAGGCCCGGCACGAGGAGCTGGGCCAAAACATGGAGGAACTCATGAGTGCGCAGGAGGAAATGGGCCGTTCGCAACGCGAAACCGCCCGCAAACAGGCCGCCTTGGATGCGCTGCTCAACAACTCCAATTTTGCTTCCGTCACCATTGACACAGAGTACCGCGTGGTGGCCGCGAATGCGGCATTGAAAAAAATATACGAGAAACTTGGCGTGTCAATGGATGTGGGATCGCAGGTGCTGGATTTGTTCCGCAAACATTTTGGCGAGGCCGCTGCCGCCAAACGCAAGGCACAGTATGACCGGGCTTTTGCCGGCGAAACCTTCATTGACCATGAGGAGACGGTGATGAACGGCAGAACCATGTACACGGAAATATACCACAACCCGATCAGGGACGGAAAGGGCGAAATCTCCGGAGTGGCCATTTCGGCCAAAGACGTGTCGGTACAAAAGCATCGGGAACAGCAACTGGAGCAAGACCTGCACAATGCCCGACACGAAAACGAACGGCTGGCGCAATGCTTGGAGGAACTCACAGCCCGGTTACCCGCACACCCCGACCAGCCAGCCGCCCCGGCAAATACAGGTTTGGCGTAAAACCCATGTTCGGTGAGCCATCCGGCCCGGAATGTTGCAGCGATGCCACAAGCGGGTTTGGGTGTTTTAGCGGATACTATTTTTACCCGCCTCCAATCCGCCTGTCAGATACGGACGGGAATGGTGCGCCAACACGAAAGTCGGCAAGCAGTTGAGCTTTGGCCAACACTGAAATGAACAATCCTTATTCTACCCTTGATTCTTGCAGCAGAACCACCCATGAAAATATCCAAGGAATTCATTCGCCAAAGGCTTGTCCTGTTCTCAATTGTGAGCGTGATTTTGCTGATTGGGGTCAGCGTGGTATTTTTTTTTACCAATAAGGCCATCATTGACCGTAATGTAGTGCTGCGCAAACACACGGATTTGGTGCAGGAAAAAACCCGTTACCTGATCAGGGGAGTGGTGCAGCGGCTGGATGTGGGCGTGCGGGGCTATGCACTGACAAGAAACGAAACGCTGCTAAAACCCGTGGTCTTGGCCAAAAAAGACTTCAAGGCCACCATGGACACGCTGGAGAGGGCACTGCAAATGCAGCAGTATCCGAACATGGACGAAGTGTATGCATTGAAAGCCGAAATCCAGAATTATATCGGCTTCTGCGATCAGATGGCGGCCGCCATTAAGATAGACAGGATGGCGGTATTTGAAAATATGTTTGCCCAAGACCGTGGCACGCCGCTCTGGTACGTTTACGATCCGATCAGTAAAAAGATATTCGATTTCGAATCCCGGTTAAATCAAAACGCACAGCAGGCGCAGCAAGATGCGCACACGCGGAACATAGTTGTGCAGTTGCTCCTGTTGCTGGCTGGCATACCGGTGCTGTGCATGGTCATCAGCCGCCTCACGCGGCTGAACCGGAGCCAGCATGAACTGCTATTGACGCTGGCGCGAAACGACCGTCAGTATCTGTTTGATTCCGGCCAGGAAACCGACAGTTCGTCGGCTGACATGATTGTGAAAAACTCGATTGAAAATTTCAGGAAAGCCGACGACATGATCTCCGCCCTGTCTGAAGGGAACTATACCGTTGACTGGCAAGGGCTGACCGACCAAAACCACGCCGCAAATGCCCAAACGCTGGCCGGAAAACTGACGCGGATGAAGGGAAAAATGCAGGCGATCAGGCGCGAGGAAGAGCAACGCGCGTGGGTGACGGAAGGCTTGGCGGAGTTTTCGGCCACGGTGCGCAACCACCAGCACGATGTGGGTCTGCTGGCACTGGAAGTGGTTAGGTTTCTGGCAAAATACTTGGGGGCGCAGCAGGGCGCACTTTTCATCACGCAGCAGGATCAAAGTGAATATTGCTTGGAACTCGCCGCCTGCTACGCGTTTGACCGCCGCAAATATGTGGAAAAGCGGATTGACGTGGGCGATGGACTGATAGGCCAAGCGTATCTGGAAGGCGAAACGGTGCTGCTGACCGAAATACCGCAGGGCTACACGGCCATCACATCGGGCCTGGGCGAATCCACACCCCGATGCCTGCTGCTGGTGCCGATGAAATACAACGGAAAAGTGGAGGGAATACTGGAAATAGCCTCATTTACTGTATATGAGCCGTATCAGATAGGGTTTGTGGAGAAAGCCGGCGAGTTTGTGGCCTCCGCACTGACAAATGTGAAAAGCACCGAGAGCATGAAACTGTTGCTTGAGCAGTCGCAGGGGCAGGCCGAGTCGTTGAAGGCGCAGGAAGAGGAGTTGCGGCAGAACTTGGAAGAACTGGCCGCCACGCAGGAGGAAATGGTGCGCAAGGAAAAAGCGATGGAGCGGCAGTTGGTGCAGTAAGGCAGGTTTGGGCTTTTCAAAAGATACTATTTTCTGTCATTCCTCCTCCGCCGGAATGACAAACAGGTTTGATGCTTCTGGAACATACTATTTTGCCGTACCCGGTTTGTTTCCCCGCTGCCTGAAAACTGCTTTTTCCAGTTCAACCGCAAAAAATACCAAAGACGAGGCAGCGGCAACCAGAATGAATTCTTCCAATGTCAGAGCCTCCGTGTGGAATATGGATTGCATGAACGGCAGGTACGTGACGGCAACCTGCAACAGCAAAGCCATTGACACCGCGCCGATGAGTGGCTTGTTGGAAAACATACCCGCACTGAACAAAGACCGGTTTTCAAAACGGATGGCCAAGACGTGCCCCAATTGACTCATACTCAGAAAGTTGAACACAATCGTTTGCCAATGCAGCTTGTTTTCAATGGCCCACGCCTGCAACCCCAACGCAATGCCAGCCATGAGTATGCCCACCCACACCATGTGCAAGCCCCGGCCATTGGCAAACACACTTTGCCCGGGCGGACGCGGAGGCCGGTCCATGATGTTCTCTTCCGCTTTCTCGTACGACAATGAAATGGCCGGCAAACCATCGGAGACCAGGTTGATCCATAAAATATGGATGGGCAGCAGCGCGACGGGCAAACCGATTATTGGCCCCACCAGCAACGTCAATAGTTCGCCGGAGTTGGTTGTCATCAGGTATTTGATGAATTTGAGGATGTTGTCATACACCCTGCGTCCTTCGCGCACGGCCTTCACAATGGTTGAAAAATTGTCGTCCAGCAAAATCATGTGGGCCGCCTCCTTTGAAACATCGGTTCCCGTGATGCCCATGGCGATGCCAATGTTCGCCCTTTTCAGCGACGGAGCGTCATTCACACCATCTCCGGTCATGGCCACGTAATACCCTTTCTGCTGGAGCATTTTCACAATCCGCAGTTTCTGTTCGGGCGAGACACGCGCATACACCCTGATCTTCTCCACCTTGTCCGCAAAATCGCCCTCATCCAGTGCCGCCAGTTGCTGGCCGGTCACCACCAAATCACTTTCGCCGCTCAGAATCCCGACGCGCTGGGCAATGGTTTTTGCCGTCAATGGGTGGTCGCCGGTTATCATTACAATCGCAATGCCCGCCGTTTTGCACTGCGCTATGGCCTCAAGCGCTTCTTCGCGGGGAGGGTCAATGATGCCGGCCAGCCCCAGAAACCGCAAACTGGATTCCTGGGTTTCGCCATCCATATTTTCAGGCAACGCATCCCAATAACGGCAGGCAAACCCCATTACCCGCAGTCCTTTGGCCGCCAAGCCATCCACTTGTTGTTGCAGCATGGGCACATCAACATCCAAACATTGTGGCAGCAGCACATCGGGAGCGCCTTTGGTGAAGGAAATTATTTTGTGTCCGTGGGCATGGAAGGTTGTCATCATTTTCCGGTCGGCATCAAACGCGATTTCCGCCAGCCGTGGCCAAACGCCCGGTTGTATGTTTTGCTCCCTGGCCACTTCCATCAAGGCAATCTCCGTACTGTCGCCCTTAATGTCGTTGCCACTGTCGGCCACGGCATCGTTGTTCAGGGCAAACGCGTGCAGCATCAGGTCAATTTCTTCTTGTTGCCTGACGGCCGACAAAGCGTTTCGTTCGTGCAACTGCCCGTTTGCGAACACTTGCTCCAAGTGCATCTTGTTTTTGGTAAGCGTGCCGGTCTTGTCAGTGCAGATGTACGTGACCGAACCCAGCGTTTCCACGGCTGGCAGCTTCCTGATCAGGCTGTTGAGCCGG
Organism: Sphingobacteriales bacterium; assembly: GCA_031424975.1. Taxonomy (GTDB): domain Bacteria; phylum Bacteroidota; class Bacteroidia; order Cytophagales; family 172606-1; genus Xanthocytophaga. Next base: position 6,032 of record JANPIL010000250.1, read on the forward strand.
ATCATTCTTTTGGCGGCCAATGCCAAGGAAATGGTGATCACGGCGGGCAATGCCTCCGGGATGGCGGCCACGGCGAGTGAAATGCTGGTGAGCACCATTTTAACGACATCCTCGCCCCGCCACCAACCGGCGGCAAAAAACACCAGGCAAAGGAACAGCACCAACAGCGAAAGTTTTTTGCCGAACGATGCCATGCGTTGCTGCAACGGCGTTGCTGCCTCATCTTCCTGCAGCATTTTGGCAATGCGGCCCAGTTCGGTTTGCATTCCGGTGGCAACCACCGCGCCACTGCCACGGCCGTAGGTCACAAACGTGCCTTTGAAAGCCATGTTTTTCTTGTCGCCAAGTGCCAGATTGTCCGTTTCCAGCACTTCGGTTATCTTGTCCACGGCCATGGATTCGCCGGTTAAGGCCGCTTCCTCAACTTTCAGGTTCTTGGATTCAATGATGCGCAAATCGGCGGGTACGGCATTTCCCGCTTCCAGCAGCACAACATCGCCGAGCACCAATGCCGTGGCGGGTAACCAAACGGTATTTCCATCGCGCAGCACCTTTACTTGGGCCACGGCCATTTGCTTCAACGCTTGCATGGCTTTTTCGGCGCGGTATTCCTGAAAGAAGCCCAGAAAGGCATTTAACACGACAATGACGAGTATGACAATGGTGTCGGTGAGGTCGCCAACGATTCCCGATATGATGGCGGCCGCCAGCAGAATCAAAATCATCACATCCTTGAACTGTGCCAGCAGCATACCGGCCACGCTTTTCCTTTTGCCTTCCTCCAATTCATTGGGGCCGTTTTCCCGCAATTTTTCTGCGGCTGCCACGGCACTCAAACCTTTTGGGCTTGTAGCCAGCGATTCAAACGTCTGCTCTATACTTGCCTTGTGCCAGTTCATGTACGGATGGTTTTTGGTCGGGATGCTTTTGGAAATCCACTGGCGGTCATGCCTGATTAGCGGGGGTCAACCAACCGGCGGGAGTGCAAGCAACCGGGAGCCGCTTCGGGTTTTCCGCCTTTCTATTCTTGATGGTTGCGGTTTTCATGTTAGCCCGGATGCGGGGTTGCCGTAAAAATATCCTTGCCAGATTGCCGCAGGTTTGGGTTTTCGGGAAGATACTATTTTCACACCGGTATTCGGCCATCAACGGCAGGTTCGGGGTTTTCAGAAGGTACTGTTTCCCAAACCCGAAAAAATCCGTGCCTGAACAAATGCCGTGAACCAAACGGCCAAAGAAAAAAGCGGCGCGCCGAAACAGCGTTGTGAAAACATCCGCAAGGGCGCGATTATGGCCTCAGGCAGGTTCGCGGTTTTGCGGGGATACTATTTTCCAAGTGCCGCGCGTATTTCTTTTATTCGATTTAAACCGAGTTTGGTGAGTTTGGCTATCATTTCATCGCCAAGCCCTTCCAAAACCGCATTTCTTGCAAACGCAATCTTTTCTTCTTCCCGAACCCTTGCCTCCGCTTCCAACCTCAACGAAAGCAATTCGCTGGCCTTATAGTGCAGGTAATCCAGATACCGGTTATAGCTGTACTGGTCGTCTGGCGCAAGCCGCATGATGTCCAGCACATCGCCGGCCTCCTTGAGACCTTTGGCGTTGAACTCGTCTTTTACCTCACTGTTCTTTAAAAAATAAACCCATTCATCCAAGCTGTCTTTGGCAATATCATTAAACTTGTTCACTTTTATGATGTAGAATTCCGGGAAAATGTCGGATACGTTTTCCTTAGAAAACGCTCCCTTTTGTTTTTCCGAAAGCATCAGAATGTCTTTTTCGTGAATCCCTTGGAAAGTTGTGTTGCCTTTATAAAGGTAATCCTGCCCCTGCCCCAAATCGAAATAGACAATGCTAATGGAGATTACTTTTTTGATTTCCGAATATGCTTGTCCCAATGACAGGTTTTCTGTCAGGGCTTTTGAGGCTCCGTAAGCCATACGGTGAAAAAAATCTATCTCGTACGTGTTCTGGATCTCCACGATAATCAACTCGTTCTTCGAGTTTTGGGTCAGGATGTCAACCCTGTTAAATTTGTCATCCTCAGATTCTTGGTTGCCTTCGCTTTCCAATATTTTTTCAATGCGAATGTCGTCAAACAGCAATTCGCTCAGAAACCCCTCCAAAACGCCGTGGTTGGCTTTGTTCCTAAGCAGTTTTTTTACCGCCCAGTCAAAGCGTATCAGTTTTTTGCTCATGGTGAGATCAGGGTCGCTTTTGGTTGACAATTACGAATTCACAAAAAACCACGTGTTGAAAATAGTATCTCTTGAAACCTGAAAACCCCGTTTCCGCAGGATAGGCAGAACCAAACTGGCATTTTCGGATTTTTGGCCAAGCAGATGCCGCGTAACTAATCGGTTATCAACCGAAAGTAATTCTGTTCAATTTTATGTTTAACCTGCGAAGTGTGTTCGTGGGAATACGTAGCTGATGTTACGCAAAAGTTTGTCCGGCCCGTCCTCGCGATGACGGTTCCTTTACGTCTGCGTAACATCGGTAAGCAAGTTGCTTTCTTATAAAGTCATTTCCGTTTTGGAACCTATGTATTTTCCGCCTGAGAAAGCATCTTTGCAGAATCGGGGTGGTTTGGCCGTTTAAAAAGATACTATTTTCCGGGATTCGATGCGCATTCCGTTCACGGTTCCGACAGTTCCACCACAATCGTGCTACCTTTCAAGGCCAATGCGCCGGGCGGCTGCGATTGTGCGGTTACGCGGCCACGGCCGGTGTGGCGTACCCGCAGGCCGCGGTTTTCGAGTATGTAGAGTGCGTCGCGGAGGGTCATGCCGGTAACGTCGGGTATGCGGCCGGGTTCGGCGGCGCGGCTTTTCCAGCGCAGTTTCCGGTCGTCGGCCACATCGGCCACCACCCACTCCTGCACACCACCACCCGGACGGCTCCCAATTCCGATTTCATCACAGAGGTATTTCAAATCCTCGAAACTGCCCGCCCGCACCACCGGCAATCCGTCTGAATTGTGTCCGGGTTTGGGCATGGCCTTGTGCATTTCCACGTCCAGGGCATAAATCTTGTCGGCGACCTCCCTGAATACCGGTGCCGCCACATCCGATCCGTACTGTTCAAAACCCTGCGGGCTGTCAATGACCACGATGCAACTGTACTTGGGGCGTTCGGCGGGGAAATAGCCCACAAAAGACGTGTAGTAGTTGCGCGTGTAGAGGCCGTTCTTGAGTTTTTGGGTGGTGCCGGTTTTGCCCGCAATCCGGTAATCGCTGCCGCGCACATTCTTGGCCGTGCCGCGTTCCACCACGCCCTCCAGCATCCGTCGCACTTTTTTCAGGGTTTCGTCCGAGCAGATTTTCTCGTTAAGCACCCGCGACTGGTACGCATCCACGACTCGCTCGGCCACGCGGATTTGCTTGACCACGACCGGCTGGATCATGCGGCCATTGTTGGCCACGGCATTATAGAAGGCCAGCATCTGAATCGGGGCGATTTCATTTTCGTAACCCACTGACATCCAAGGTAATGACAATCCGCTCCACGATCGGTTTTCGGGGGTCTTGATGAGTGGAATCGCCTCGCCCATCATGTGGAAACCCAGCGGCTTGGTAAGTCCGAACGATTCCAAGTACTGGATGAAACGCTGCGGTTTGCTGCCGAAATACTGGTGGGTAAGCTTGACAAACGCAATGTTAGACGAGTATTCAAATGCCTGCTGCACGGAAATGGTGCCATAGCCGGTCGGTTTGGAGTCGCGCATCACGCGGTCATAGAAGCGGTATTCGCCGTTGCCGGTCTGGATGCTGTCAGTGGGCGAAAGTTTGGTTTCTTCGAGGAGTGCAATCATCGAAGCCAGCTTGAACGTGGAACCCGGATTGGTGCGTCCCTGCTGCCCCACGGCGTAGTTGTAATTTTCGGCATACCGCCCGTCGGCCAGCCGCCCCAGGTTGGCCATCGCCTTGATCTCGCCGGTGGCCACTTCCATCACCACCACGCAGCCGTAGCTGGCACGGTGGCGTGCCAATGCCCGCAGCAGCGAACTTTCGGCCACGTCCTGCACATTGATGTTGAGGGTGGTCTGGATGTCCAGCCCTTGTTCCGGGCGGATTTCATTGGCATCGCTCACGCTTTTCCACGCCCCGCCCGACATCCGGCGGAACAAGCCGCGTCCGTTTTGCCCGGCCAATTGCTTGTTGTAGCTGAACTCCAGTCCTGCTCCCCGGCTTTGGTCGTTCAAAAAGCCGATTGTGCGTGCCGCCAACACCTTGAATGGCAAATACCGCCGGTCGAGCCGCTCAAAAATCACGCCGCCCTTGCTGCGCCCCAGCCGGAAAACCGGCCAGGTTTGCATACGTTTCTTGTCTTGGTGGCCAATCAGTTTGTGATTGATCACCAAGTATTGCCTTTCGCGCCGGTCTTCGGCACGGGCTTTCTCGTTGAACCGACGGATGTCTTTGATTTTGCGGCGGTATTCGTCGGGCGTGCGGTCACCGAAATAGCTGGAAAGCAGGTAAGACAGCGAATCCAAGCCTTCGTACAGCGCGTCGCGGTCGGGAATGGTGGGATCCATGGCCACGCGGTAAAACGGCAGCGAGGTAGCCAGCAGGCTTTCATCGTCGGCGTAGATGTTGCCGCGCACGGCTTTCACCACGCGGTAGTCGGTCAGGCGGGCACGGGCAATGGTGCGCCATTTATCGCCGTCAATCCATTGCAGCCAGAAAATGCGGAACACCACCGCCACCGCCACCAACACCACAAGCAGGTAGGCAATGCGGACACGGACAAGGATGGCTTTCTTGATGCTCATTTTCCTGCAAGGTTTTTTCCGTGGAAATAGTATGTTTTGAAAGGGGCAAACCTGAGGCCTCCCCCAACCCCCTCCGAAAGAGGGGGCTTTTGGCTCCCCTCTCTTGCAGGGAGGGGCCGCCCCCCTTTTTTTCAGAACAACCGGAATGCTTCGTGCCCCACCGCATCCACGATCAGCGTAAATATAAGCCCCCAAAAGACCGCGCTGGCAAACATATAGGCAAAAACTTTGAGGCGCGACTCGCCGAAAGAGGCGGCTATCATGGTGCCGCCGATGGGCGTGAGCAGCAGCGGGGTCAGGAATGCCACACCCGCCATGCCATATCTTGTCCAGATGCGCACAATGCGCCGGTTGCGCCGCGTAAACAGCTTTCGGTTCTTGTAAAACCGGCGCAATACGGTGGTTTTCAGGGTGTTGCCAAGATACGTGAAGATGAACACACTCAGCATCATGCCCGCCACCGTAAGCGAGAATGTTTCAAGCCAATGCAGGCCCAAGGCCACGCCACTCAACGGTCCGGCCACGAATTTGAGCATGCTTGCCGCCAGCACGCTCAAATATTTCACCCACTGCAGTTCACCAATCACCATTGTATGTTTTTAAAGTCCGGGACTGCAAATGTGCCGCTTTCCGAAATAGTATGTTTCAAAAATGCCAAACCCGAGGCCTCCCCTAAATCCCCTCTGAAGGAGGGGACTTTTAAAGAGGCGGGTTTTGGCTTTTGAAAAGATACTGTTTTTTTTCTCCCTCTCTTTCGGGAATGGCCGGGGTGGGGCTTCTCCCCGTTTTTTCTTGTGGACTGCCAACCGTTATCGGTGGACTGATCCACTCAAAACCCCAGCATGTCTTCCATGCCAAACACGCCGTGTTTGCCCACCAGCCATCCGGCGGCCAGCACGGCTCCCAACGCAAAACCCTCGCGGCTGTGCGCCGTGTGAGTGATTTCAATATCGTCAATGGCTGAGGTGTAGCGGACGGTGTGCGTGCCCGGCACATTGGGTTCGCGGTGCGAAAGTATGGCCAGTTCCGAAGCGTTTTTGGCCGGGTTGTTCACCCAATTCGTCTTGCGGCTGATATTATCCAGCACGTCGCCGGCCAGCGTGAGGGCGGTGCCGCTCGGCGCGTCCTTTTTTTCGGTGTGGTGCGTTTCGTCAATCATCGCATCGTATTCGGGGTAGCGGTTCATGAGTTTGGCCAGCACTTTGTTAAGGTGGAAGAACAAATTCACGCCCAAGCTGTAATTGGACGAATGGAAAAGGGCACCGTTGTTGGCCATGCACTGCCGCTCCACTTCGTTGCGCCGTTCCTGCCAGCCGGTAGTGCCGCACACCACCGGAATGTGGTGCCCGAAACAGAAATGCAGGTTGCCCAACACCGCTCCCGGCTCGCTGAATTCAATGGCCACATCCACTTGTGCTGGGTTTATCTGCGCCATTTCGTGCAGGTTGTCGGCGTTTATTTTGTAACCGATCCGATGCCCGCGCGACAAGGCGGTTTGCTCAATGGTGCGGCCCATTTTTCCGTAACCGAGTATAAGGATGTTCATAAAATAAAGAAGCCTCCCCCAGCCCCCTCCGAAGGAGGGGGCTTTTGGATGGCGGTTTTGGTGTCCGTAAAGATACTATTTTTTCACCCCCTCCTTCGGGGGAGGCCTCACCAGCGCAGCACCAGGCCCATGCCCGCAAAATTGCCGTCCAGCACCGGCTCAAAGCGCAGCGTCAAGTTTTCGCTGTTCCAGTCGAAGCCGCGCAGGTGCGCATCCACGTTGGCATCAATGATTTGCAGGGCATACATGGCTACCGTCGCAATCACGCTCAGTTCAAGGTAGCGCCGGAACTGGTCTTTGTTGCGCCTGAGGTTTTCCAAATCGTTCAGACGGCTGCTGGCCGGGTATTTCGGGTAAAACTTGTCCAGAATATAAGGCCCGTCACCCGTGCCGCCGTTGTTTTTTGCCTGCCATGCTTGCAGGAAATTCTGGTAAGTTTGGTTGTTCGTATAGATAAAATACCCGCACACACCGAAGCCCGCATACACAATCGGCACTTTCCAGTATTTGCGGTTGTACATCTGTCCGGTGCCGGGCAGCAGGGCGGCCAGCATGGTGGCGCGGCGCGGCGAATGCAATGGCGCACCCTTGACCATTACCGTATCGGTGGCGGCGTTGGCTATGCGCACCGGGTCGCCGGGTTGCCGGGCCACGGTATCGGTTTGGGCGGCGGCGGCGGCGGCCGCAAAATAGTATCCCAGCAAAAGCACAAACCCCCGCAACAATGCGGAATGGGGAATGCGGAATGCGGAAGGGCGGGTTTTCATGGTTTCTCGATGGCAAGACGGATACGGCGGCATAGCGGGTCTGGCATGTGTGGAAAGGCAAACCCGCAAGTGCAAGATGCGGGCTGTGTGACGCTGCCAAAACCGAGCCAAGGGTTGTCACACGTTCAGCAACTCCAATATCCGGCTCAAATCCTCGTCCGATGCGAACGGGATGCGGATTTCGCCCTGGCTTTTGTCGTTGGCTTTCAGTGTCACCTTCGTGCTTAGGTGCGACGACAGTTTGTATTGCAACTGCGTGTGTTCCAGTTTCAGCGGCTTGCGTTCTTTCTTGCGTTTCTGTCCGGCCTCGTCGGCAAGGTTGCGCACAATCGTTTCCACGGCCCGCACCGAAAGGTCGTCGCGCACAATCTGGTGGAAGATGGACAGTTGCGTGTCTATATTCTCCACATTGATGATGGCGCGGGCGTGGCCCATGGAAAGCTTGGTGTCGCGCACGGCGGCCTGCACGTCGGGCGGCAGTTTCAGCAGCCGCAGGTAGTTGTTCACTGTCGCGCGGTTTTTGCCCACCCGGTCGCCGAGTTCCTCCTGTTTCAGGCTGCACTCCGAAATGAGCCGCTGGTAGCTCAGCGCGATTTCAATCGCATTCAGGTTTTCGCGCTGGATGTTTTCAATCAACGCCATTTCCAGCATCTGCTGGTCGTTGGCCGTGCGGATATAGGCCGGAATGTGTTTCAACCCCGCAATCTTGGAGGCTTGCAAACGCCGCTCGCCAGCAATGAGCTGGTAATGGTTGCGGCTGAGTTGGCGCACCGTAATGGGCTGGATGATTCCCTGCACCCGGATGGATTCGGCCAGTTCGTTCAACGCTTCGCGGTCAAAGGTGGTGCGCGGCTGGTACGGGTTGGTTTCAATTGAGTCCACGTCAATCTCGGCCACGCTGTTCATGGTCTGCAATTGTTCCAGTTCGGGGTCGTTTACCGGGTCGCTTTGTTGCAGCAATGCGCCCAAGCCCCGGCCCAGTGCATTCCTTCGTTTCGAGGTCTTGGACGAATCCATATTTTCAATTTCGTTAGCCATTTTCGGTTTTGTTTTTCGGTTTGGTTCCTTGCTGTCAATGTTCGCCCTTTTTCGGGCTGCGCCCCCTGAACCGCCGGTTTTTAAAATAGTATCTTTTGGAAAGTCCAAACCCGCCCGTTCTTGCGGAAGCCGATTTCCCCTTCCCTGTCTGCCGACAGGCAGGCGGTCTGACACACAGTGTCTGACCTGCGTTTCTTTTTATTCCGCATTTCCAAAATAGTATCTTCCGGAAAGCCCAAACCTCCCAAAAGCCTATCCCGGATGCACCATGCCGTTTTTGGCCAGTATTTCGCGGGCCAGGTTCAGGTAGCTCACCGCGCCCTTACTGTCGGCATCGTGCGAGATGGCGGGCACGCCAAAACTCGGCGACTCGCTCAGGCGGATGTTTCGCGGGATGATGGTGCTGAAAACCATCTGCTGGAAGTGCGTGTTCACCTCGTCCACCACTTGGTTGGACAGTCGCACCCGCAGGTCGTACATGGTGAGCAGGATGCCCTCTATTTCCAGTTGCATATTCAGCCGTGACTGGATAATCTTAATCGTGTTGAGCAGCTTGCCCAAGCCTTCCAGCGCGAAATACTCGCACTGCACCGGAATAATGACCGAATCGGCGGCGGTAAGGCTGTTGATGGTAATCAGGCCCAGCGAGGGCGAACAGTCAATGATGATGAACTCGTAGTCGTTCTTGGTGTCGCGCAGGGCTTCCTTCATCTTATCCTCGCGGTTCTTGAGGTTGATCATCTCCACCTCGGCCCCCACCAGGTCAATGTGCGAGGGCAGCAAGTCCAGAAACGGCAGGTCGGTGTGAATCACCACGTCGCGGGCGTTGATGCCGTCCACCATGCACTCGTATATGCTGTTTTCGATTTCCTTCGGGTTAAAGCCCAGCCCGGATGTGGAGTTGGCTTGCGGGTCGGCATCCACAATCAGGGTCTTGTATTCCAACGCCGCCAAGCTGGCCGCCAGGTTGATTGCCGTTGTGGTTTTGCCCACGCCACCTTTCTGGTTGGCAATCGCTATTATTTTGCCCATGTTCAGTCGTTAGTCGTTAGTGCTTGGTTTTTGCTTTCCCGTATTTTATTGATATTCAAACACATGACCGTAAATATGCTTTGGCTGCGGTTAGCGGCTGCCTGCGTTGGCGGCTGGCCGCAAAAGGTAACCTTAAACCGGATGCCGGTGCCGGAAAGCCGCGTGGTTTTTAGCCGCAACGAAGGTGTTTTTGCGGTGTAAAACCCATCGGCGGCGGTTTTCTTGCACTGCTACCGGCAACGTAAAACAACGTAATTGCTTGGCAATCAGTAATACGCGGAAGGATTTTCCGGGTATTGCCATTGGCATTGTGCATTTGTACTTGCCCTGTCACCCCCGTACCGAATCGGCCGTTTGTGGCTTGTGTACCACGGCATACACGGCCATATTTGTCTCCGTTTCCGACTTAGGCAAAGATACGTGTTTCACGCGTTTCACGGAAATTAAATTTTGTTCGTCCCGCGCTAAAACCCGTGGATTCTTGACCGGCTTTGAAAAATGCAGGCAGCGATGCAACATCGCTGCCTTTTTTGTTTTTTGGCGAAGGCGGGCATTGCAAGTTCCAAGTCGTCCGGTTTTGCTACCTTTGAAAACCTGAAACGAGCCCGAATCTGTCATGCAAAGACCCGACGTGCCAAACCCAACGCCAAACAAGGAAAACCGTGAAATGCGGTGGATTGAAAAAACCAGCAACCTGCTGGACAATGCCATCCGCGTGCCCGGCACCAATTTCCGCATCGGCCTTGACCCGATTATCGGCCTGATTCCGGTGGTGGGCGAAGTGGTCACGCTGGGGATGTCGGCGGTGCTGGTGCTAACCATGGTGCGGCACGGAGCCAGCGGCAAGCTGATACTCAAGCTATTGGCCAATGCGCTGGTGGATGCATCCATTGGCGGCATCCCCGTATTGGGCGACTTGTTCGACTTTGGTTTCAAGGCCAACCAGCGCAATGTGCGGCTGCTGCGCGAGTATTATAACGAAGGCAAGCACCAAGGCAATGCGTGGGGCGTTTGGGTACTGGTGGTGGTGCTGTTGGTGGCTTGGGTCGGGTTGGTAGTTTGGCTGGCCGTGTGGCTTTTCCGCTGGATTGCCGGTGCTTTCTGAAAAGCGGCCCCACCCCAGCCCTCCCCGAAGCTGAAAGCCACGACTTGGCGTGGGAGAGGGAGAAAAAAAATAGTATCTTTTGAAAACGCCAAACTTGGCCATGCACTGACGGACTATGCGCATTGAACTTGAAAACGCGGGCCGCAAATTCAACCGCGACTGGATATTGCGGGGCGTGGATTTGACATTGGAACCCGGCAATGTGTACGTGGTTACGGGGCCGAACGGCAGCGGCAAATCCACTTTCCTGCAACTTCTTGCCGGAAACCTGCCCCTGACCGAAGGCAAAATAGTATGTTTTGAAAGTGCCAAACCCCTGCCCGCCGACGATGTTTTCCGGTACGTTTCCGTTGCCGCACCCTATCTGGAAATGATTGAGGAATTCACGCTTCAGGAAGCAGTGGCGTTTCACTGCAAGTTCAAACCGCTGCGCAACCAATTGACGGCCAATGATTTCATTGAGAAAATCGGTTTGGCGGCGGCGCGGTACAAGTTTGTGGGCAATTTTTCGTCGGGCATGAAAACGCGGCTCAAACTCGGGTTGGCCTGCTGCTCAGACACGCCGGTGCTGCTGCTCGACGAACCGACATCTAACTTGGATGCGGCGGGCATTGCGTGGTATCGGCAACTGCTTTCGGAAAATATTAAAGACCGGCTGGTAGTGTTGTGCTCCAACCAAACCTACGAATACGAGACTTTTACGAACATACTACGCCTGCAAAACGGGCGTTTGGTTCGTGACCACGGTTAGCCGCCACGCTTGGCGGCTCGTGAAGACACAAGCCACGGACGCAGACACAAGCCACAACTACGCCGCCCGACCATAGAATCCTTGAATTTTTAGAAATCCCAAAACAGTATCTTTTGAAAACGCCAAACCTCCCCGCTATTTTCAGGCCCGCCGTCCGCTGCCTTGCCGTGTTTGTTTTCTGCTCCGCCCAAGCCCAATACACGCCGCCATCTGATAGTCTGGCGGTTTTTTCCGCGTCGTCCGCGCCTGTACGGCAGTTTTCCGCCACGGATTTCCTGGCTCCCGAACGCGGGTATTCGCCGCTGGCCAAACTGTACCAGCGCAACTACGGCGCACAACTGGGTTTCCAGCGCGGGGCGTACAGCTACCTGGAAATGGGCGTGGAACACCATTGGCGCAAAATCAGCCTGAGCAAGCCAACCATGCTGTCGGTGGGCGGCTCGTTCGGGTATAATTTCTGGGACAACTTGGCCGAATACAAAGCGGGTTTCTGGTACAAGTGGGGCCGCATTGCGCTTACTTACGGTGGCAACCTGGTGTATGCCACCGACTTCAAGAAAGGGCGCATCGGCGTGGCTCCGGTGGCGGGTTTCCGGTTGCTGGGCTTCCATTTGACCACCGGCTACAATTTTTTGTGGGGCGATGAGGAATTTGACCGCTACAATAATTTTTACGTTTCGCTGCGGTATTTCTTTCAGGTTGACAACAAGTTTACTTGGAAAAAGAAGAACAAAAACGGCAGGAATAAAAAGGATAAGGACAAGAAGAAAATCAACTGGCCGTGGAAAAAGGACTGACCAACGTGGCCGGACTTTCCAAGTCCGGCGTTCGGGCAGTAGCACACGCTTCAGCTTGTGCCAAAACCGCAGGTTTTGCCTTTTCAAAAGCTGAAAGCCCCGTCTTTAGCGGGGATACTATTTCTAAACCATCCGGCCGCTTTCCATGCGAATAGTCTGCATTTCGGATACGCACGGTGCGCACGAAGCAATGCGTGTGCCGGAAGGCGATGTGCTGCTGCACGCCGGCGACCTAACCAACATGGGCAAAGTGCCCGAAATCATCGCTTTCAACAAGTGGCTGGGTTCGCTGCCGCATCCGCACAAAATTGTGGTGGCCGGCAACCACGACTTCCTTTTTGAACGCCAGCCCGAAACTGCCGAAGCGCTGATTACAAATGCCATTTATCTGAAAAACAGCGCGGTGGAAGTGGCCGGACTGCGCGTGTGGGGTTCGCCGGTCACGCCTTGGTTCCATGACTGGGCCTTTAACCGGCGGCGCGGTGCGGATATCCGCCGGTACTGGGAAATGATTCCCGCCGGAACGGACATTCTCGTTACCCACGGCCCGCCGCACGGCTTGCTGGACAAGACTTTCACGGGCGAACAAGTGGGCTGCCGCGATTTGCTGGAGTTTGTGTGGCGTGTGAAGCCGAAAATCCACTTGTTCGGGCACATCCACGAAGGCTACGGACAATTGGAAACGGACGGCACCACGTTTGTAAATGCCAGCATCATGGACTTGAATTACAAGCCCGTACACCAGCCGGTTGTGATTGACTTGTGACTTGCGCCAGTTGAAAAACCCAGGTCAGACACTGTGTGTCAGACCGGAAGGGGAAATCGGCTTCCGCAAGAACGGGCGGGTTTGGGCTTTTCCAAAGATACTATTTCAAAAATCCTGCGGATTTTGCACAAGCTGAAGCGTGTGCTACTGCCTGAACGTATGCGCCTTTGCCCAGTCCACTTTCAGGAAGATTTCCCTTTTCGGAAATAGTACGCCACGGCGCATAAATATGTTTCCGAAAGCCAAAACCTGCCAGTTCATTTTTTTGGCCAGTTCCACGTCCCAAAGTTCGTACATTCCCAAATAGTTGGTTTTCAGTAGTTTGCCTGAAAAATCGGCTTCCGGTTCCGAAACAACGGCAATGTTTTCGGCCCGTATGCAAAGCAAAGTGTTTGCCGGGAAACCGGGCATTCGGCTGGCTGGCAGACGGATTTTTTGCAGGTTTCGCGCCAAGCAGACGTTTGCGCAGCCGAATAAACTCGCCACATACGGCGAATCCGGCTGCGAATACACGTGCCGGGGCATGCCAATCTGCACAATCCCGCCATTGCGCAGCACCGCAACCCTATCAGACAAGGCCAGTGCTTCGGCGGTGTCGTGCGTCACAAAAATGGCCGTGGTGCGGCTGCGGCGCAGAATATCCGTGATTCCGTGGCGCAGCGTTTGCCGCCGCACCGCATCCACGTTGCTGAACGGCTCGTCGAGCAGCAGCAACGCCGGTTCATCGGCTAGGGCCGTTGCCAGTGCCGCACGCTGCATTTCGCCGCCCGACAATTGGCGCGGCAGTTTGTGTTGCAAGCCGGTCAGTTCGCAAAGTTGCATTACCTGCGTCAGGCGGTTTTCGCGGTATGCGGCTTCGTAGGTGCGCAGCGCATAAGCAATGTTTTCAAGAACGGTGATGTTGGGCGACAACTTGAAATCCTGGTGCACGAGCCGGATGTGCGGATGGCCGGGCACCAGATGGCGCAGCGGGCCGGTAACCGCCTCGTTTTTCAAGTGGATTGTTCCTTCACCGGCATCTTCCAGCCCGGCAATGAGCCGCAGCAGCGAAGTTTTGCCGCTGCCACTCTCGCCAACCAGTCCCAGCAATTCGCCTTTGCGCAGCGAAAACGAGATGTTTTCCACTGCCGGTTGCGGTTGCCCCGCGTATGTTTTGGATATTTGCCTGACTGTTAGTACATTCATTTCGCGAATACGGTAGGTTCGGTTCAAGGTTTTTTGCGGCACTTACGGCGGTGGGTTCCGGCAAGCCGCCATCTACCGCCATCAAAAATAGTATCTTTCCGGGAGCAAAAACCCTTGGTGTCGCCAAACACAATCCGAACAAATAAGTTTACCTGTGTGACAATTGAAAACAAACACTTCAGCAGAACTTCACCATGTTGAACCTTCAAGTGACCATTGACAGCAATTCGGGTTTCTGTTTCGGGGTGGTGTATGCCATTGAAATGGCCGAAGACATTCTGGACGAGCAAGGCTACTTGTACTGCCTCGGCGACATTGTACACAACGACGGGGAAGTGAAGCGGCTGGAAGCCAAGGGCTTGCGCATTATCAACCACGATGATTTGGCGCAGTTGCAAAACGAGAAGGTGCTGATACGGGCACACGGCGAGCCGCCCGCCACGTACGAACTGGCCCTGAAAAACAACATTGAACTGATTGATGCCTCGTGCCCGGTGGTGCTGAAACTGCAAAACCGCATCAAGAACTCGCACGACAAAGACGATACGATATACATTTATGGCAAGCACGGCCACGCCGAAGTGGTGGGTTTGCTGGGGCAGACCGGCAACCGGGCGGTTGTGTTTCAGGATTTGGCGGAATTGGACATGGCCGAAATGCCGAGAAGAATCACACTCTACAGCCAGACAACCAAAAGCACCGGCAAATTTTACGAGATAAAGCAAAAATTGCAGGAGTCGGGCATTGAAGTGGATGCCAACGATACGATTTGCCGCCAAGTATCGAACCGCGACAAGGAACTGCGGGTTTTTGCCACGCGTTTTGACAAGGTGGTTTTCGTGTCTGGCTCCAAATCTTCCAACGGACGGGTGCTGTACAGCGTCTGTAAGGAAACCAACCCCGACACGCATTTTGTTTCCAACGTGGAAGATGTTGATAATGAATGGTTTGCCGCGAACGACAAAGTGGGCATTTGCGGGGCAACGTCCACGCCAATGTGGCTCATGGAGCAAGTCCGCGACCGGCTTGCCTCGCTGTGAACCCGGTTTTGGCCGTGCCGAAAAAGCCGCTCCCGAAAAATAGTATCTTTGTAAACCTCAAAACCCGATTTTTGGTTTACCCTGAACAATCGCCATACATTAACCCTGCATTCTGAACTTATGCTTCCCCTCTGGCTCAACATCACGGTCGCCATCGCGACGTTTTTTTTCATGGAAGGCGTGGCATGGGCCACGCACAAATACGTGATGCACGGCTTTTTGTGGTCGTGGCACAAATCGCACCACGCGCCGTATGATGGTGTGCTGGAAAAAAACGACTTGTTCGGCCTGGTTTTCAGCCTTCCGGCGGCAGTATTCATCATGGCGGGCATTGAATATTCTGGCCTGCGGTTTTTGTTATGGATGGGCATCGGGGTCACGGCCTACGGCGTGTTTTACGTGCTTTTCCATGATGTGCTGGTGCATCAGCGTATCAAGCACGGTATGCGGCCCCAACATCCGTATGTGCGCCGCATGATTAGGGCGCACAAGATCCACCATAAATGTTCGGCCAAAGATGGCGCGGAAGCGTTCGGGTTCCTGTATGCCCCCAAAAAATACGAAGCCTCCACGTTCAAGCCCAGAAGCAGCAGGCTTTCGTCTACGGTGACGCTGGAAGATTAGCCTCCCCAGTTCGCAGGGCTTCACCCTGCGTTCATAGATAGCGCCCTTTCAGGGCTGTTGAGGACACATGAATGCGTCTTGGAGTAAACTTCAGGGAACTTTTCTTCTGGGTGGGTTTCGGGTTTTCCAACGATACTATTTTGTATTGGCTGGCATTTTGCGCCAAACCCCGGCATTGGCGGCATCACCCGATTCACGGAATACCCGTATTTTTTTACCCGAAATACCATGTTCGACTTCTTCAAGAGAAAACCAAAGCCCGTACAATGCACTGATATTGTGTGGATGACCAGTGCTGAAAAGCAACAGGGTTTTCTGGAACTCCTGAAAGATTACCCGGATTCGCTTGTCATGGCTTGGTTTCCCGAAACACAGAAGCTGTTCCAAAACTGCCTGGCCCAACGCGGTTTGGCCCAAACCGTGCATCTGGCCAAATCAGGAACCGCTGGCGGAACTTACTCGGCGGTGCTATTTCTGGAGCATCATCCGGTTTTGACGAAGGAACAGGAGGTGCTGGAGCAATTCGCATCGTCCAAGATACTGTTCGTCAATTCGTTGGATGAGCCTTTGTTGCGCCTGTTCGACGGCGAAAAAATCGTGCAGATGCTGCGCCAGATGGGACATCAGGAAGGCGAATCCGTATCGCACCACATGATTTCGTCCTCTATCCGCAAGGCACAGGAAAACGTAGAGAAAAAAGTCGGTTTTGCCCTGACCCACTATGCCCAGTCAGCGGAAGAGTGGTTTGTCAAGTACCTGAAAAACGAATAGCTGCAAAATAGTATCTTTCAGAAACGCCAAACCCCAGCAACAAAAAAGCCCCCTTTTTCGGAGGGGGCTTTGTATTTGGCGGCCATAGAAGATACTATTCTGCGCTATCGCACTCAACGCTTGATTTGGATTTGCTTTCTGGTTATTTCTTTTTAGGCTAAAAATCGGCATGAAAAAACATATTTCCATTTTATTTGCATTTGCCCTATTGTTACCCTGCCATACGCTAAAATCCCAGAACCAAGCCAATGTCTGGTATTTCGGCAATTACGCGGGGCTGGACTTTAATTATGGAACAGTGACCCCCCTGACCGACGGGCAGGTAGTCAGCGAAAATCCAACAGACGCTATTTCCGAGGGGACAACCGGTGTCTCGGATACGGCGGGAAACCTGCTGTTCTATTCCAATGGAGTGAGCGTCTGGAATAGACGGCACCGGAAAATGCCCAACGGAACCGGTTTGGCGGGCAACAACAGCACTTCCCAAACCCTGGCCGTTCCCCACCCCGCCAATGAAAACCTGTACTATGTTTTCTCGGCCTCACCCCAGGGAGACATTGCTCCGGATACTGCCAAATCAGGATTGAGGTACAACCAGAAGATTCCCGGATTCTGGTATTCCATCATTGATTTGTCGGCGGACAACGGCTTGGGAGATGTGACCGTGAAGAATGTGCGGCTGCACGGTTCCACCACCGAAAAAATGTGCGCGACCCTGCACGCCAACGGAGAAGACATCTGGGTGGTGATGCACGAGTGGAACTCGGATGCTTTCCGTGCCTACCGCCTGACAAGCAACACATTCATGGTTGACACCAACGCGGTTGTCTCGCGCACGGGGGCAATCCATACGGGCGGTGGCATGTTTGCTGATGACCAAGGACAGTTGTACTCTGGTGAAATCAATGCTATCGGTCAAATGAAATTTTCGCTGGACGGCACCAGAATCGCTTTAGCTTTGAGGGACACCAGTCTGGTGGAAGTGTTTGCTTTTAATAAAAGCACAGGCACCATTGCCCACCAATTCACTTTGTCAAACGCACTCGTACCGTATGGCGTTGAGTTTTCACCCGGTGGCCGTTTCCTTTACATTGGTGCTCGTGCGCCCCGTACCCAGATTATCCAATATGATTTACAAGGACAAAACATTGAAAGATCCTCTTACAGTTTATCAGAAGCAGGTATAGCCAACCCAGGCAACCTGCAACTCGCACCCGACCACAAGATATACATTGCATCCGGAGACCAAATTTATCTCCAAGTAATCAACAGCCCCGATTCGTTGGGCAAGTCTTGCGGTTATCTGCCACAAGGATTTGACCTGCAAGGCAAGGCTTGCAGTATAGGGTTACCCAACTTCCCCACTTTTTTCCTTGCTTACCCTGACCCCATCATGGACATTCCCAATGTATTTACTCCCAATCAGGATGGGTACAATGAGGTGTTCACTCCAATCCGGACAAAATTCGTGGCCGCCGCAACCACCCTCATCCATAACCGCTGGGGCGAAGAAGTATATCGTACCCGCAATCCTTATATTCACTGGAAAGGCGACAATTCTCCTGCCGGGGTGTATTATTGGCAAATGGAATACGAGGGGAAAAACAAAAAAAAGTATGTGCAAAAAGGAATGGTGAGCCTTTTGCGCTGATCCGGCTTGGTTGCCTGGCTCTTTACATGGAGCCATCCTTTAGACAAAACGGTGTTTTTTTGGTTTGGTTTTGCGCGTTGGCTTTAGTGTGCAAATTGCTGGATTGCAATGGTTTATGCGAAAAATACAGTGTGTGAAATCAAACTGTAGCGGCAACGGCATATCCTCAAAGGCCGAAAACCACACTGGCAAACAAGTTTGGGAACCGCAAAATAGTATCTTTCAGAAACGTCAAACCTGCCAAAAAAAAGCCCCCTCTTTCGGAGGGGGCTTTTTTGTTATTGTCCGCTTTGTTACTGTCCGCCGAAGCTGCCAGCGTAGCGGGCGTACACTTTTTCGTACGCGTCGGCTTCTTTTTTGCCCGCCTCTTTCAAAGCCATCGCCACTTGGCTGATGATGTACATGCTCAGGCGCATATCATCGCTGCCGGGCTGGTTTTCGGCGTAGTATTCCAGGTTTTTGGCGGCACGGTCGCCCATGGTTTTGGCCACCTCCATCGCCTTTTTCTCCTCGCCGGTGCGGAACAATATTGAAATCAGCGGCGTGGTGTACAAGTCGTACGGAATGGTTTTGTCGGGCAGCACTTGCAGGCATTTGAGGGCGGCGGCTTTGGCGCGGGTCTTGTCGCCTTCAAACAGCAGTTGCTCGCAAAGTTCGGCAAAGCCCCGGCGCGGCACAATCGTGGGCAGGGCGCGGTAGTTGGCATCGTAATACACGTTTGTGTTGTCGGTATTGCGCCAGAAAGTCTTGTTCATCAGGCGGTCATACATCACATCCGAGTTCACGTAGCCGTCTCGCGCACCGGCCACGCGAACGGGCAGCAGCCGCATGGCGTAGCCTTCCTGCTGCATGAACTCCTTCATGCCCAAGTAGTTGGATTGCGAAAGCGTGGTGTTGAAATAAATCGGGCGTTCCCAATTGTTGTTGGCAATCATGTCCAGCATGATCAAATCGGGCTTGAGCAGGTCGTTGCGGTTCACATTCCACACCATTTGCGGACGGATGGAATCGGCGAGGCTGGCTTTCACAATGCCCATCTGTTTCACGCGGTTCACATCTACGGCCAGCACCAGCGTTTTGGAAGGCAAAATGGTCAGTTTCTCATCGCCGTACGCGTATTGGATGGCCGGATTCTCGCTTTTTACCAGTTTTATGTACTGGTTCAGGTCAATGCCGCCTTTCACGGCTTCGTTTTCCATCACCGGAATCTGCTCGTTTTTGCCCTTGTAGTTTTTCTCGTCCAAGGTAATCGGCAACGCTTCCGAATCATACGCCTTGCGTTTCATCTGCGTGATGTACCATTCGGTGCCCAGCAGACTCAGGTTGCACACGCGCACATCCGTCCGGAAACCCTCCACTTCCTGCACGTACCACAGCGGGAAAGTATCGTTGTCGCCGCCCGTGAACAGAATCGCGTTTTTGGCGCACGAATTGAGCAGGTTTTTGGCCCAGTCCACTTGCATATACCGTCCCGAACGGTCATGGTCGTCGTAGCCTTGCTGCAACATGATGCCCGGCACCAACAGGCAAACGCCGGTAGCGGCCACGGCGGCATTGGTCGGATTTTTTAGGAAACGCTGGAGGAAATCGGCCACCGAAATCACGCCCAAACCAATCCAGATGCAAAACGCGTAGTACGAACCCACGTAAATGTAATCGCGTTCGCGCGGTTCGGTGGGCGGCGAGTTGAGGTAAATTACCAAGGCCAAGCCCGTGAGGAAAAACAGGATGAACGTGACTCCGAAACCCCGCCGGTGGCGCGAAAATTGGAACACCAAACCCACAGTGCCCAGAATGAGCGGCAACGCCCAGAAATTGTTGCGGGCCTTGTTGTTGGCAATTTCCTCGGGCACAGGCTTGAAAGCATTGACCGGGTTCAAGGCTCCCGCGCCCTCGTTGTCGCTTTCACGGCCAATAAAATTCCAGCCGAAATACCGGAAATACATGTAGCCGAACTGGTACGTAAACAGGAACCGGATATTATCGCTGAAGCCCGGATTTTCGTTGGGGCGCAGGCCCAGTTTCTGGCGGTACAGTTGCGGGTGGTTGTCTTGCCTGCTGAACAGGCGTGGCAGCAGCATTTGCCCGCGCTGCTCGTAAATGTACTGGATGCGGTAATCGTATATCTCGTACTTGTCCTTGGCTTTCATGTACACGGGCGTAGTACGCTTGCTGTCAGTGATTTGCGTGGTGAAACTCGGCCCGAACAGCAGCGGACGGTCGCCGTACTGTTCGCGTTTCAAATACGATACAAAGCTGATTACATCGCTTGGATCGTTTTCATTGATGGGCGGATTGAAATTGGACCGCACCAAGGCCAGCATATAGGCCATGTAGCCGATCAAAATAAATGTGAACGCCAGCAAAGCCGTGTTCAGCAGCACTTTCTGGTTTTTTTGTGAGTAATAAATGCTATAAATCAATGCACCCAGAAAAAGCAGCACGAAGAAAATAATACCCGAATTGAAGGGCAAACCCAAGCTGTTGACGAAAAAAATCTCGATGCTGCCCGCCAGACTCGGCAAGCCCGGAATCACACCAATCATGATGACCAGAATCACTACGCCGCTGGCCGCCAATGCCGCCAGCACGCCCCAAGCGGTGGCCTTGTAGTTCTTGAAATAATAGACCAGACCCAATGCCGGAACCGCCACCAAATTCAGCAAGTGTACACCCGTGGACAAGCCCACCATGAACGCCACCAGCACCAGCCAGCGGTTGGCCGCCGCCTCATCTTCAATGAGTTCCCATTTGAAAATGGCCCAGAACACAAAAGCCGTGAAGAAAGAAGACATGGCATACACCTCGGCTTCCACTGCCGACCACCACGCCGAATCGGAAAAAGTGTAGGCCAGCGCACCTACCACACCCGCCCCCATGAGCAGGATGATTTCTCCGGCTGTCCATACGGTATCGCTGGTGTTGGGTTTTGATATGATTTTGCGCCCCAGCAGTGTGATTGTCCAGAACAAAAACAGCGAAGCCCCGGCACTGCACAGCACCGAAAGCATATTCATCCAAAAAGCCACTTGTTGCACATCGCTTGCCAAAAAAGAGAAAATGCGGTTGGCAAGCAGGAAAAACGGTGCGCCGGGCGGGTGCGGCACTTGCAACTTGTAGGCCGCCGCAATGAACTCGCCGCAATCCCAGAAGCTGGCCGTAGGTTCAACGGTGAGCGTGTAAACGGCGGTGGCGATGATGAAAACGGCCCAGCCGGTAATGTTATTGACGCGCTGAAAATTCATCAGTGGAAGGTTGGATAAAGGTTGTTTCAATGGTCACGAAGCGGCGAAAATAGTAAAAATTTGCCGGAACTCAGGAAATAATCCTCGGGCCGGGCGGTGGGGTAGGGGTGGGTTTGGGCTTTCCGGGAGATACTATTTCAAACAACCTCACCCCCGGCCCCTCTCCTGCTGAGAGGGGAGGAAAAAACGGGAGCAAAAGCCCCTCCCTTGCGGGCAGGGGTTGGGGTGGGGTTTTGCCCGGCTCTCACACGTTCTGGAATGCTTTCAGTTGCTCGTGCAAGGCGGCTATTTCCTGCTGCATCTGCGCCTCCTTTTCCTGGCGG
>JANPIL010000251.1:0-9423 GCA_031424975.1 Sphingobacteriales bacterium
TATTTTAACGTGAACTATGGGGTTAGCCAATCATAAGTTGCTGGCTTTCAAAGCAAAAGACCGAAGGTTTGGTCTCATAAAAGCAGTAAGCGATTAGCCCTGAGAAAATGTGGGCCAGCGCATTGAACGGATTGCGGTGGCGGGTATGCTCTACATCCAGAACCGACGTGAGAATATCATTGACCGATTCAATGACAGCCCGCTTTTTTAGTCGCAGTTTTTGGCTTAGAGGCAGCAGTTGGTTTTTCATCCTTGATTTGAGTTTGGTGATGATCTGCAAGCCTTGCAGGTAAAAATGCTCGAAGAGCCGGCTCATGTAACCCTTATCGCCGTAGCATTCGCCTTTCAGCCCGTCAAGCATTGTGTGCAGCACCCGATGGTTGTTGTCGGCCACATTGGCCGGGGTAACCAGAAAATTCATGATTTGACCGGCATTATTAATCACCAAATGCAGTTTGAGGCCGAAAAACCAGCCGGTCGAGGATTTGCCCCGCCGGGCGATGTGCCCGAAAACACGGTTGGAGTGAATGCGCCGGTTGTGGCAGACGGGCAGTTGTTTGGAATCAATGAAATACAGCCCTGTATCTTGGCTCCGGAGCGTGCAATATTTCAAGAACACATACAGGCCGGGCAGGATTTTCAAGAGCGAAGCCAAAAAACGTCCATAGCTGATTTGGTGTGGAAAACGGCTTTCCAGACGCAATCGCACCATGTCCTGCACCATGTCCTGCTAGTAGTACTGGAAACATTTGTAACCCGGGTAATGGTAAAACACGCCAATGCCCATTAACTCGCGCTCACCCATGAGTGGTTTTTCCCAGGGGCGAACCGGGAAGCGTTCGGGCTGGCTTTGCTTCCAGGCATTGAGTTGTTTGCGAAAATCATCGAGGGCGATGAAAATCCCGATCGGTTTTTTTTCTTTATTTTCGCCGGGCATAGGGGTAGAGGGTTTGTGGTTTGGTCATTACAAATTTGCCAAAACTTTTGCCCTTATGCCTTTTTATTAGCAATGGTCATACCCCATAGTTCACGTTATTTTACAAGGTTTCGCGTGACAAGCGGTTGTTGCTCAGTGTAAGACCCTATTGACAAGCCTATCCGCTTAGTTTTTTCTGAGCCAAACGCACAGTTGCATTCCCGTATTTGTCCATTTCATGTATGGTTTCAATACGTAATCCGCCAATTTGGGCATATATGTCTGGCATACATAATGTTCATGGAATGCGACACTGTACCCGTGTTTTTTGGCGTGGTGTTCGAAAGATTTCAACCCGAATTCGTGCAGATGATAAGGTTCGTGCATCGGACTGATATTGCCCACGTAATCAGTCCGTTGGAACTTATAAAACAGATTTATGATTTTGTTTACCAACCAGCCAGAGGAGGGGACTTCTATATGAATGATTCCATTGGGTTTGAGCCATTTCAAGGCTTTGATAATTGAATCCGAGGGGTCGTAAAGATGCTCCAAGACCGCGCCGAAAGAAATGAAATCAAAACTGCTTTCAGCATAATCGGCATTCTCGACCATTGACAACCGCAATTTTTCGGGGCTTATCTTCATTTGCGTAAGGGCGCGGTCAAAAAATTGGCGCGACGGCTCAAACCCGTATGCGTCAAAACCCGCATTTGAAAGGGCTATCATTGCTTTTCCTAAGCCAGCCCCGATGTCCAACGATTTCATGCCCGCCTTGAAATCAATGAGTTGGCGCAACCTTGCTATTTCGGCTTTGAAATAGTCGTCGCTGACGGTGAAATACTCCTGTTTCCAGTAGGTTTCGGGTGGCACGCCATAATGATCCTGAATGTCGGATGGGATGGGCTGCGGATTTGAATACACGAGGCCGCAATTTGGGCATTTGGCAATGGTGGTGGTTATGCCGATTTTGTTTTTTGGATTTCTGCCTTGCGATCGGTTAAGACGTTTTCCTATGATTTTATGTCCGCTGATTGGAGAGCCGCACATATTGCAGCTTTCAATATATTTGAAAACGTAATTCAATAGCTGCTTCTCCATGATGCTGTTCATATTGATTTCGTGCCAACGAAAATGAGAGAAACATGATTTTTCCCATTCAAAAGTCTCCCGTTGTTGGTGTTCTTGACCATAGCCCAAACCGGTTCAAACGTTCTGGCTTGAACTTTCATACACAGGCGGGTTTGGCGGTTGAAAAAGATACTATTTTCCGGAGAACAAACTCAATCGGATGAGCCGCGCATGATGCCGCGTTCGGAGGAGCGGATGAAGGCCACAATCAGGTCGCGTTCTTCGGAAGGGGACAGTTGCGATTCGATGATGTCCAGCGCGTCGGCGTTGTTGAGGCCCTTGAGGTAGATGTAACGGTAGATTTCCTGGATTTCGTTGATTTTCTCGTTAGAAAATCCGCGCCGGCGCAACCCCACCGAATTGACACCCGAGTAGGCCAGCGGCTCGCGGGCGGCTTTCACGAAGGGCGGCACATCCTTGCGCACCAAAGACCCGCCCGACACCATGGCGTGTACGCCGATGTTGACGAATTGGTGTACGGCACTGGTGCCGCCAATGAACACGTGGTCGTTTATCTGCACATGGCCCGCCAACTGCACCGAATTTGCCAGGATGCAGTAATTGCCGATAATGCAGTCGTGCGCCACGTGAACGTAGGCCATGACCAGGCAGTGGCTGCCTATGATGGTTGTGTGCTTGTCTACGGTGCCACGGCTGACGGTGACAAACTCGCGGATGGTGGTTTCGTCGCCGATGACGGCGGTGGTTTCCTCGCCCACAAACTTAAGGTCCTGGGGAATGGCGGCGATGATGGCTCCCGGATAGATACGGCAGTTCCTGCCGATCCGTGCGCCTTCGTTCAATACGACATTGGCTCCAATCCACGAACCCTCGCCAATTTCCACATTGTTGTGGATGGTAGCGAAAGGCTCAATGGTGACCCCGGCAGCGATTTTTGCTCCGGGATGGATGTAGGCGAGAGGTTGGTTCATTCTTACGTTGTTCCAAGGTTCGCAGTTGTCAGCTACGGATGTATGATTTCGGAATTGCTTGCGCGGGTCAAAAACAAAGGAAGCCGATGGTGTTTGCAGGCAGTGTTCATTATTTGTCTTTTCGCACAATACTGGCCGACATCACCGCCTCGCACACCAGTTGCCCGGCCACAAACGCCTGGCCCTGCATTTTGGCAAAACCCCGCTTCATGGGAGCCATGAATTCGCATTTGAATATGACGGTATCGCCGGGAACCACCATTTTGCGGAAACGGCAATTCTCAATGCCCAGCAGGTAAGTCCAGTAGTTTTCCGGGTCGGTCACCGTACTCAGCACCAAGATGCCGCCCGTCTGGGCCATGGCTTCTATCTGCAACACGCCCGGAAACACCGGGTTATTGGGAAAGTGCCCCGTGAAGAATTGTTCGCCGATGGTCACGTTCTTCACACCCGTCACCGAATTTTCGTCCAAGTGGATAATCTTGTCGATGAGTTGGAACGGAAAGCGGTGCGGAAGCACCCGCGCAATGCCCATGGCATCCAGCACCGGTGGCAATTTGGGGTCGTATACGGGCACATTGCTGGTGGCCGATTCCTGCATTTTCCGTTTGATTTTCCGGGCAAAGGCCACGTTGGCGGCATGGCCCGGGCGGGCGGCCAGAATCTGGGCTTTCAAGGGGCGGCCCGCCAGTGCCAAATCGCCCATCAGGTCGAGGAGTTTGTGGCGGGCGGGTTCATTTTTGTAGCGCAGTTCAACGTTGTTCAAGATCCCTTCTTTCTTGACCTCCACCTTCGGCCGGTTGAACAGGCCCGCCAAATAATCCAATTCGTCGTCCCGGATTACCCGATCCACGATGACAATGGCATTGTTCAGGTCGCCGCCCTTAATCAGACCAGCCTTGTGCAGCATTTCCAATTCGTGCAGGAAACAAAAGGTGCGGCAGGCGGCAATTTCCCTCGGAAACTGCGTAATGTCGGTTAGGGAGGCGTGCTGGCTGCCCAACACCGGCGAATTGTAGTCCACCATTACCGTCATGCGGTAGTCGCTGAGGGGCAGTGCGGCAATCTCCACGTCGCGGTCGCGGTCGCGGTAGCGGATTTCCTCGGTGATCTCGTAAAAATTCCGCAGGGCGTTTTGTTCCTCCATCCCGGCACTTTCCAGTGCCTCCACAAACTGGATCGAGCTGCCATCCATGATGGGCGGTTCGGGGCCGTCAAGCTGGATCAGCACATTGTCTATCTCCAAGCCGACCAAGGCGGCCAGCGTGTGCTCGACGGTGTTGATGCGTGCGCCACTCTGTTCAATGGTGGTGCCGCGCGACAAGTCAACCACGTTGTCCACGTCGGCATCCACAATGGGCTGCCCTTCTAAGTCAATGCGTTGAAATTTGTAACCGTGGTGGGGCTTGGCGGGCAAAAAAGTCATTTTGGCCGCGATTCCCGTGTGCAGGCCCACGCCCGAAACGGTAACGGCTTTCTTAATGGTGTGTTGTTTGAGGTGCATTTGGCTGATTCAGAGTTCAAATTCCGGAGTGCAGAGTTCGGGGTTTCAGGCGTATACTCTGAATTCAAAATCCTCGATTCCGAATTATTCAGACGGCAAATTTAGTGTTTTTTCTTCCAATTCCTCAATGCGCTTTTGCAGCCGGGGCAAATTGCGGAAAACGGCCAGTGAACGCAGGTTTTCCTTGTAGTCGAATGCGGGCGAGCCTTGCAGTTTGAGTCCCGGCTTTCGGATGGACTTGCTTACGCCCGATTGTGCGCCGATGCCCGTGCGGTCGGCGATTTGCAAATGCCCCACAATGCCCACCTGCCCGGCAATCACGCAGTTGTCGCCCAGTTTGGTGGAGCCGGAGATGCCCGCCTGCGCCGCAATGACCGTATGCCTGCCAACCTCGACATTGTGCGCGATCTGGATCAGGTTGTCCAGTTTTGCACCTTGTTTGATGACCGTGGAACCCATGGTGGCGCAGTCAATGACGGTGTTGGCCCCGATGCACACATCATCCTCCAAAACCACATTTCCCACCTGCGGGATGGCCTTGTAGCTGCCGTCCGTTTGCGGCGCAAAACCAAATCCGTCGCTGCCCAGCACGGCTCCGGCATGGATCACGCAACGGCTGCCGATAATTGTGTTGCCGTAGATTCTGGCTCCGGCATAAACCACCGTGTCGTCGCCGATGCGCACATGGTCGCCGATGTAGGCTTGTGGATAAATTTTGACGTTTTTACCGATGGTGCAGCCGCTACCGATATACGAGAATGCGCCCCGGTAGGCATTGTCACCGATGCTGCTGTTCTCGCCCATGAAACACGGCTGCTCAGTGCCCGTGCGGGCGGCCATGAGCAGTTGACGGTATTGCTCCAGCAGCGAAGTGAAGGCCAAATACGGATCTTCCACGCGGATGAGGGCGGCGGTGAAGGCTTTTTTCGGCTCAAAATCCTTGCCCACAATCACCGCCGAGGCTTGTGTGGTGTACAGGAACGGCTCGTATTTGGGGTTCGACAGGAAAGCGATGGAGCCGGGCGTAGCGTCCTCTATTTTTTCCAACTTGCTTATTTTCAATAAGTTGTCGCCGTCAACGTTCCCGTTGAGCATCCCGGCAATCTGGGCAATGGTAAATTCCATGGTTTGCAAGTGAAGAGGCCTCCCCCAACCCCCTCCGAAGGAGGGGGCTTTTGTACGGGGCGGGTTTGGCGTTTTTGAAAGATACTATTTTTGGGCACAGTCCGCAGCCAGCAATCCACAGTAAAAACAGGAAAGCAGGTTTCGCCTTTTTTAACGACACTATTTTGGATTGGCACCCGCCCGGTTGCTGACAGGCGGCTTTACCGGGCAAACCGCAGTTCCCGTTCGCGCCTAAGTCGTTGAAACGACTGCAAACCCCCGTTTTCACCCACGTTTCAACAGCGGGCTACAAAACCTTCCTAAAGTACGATTTCCCTTGCCCAGCACACGTAGTGTTTCTTCACTAACTTGCTCATCGCCTTGATGTTGGGCAAATCGGAAGCCTCGGCAATATCCGTGATTTCCCCTTTTTTGGTCAGTATGTTGATGCCTGTTCCTTCGGCCAGATACGCCGCATTGCTCGTGGAGCCTTCGATGCAAAAATAGGGCAGGTTTCGGTTTTCCAAACCATAGTATTTTCCCACACGTGCCCGGATACCGTCCACAAATGCCGGTTCGGGCTTTTCGGCAGTCAGCACGATTTTGAACAATTTCCGTTCCAAAAGCATCCGGCTCAGGGTGGCAAGCGTGAAATCGGGGTGCTGCGTCCATATTTTCACCGCCCCCCAGATGTCATAGTCGTCGAGTTGGCCGAATGCCTGCAAGTAGGCCGGATTATCCGTGAAATCGGCGGTGCGCACCGGCGGGTGCAGAAACAACGCCAGTGCGGGTGAGGCAAAAACCTCTACGCCGCCTTTGGCCAGCTCTTTTGCCCGCCGGATGATCTGGATCAGCATGGTTTCGGCACTGATGGCGGTTTTGTGCAGGTACACTTGCCAGTACATCAGTCGCCGGGCGTTCAGGAAATTCTCGATGCTGTAAATGCCTTTTTCCTCCACCACCAGCGCATTGTCCACCACATCCAGCATCTTGATGATGCGTTCCGCGCCGACGGTGCCTTCGGTCACGCCCGTGAAAAAGCTGTCGCGGTTCAGGTAATCCAGCCGATCAATGTCCAATTGGCTGGCAATGAGCTGGTTGAAAAACTGCCGTGGATAGGTGCCGCTGAACATCTGGATGGCCGTGCCCAAGGCCCCGTTGAATTGCGCGTCCAGTTGCCGCATGATCAGCAGCGAAAGTGACTCGTGTTTCACGCCGCTCAAAATGCTGAACTCCAGCGCGTGCGAACACGGCCCGTGGCCCACATCGTGCAGCAAAATCGCCAGCAGTGCCGATTCCCATTCGTGGTCCGAAATATCGTGGCCCTTGGCGCATAGCGATTCAAGCGTGCATTCCATCAGGTGCATGGCTCCCAGCGCATGGTGGAAGCGCGTGTGGTGCGCCCCCAGATACACGTAATCGGCCAGGCCCATCTGCCGGATGCGCCGCAAACGCTGGAAGACGGGCTGCTCGATGATGTCGAAAACCAAGTCGCTGTGGATGCTGATGAAGCCGTAAACGGGGTCGTTAAAGAGCTTGCGTTTGTTCATGGTTGCATGGCTGCCTGACAAAATTCCGGTTCTTTGTCCGACAGGATAATCCCGGCGGAAAGGTTAATAATTGTTAAGCCCGCAAACTAATGGCTCCATATTTGCGTAGTGCAAGAACAAATCCCCGATGGCCTCCCCCAACCCCCTCCGAAAGAGGGGGCTTTTGAATAGGCGGGTTTAGGCTTTTCAAAAGATATTATTTTTCAGTTTCCCCTTCGGGGGTTGGGGGAGGCCCCTTCACTTTTAACCCGTTTCAATGATGCAAAGATATTCCATTTTGTGGGCCGACGACGAGATAGACCTCCTCAAACCCCATATTTTGTTCCTGGAAAACAAGGGCTACGACGTGACGCCTGTGAACAGCGGAACCGATGCGCTGGACAAGTGCCAGGACAACAATTACGACATTGTGTTCCTGGACGAGAATATGCCCGGCATGACCGGCCTGGAAACGCTGGCGCAGATAAAAATCAGCAAGCCCAACGTGCCCGTAGTGATGATAACCAAGAGCGAGGAAGAACACATCATGGAGGAAGCCATCGGCTCCAAGATTGCCGATTACCTGATCAAGCCGCTGAATCCCAACCAGATACTGCTGTCGGTCAAGAAAATACTCGACAACAAACGCCTCATCAGTGAGAAAACCAGCCAGGGCTACTTGCAGGATTTCCGCAACATATCCATGGCCTACAACGACCGGATGAACCACGAGGAATGGGCGGATATTTACAAGAAACTGATTTATTGGGAGTTGGAGATGGACCAGTCGGAGAATACGGGCATGAACGAGGTGCTGGAAAACCAGAAAAGTGAAGCCAACGCGTATTTCGTGAAGTTTGTGATGAACAATTACGAAGACTGGCTCAACGATCCCAAATCGGAAAAGCCGCTGCAATCGCACCAGTTGATGCGCAAGAAAGTGTTTCCGCTCATGAACAGCGAACCGGTCTTTTTCTTTTTGATCGATAACCTGCGCTACGACCAGTGGAAAGTGATTGAGCCGGTGCTGGCTGAATATTTCAACGTGGAGGAGGAAAGCACCTATTACTCGATTCTGCCCACGACCACGGCTTTTGCCCGCAATTCGATTTTTGCGGGGATGCTGCCCTCCGAAATGGAAAAATACCACCCCGACCTGTGGGTGAACGACGACGAGGACGAAGGCAAAAACATCCACGAAGAGGAGTTTTTGAAACGCCAAATGCAGAAAAACCGCATAGAGGGCCGCACCAGCTACCACAAGATCATCACCGTGGCGCAGGGCAAGGCACTGGTGGAAAACCTGCACAACCTGATGAACAACCAGCTCAATGTGATTGTCTACAACTTTGTGGATATGCTCTCGCACGCCCGCACCGACATGGCCATGATCCGCGAACTGGCCCCCGACGAGTCTGCCTACCGGTCCATCACCAAGTCGTGGCTGTCGCATTCGCCGCTGCTGGAAATGTTCAGGATCCTGGCCGAACGCAAGGTGAAGATCGTGGTCACCACCGACCATGGCACGGTGCGCGTGAAACGCCCGTTCAAAATCGTCGGCGACCGCAACGTGAACACCAACCTGCGTTACAAACAGGGCAAAAACCTGGGCTACGACGACCGCGACGTGCTGACGGTGCGCAAGCCGGAACGTTTTTTCCTACCCAAGCTCAATGTGTCCAGCACCTATGCCTTCGCCATTGAGGATTATTTTTTCGCGTATCCGAACAATTACAATTACTACGTGAATTACTACAAAGATACGTTCCAGCACGGCGGACTGTCGCTGGAGGAAATGATTCTGCCGTTCATCCAATTGAGTCCGAAAAACAGTTGAAACCCCACCCCAGCCCCTCCCCGCAAGGGAGGGGTGAAAAAAGGAGCCTTTGCTCCCCTCTCAGCAGGAGAGGGGCCGGGAGTGAGGTCTTTAAAATAGTATCTTTCCGAAACCCGAAACCCGGCTGCCGAAACAGCCGGGTTTTCGGTTTGGGCATCACCGGGTTTGGGGTTTTTAAAAGCTGAAAGCCCCGTCTTTAGCGGGGATACTATTTTGTCCGTGCAACTTTCGGGCAGGCAATCCAATCTTATAGCCGCCACTCACATTTCTGTTGAGAAACCGCCGGAAAATCAATAGTTTACCCACCCCAATAGCCTGAAAGCCTAACTGAACAAATGGAAAAAAACACAGCGAAAACCGGAAAAATACTGGTTGTGGATGACGATACCGACGTACTGAGTGCCGCAAGGCTGTTTCTGAAACGCCACTTTTTGCAGGTGGACGTGGAAAGCAACCCCGAAAGCATCCCG
>JANPIL010000252.1:0-5865 GCA_031424975.1 Sphingobacteriales bacterium
CCATGGCAACCGTCAATTAAAAATGAAGGGAAAGTGTGTTTCCAAAAATAAAGGTTTTGCCCGGAAAATTCATACTATTTTCCAATTTTCTACCCGGCGAATAAAATATTATTCTGTTTATGGAATATTTCGGCTCGTAATGGAGCTTCAACGAAATATTATTTTGTATTTGCACATTTCTCAACCCCTCGGCAATTTTCCGCGCAGTTGAGGGTTTGGGCATTTCCAAAGATACTATTTTGATTCCCGCTACTTTCGCGGCTTCCACTCAATTTCCTCCGCGCCAAGCTCATGCGACATGGTGCGGGCCAGTATGAACAGGTAATCCGACAGGCGGTTCAGGTATTTGATTATCAGTCCGTTAATGGTGTCATGGTGGCTCAGCCGTATCACCTGCCGCTCGGCGCGACGGCAAACCGTGCGGGCAATGTGCGCAAACGAAACAGCTTGGTGGCCGCCCGGCAAAATGAATGCACGCAGTTCGGGCAGGGTTTCGTTCATGCAGTCCATTTCCGTTTCCAGCAGCAACACATCGGTTTCCAGCAGGTCGGGGGCGTGCAGGTTGGTTTTTTCGGGCGAGGCCGCCAGCCACGAACCAATGGTAAACAGCCGGTCTTGGATTTCCTTGAGCACGTCACGGTGCGGCGCATTCACGGCTTGGTCGCGCAGCAGGCCAATGTGGCTGTTCAGTTCGTCCACGGTGCCGTAAGCTTCAATCCGGTCGTCTGATTTTGCCACGCGGGTGCCGCCCCACAGCGAGGTTTGGCCGGTGTCGCCGGTCTTGGTGTATATTTTCATAGTCTCGATTGGGCAGGGTACAGCACAATAGACAAAAGGCGCGGTGCTTTTGTTCGGCGGCAGCCCTTAAACTAAAAAAGGACGGCCAGAAGCCATCCCTTTTCACAATCAAACCATACAAAACTATGATGAATTTTAACTTTATAACCTGAGTTGGTATATTTCGCGGGGTGCTTTAAGTCCTATTTTTTATTATTTAAGTCCAAAGGTAGTAAGTGAAAGATACTTTGTCAAGAATAATTTGTATTTTTTTTTATGCCGGGAAATTTTTCGGAGAATGGCCGTCGCGGATTAGTCGGCCAATGCTTGCTTCAATCTTCGGGATAAGGGATAAACACGAAGTTGGTGAAGGTTTCATCCACCACGAACAGGCAGCAATATTCGTCGGGAGCCTTGTAGTTTTCCCTGAAAAAAGCCTCATCCTCAACCAGTTGCCGCTGCATGAACTCGTCCAAGTACGAAACATAGTAGTTCCAGTCCGTCCCCACGATTTCGTATTTGCGCACCAATAGCCGCCCAATAGGAATATCGACCTTGGCGACCGGAAAAATGGGATGGTCGGAAAAGCCGCGTTTGCGGATGGCATACGAGGCTTCCTTAAGCACATCGGCCACTAGCACGAAATCCTTGCTGATGGTGCCCAGGTATTTTCCGTTCAGTTCGGGATCGTTGGCAGTATTGTCGAACATGGTATAAAAAAGAGATCCCCCAACCCCCGAAGGGGGAGTTTTGAAAATAGTATGTTTTAAAAAGCCTAAGCCCCACCGGTTAAAAAGCCCCCTCTTTCGGAGGGGGTTGGGGGGAGGCCGTTATTTTTTTTGTAAAAGCACCACATTTTCAACGTGGTACGTGTGCGGAAACATATCCACGGGCTGCACGGCGGCAACAGTATATTGCACATCGAGCAGGGCCAAATCGCGGGCTTGGGTAGCCGGGTTGCAACTGACATATACAATGCGTTGCGGCGCAGCCCGGAGCAGCATTTCCACTACCGGCGCATCCATGCCCGCCCGTGGCGGATCGGTAATAACCACGTCGGGCTGGCCGTGCGTTTCAATGAAACTTGCGTTGAGCAGGTTTTTGATATCGCCCGCAAAAAACTCCGTATTGGTGATATTGTTGATTTCCGAATTCACCTTCGCATCTTCAATCGCCATCGGCACATATTCCAAACCGATTACTTTGCGGGCTTGGCGCGCCACAAAATTGGCGATGGTTCCCGTACCCGTGTACAGGTCATACACGAGTTCATTGCCCTGCAAGCCAGCGTATTGCCGAACGATTTTATAGAGTTCGTGGGCTTGCTCGGAGTTGGTCTGGTAAAAGGATTTCGGCCCGATGCGGAACTGCAAATCGTCCATGCGTTCGGTGATGTACGGCTTGCCGTGGTACGTAACCACATTTAAATCGTGGAAAGTCTCGTTGCCTTTCGGGTTCACCACATAATTGAGCGATGTGATTTCGGGAATACTATCTTTTAAAAACGCCAAACCCCGTTCAATCTTTTCGCGGTCTTCGTAATAAAATGACACGATTACCATTACCTCGCCCGTGCTGGCCGTGCGGATGACCAGGTTACGCAAAAAGCCTTCCTGCTTGACCAGATCAAAGAACGGCCAGTTGTTTTCGCGGGCAAACTGCCTCATAGCCAGCCGGATGCGGTTGGACGGGTCGGGTTGCAGGTGGCAGGTTTCAATGTCCAGAATCTTGTCGAACCGCTTGGGGATGTGAAAACCCAACGCCGTGCGGTCGGCGATTTCCGCACCGCTTTGCATATCTTCGGTAGTCAGCCAGCGGTTGGCCGAAAACGTGTATTCGAGTTTGTTGCGGTAAAAAGTGGTGCGCGGCGCGGGCCGGATTGGCTGGATTTCGGGCAGCGGCACTTTGGCAATCCGTTGCAGGCTGTCCGTGACTTGCTGCTGCTTTTGCCGGAGCTGTATTTCATACGGGATGTGCTGCCACTTGCAGCCGCCGCACGTACCAAAATGCTGGCAGAACGGCACCGCCCGCTGCGGCGACAGCGAATGGAAACGCACGGCCTGCGCCTCCCAGAAGTTCTTTTTCTGCTTGGTGACCCGCAAATCCACCACATCGCCGGGGGCTACCGCACCATCAATGAAAATGACGATTTCGCCGTGGCGGGCCAAGCATTTGCCTTCGGCGGCAATGTCGCTGACGGTGATTTGTTCGAGTATCGGCTGGGTCTTGTCTTTCCTTTTGCTCATAGAAGCGCAAAAATACGCAATGCGCCGTTGGGAAAATAGTATGTTTTGAAAAGGCCAAACCCGGAACCAATCACCCGAAAAACGCTGTTACAAACCACGCACCACTCTCACCAGCGGGGAGTTTGGGCTTTTTAAAAGATACTATTTTCCGGCAAACGCAACACGCATCCATGTCTTTCCAACTCACTTCCGAATACCAGCCCGCTGGCGACCAGCCCAAAGCCATTGAACAACTCGTGCAAGGTGTGCAGGCGGGCGAACCCGCGCAAACGCTGCTCGGCGTTACGGGTTCGGGCAAGACGTTCACCATCGCCAACGTGATTCAGCAGGTGCAGCGGCCCACGCTGGTCATGAGCCACAACAAAACGCTGGCAGCGCAACTGTATGGCGAGTTCCGGCAGTTTTTCCCGAACAATGCCGTCGAATATTTCATCTCGTACTACGATTATTACCAGCCCGAAGCTTTCATTGCCAGCACCAACACGTACATTGAAAAGGATTTGGCCATCAATTCAGAGATTGAGAAACTGCGCCTTTCCACGGTTTCCACGCTCATGAGCGGCCGCCGCGACATTGTGGTAGTGGCCTCGGTTTCGTGCATTTACGGCGCGGGAAACCCCGAAGAATACAAGAAAAGCATTCTGCGGCTGCAACGCGGCGAAACCACGGCCCGCAACAAACTGCTGTTTTCGCTGGTGGACAT
The DNA here is from genome assembly GCA_031424975.1 of Sphingobacteriales bacterium. Lineage (GTDB taxonomy): Bacteria > Bacteroidota > Bacteroidia > Cytophagales > 172606-1 > Xanthocytophaga. The sequence continues at coordinate 3,727 of JANPIL010000252.1, forward strand.
TTTGTACAGCCGCACCGAAAGCGAGTTTTCGCGCGGTACGTTCCGCGTCAAAGGCGACACCGTTGATGTGTTTCCGGCCTATGCCGACTTTGCCTACCGGATCATTTTCTTCGGCGACGAAATCGAAACCCTGCAACGCATCGACCCGCAGTCGGGACGGAAACTGGCAGATTTGCCCGCGATTTCCATTTTCCCCGCCAACCTGTTCGTAACCGGACGCGACACGCTCAACGCGGCCATGCACCAGATTCAGGACGACATGGTGGCGCAGGTCAAGTTTTTTGAGCATGATATGCGCCTCGAAGAAGCCACGCGCATCCGCGAACGCACCGAATTCGATTTGGAGATGATGCGCGAACTGGGCTACTGTTCGGGCATTGAAAACTATTCGCGCTATTTCGACGGGCGGGAGCCGGGCGGACGGCCTTTTTGCCTGCTCGATTATTTTCCCGACGATTTCCTGCTTGTCGTGGACGAAAGCCACGCCACCATGCCGCAAGTGCGGGCCATGTGGGGCGGCGACCGGTCGCGCAAGGTTGCGCTGGTGGAAAACGGCTTCCGGCTGCCCTCGGCCATGGACAACCGCCCATTGACGTACAACGAGTTTGAGGAACTGACCGGACAGGTGATTTACGTGACGGCCACGCCCGGCGACTACGAGTTGCGCCGCTCGGAAGGCGTGGTGGTAGAGCAGATTATCCGCCCCACGGGCTTGCTCGACCCGGCCATTGAAGTGCGCCCCAGCCTGAACCAAGTGGACGATCTGCTGGACGAGATTGAGGAACGCGTGAAGCTGCACGAACGGGTGCTGGTGACCACGCTGACCAAGCGCATGGCCGAGGAACTGACCAAATACATGGACAAGCTCGGCATCAAGTGCCGCTACATCCACTCGGAAGTGAAAACCTTGGACCGGGTGGAGATTTTGCGCGAGTTACGGCTGGGCGTTTTTGATGTGCTGGTGGGCGTGAACCTGCTGCGCGAAGGCTTGGATCTGCCCGAAGTTTCGCTGGTGGCAATCATGGATGCCGATAAGGAAGGCTTCCTGCGCGATGTGCGTTCGCTGATCCAGACCATTGGGCGGGCGGCGCGAAACGACCGGGGAAAAGTGCTGATGTACGCTGACCGCATGACGCAATCCATGCAACACGCGATTGAGGAAACCGACCGCCGCCGCCGCATCCAAGAAGATTACAACACCGACCACGGAATTACGCCGCGCACCATTCTGAAATCGCGCGAGGCAATTATGAGCCAGACTTCAGTGGCCGATTCCAAGAAGGACGGCAAGCAGTATTACGTTGAGAATGAACAGATGAGCGTGGCCGCCGACCCGGTGGTGAGCTACATGGGCCGCGAGCAATTGGAAAAACTGATCCAGGAAACACAGAAAAGCATGGAACGTGCCGCCAAGGATTTGGATTTCATGCAAGCCGCCCGCCACCGCGACGACATGGCCGACCTGAAACGGATGCTCAAAGACCGGGGCTGAAATCAGTCCACAGACGACAGTCAATAGTCCACAGAAAAAGTTTAAAAACCCCCGGCTGGAAGTTTGCAAAATAGTATGTTTTTAAAAGCCCAAACCCAAAATGTTCCCATCCGGCGTTTAAAATTGTGGAGACGTTGCAGTGCAACGTCTCCACCGGCAACCGTCAGGCATTGAAAAATAGTATCTTTCAAAAACCCCAAACCCACACCGCAAGCCCTGAAAGGGTGAAACCCGCCAAGGCAGGGTGAAGCCTTGTCCCGAGACTAATGCGTACCTTTAGCCAAAACAGACAAAAGCGATGAACGAAAACATGGAGAATGCCGAACTGGCCGAAGACGAAGAACTGTACGAACACCACCGGTTTGTGGTGGACAAAGGTCAAATGCCGCTGCGGATTGACAAGTTTTTGACCGAACGGATTTCCAACGCGACGCGCAATAAAATTGCGCAAGCCATTGAAAGCGAGGCGGTCAAAGTGAATGAAGAATCCGTGAAGGCCAGCTACAAGATCAGGCCGCTGGATGTGATTGTGATTGCGTTGCCCGAACCGCCGCGCGATACGGACGTGGTTCCCGAAAACATTCCGCTCAACATTGTTTATGAAGACGATGATTTGCTGGTGCTCAACAAACCCGCCGGTATGGTGG
>JANPIL010000253.1:0-2917 GCA_031424975.1 Sphingobacteriales bacterium
TGGCGGTCTGGAGCAAGTATGCGAGAACGTGTACAACGAGTTGCGCGAAAAACTCGCCGGAAACGATTGAAAAGGCCGGGTTTGGCCTTTTTGAAACATACTATTTTCCCTGCGCCACCGGCAGGGCCCGTGCACACAGCAAATTTGTTTTTTCCATCAATTTATAACCCTAACCCAATGAAAACCCGTTATCTCGCGCTGCTGGCCACGTTGGCAGCCTGCAACTCCATGAAAGAACAAACCACCACCGCCCCGCAATTTCCCGACGCGGTTCCGCCCGTTGCCACGGTCAAGCCGTTCATTGTCAAGGCCAAACACGGTGCCCAGCGCACCGACAATTACTACTGGCTCAAAGAACCCACCGACCAGAACGTGATCAAGTACCTGGAAGCCGAAAACCGCTACACCGACACCATGATGGCCGACACCAGACAGTTCCGCGACAAACTGTTTGCCGAAATCAAGGGCCGCATCAAGGAAGACGATGCTTCGGTTCCGTACAAGGACGGCAATTACTATTACTATACCCGTTACGAAAAAGGTGGCGAATACCCGATTTACTGCCGCAAGAAAGGCTCGCTCAGTGCCGCCGAAGAAATCATGATGAATGCCAACGAACGCGGCAAAGGCCACGATTATTACAATTTGGCTGGCATTGAAGTGGCTGATAATGAGGAGATTATTGCCTTTGGCGAGGATACCGTAAGCCGCCGCAACTACGTGCTGCGTTTCAAGAACCTGAAAACCGGCGAGATGTACCCCGAAGCCATCCAGAATACCGAGGGCGGCAGCTACGCGTGGGCCGCCGACAACCAAACGCTGTTTTACATTGTCCGCGACCCCAAAACCCTGCTCGGCTACCAGGTTTGGCGGCACATGCTGGGTACGGATGCCAAAAAAGACGTGAAGGTATATGAGGAAAAGGACAACCAGTTTTACATGGGCCTGTACCGCATGAAATCCAAGAAATACATCGCGATTGCGTGCGGCCACAACGGCGTTTCAACGGAATACCGGCTGCTGGATGCCAAGAATCCGGCGGGCAGTTTCACGGTTTTCCTGCCCCGCGAACGCGGCCTGGAATACAATGTGGAGCATTACAAGGACAAGTTCTACGTGGTGACCAACTGGCAGGCCGAAAACTTCCGGCTGATGGAAGTGTCCGAAGGCAAAACCGCCGACAAAGCGGCTTGGCAGGAAGTGATTGCGCACCGCAAGGATGTGTACTTGGTTGGCATTGAGGTGTTTGCCAATCACTTGGTGGTGCAGGAACGCAAGGAAGGCTTGCTGAACCTGCGCATCATGAACCAGCAGACCAAAGCGGATGAATACATCAACTTTGGCGAACCCACGTACACGGCCTACGCCAGCACCAACCCCGATTTCAACACCAATGTGCTGCGCTACGGCTACACCTCGCTGACCACGCCCAACTCCACGTTTGATTACGACATGGACACCAAAGCCGCCAAACTGATGAAGCAGCAGGAAGTGGTGGGCGGTTATGATAAAGAAGAATACGCATCGGAACGCGTGTATGCCACCGCCCGCGACGGCGCGAAGATCCCGATTTCGATTGTCTATAAGAAAGGCTTTAAAAAGGACGGTTCGCAGCCGTTGTACCAGTATTCCTACGGTTCCTACGGCTACTCCACCGACCCCACGTTCAGCGTGGCGCGTCTTAGTTTGCTCAACCGTGGGTTTGCGTATGCCATCTGCCACATCCGGGGCGGACAGGAAATGGGCCGGGCGTGGTACGAAAACGGCAAGCTGTTCAAGAAGAAAAACACGTTTACCGACTTCATTGACTGCGGCGAGTTTCTGGTGAAGGAAAAATACACAGCCACCGACCGGCTCTATGCCAACGGCGGCAGTGCGGGCGGCCTGCTCATGGGTGCGGTGGCCAATATGGCTCCCGGCCAGTACAAAGCCATTATTGCCGATGTGCCTTTTGTGGATGTGGTGACCACCATGCTCGACGAAACGATTCCGCTTACTACCGGCGAATACGAGGAATGGGGAAACCCCAACGACAAAAAGTACTACGACTACATGCTTTCCTACTCGCCGTATGACAATGTGACCAAACAAGCGTATCCCAACCTGCTGGTAACCACCGGCCTGCACGATTCGCAGGTGCAATATTGGGAACCCGCCAAGTGGGTGGCCAAACTGCGCACCCTGAAAACCGACAAGAACGTGCTGCTGCTCAAAACCAACATGGAAGCCGGACACGGCGGCGCATCGGGCCGATTTGAAGCCATTAAGGAAATCGCGTTTGAGTATGCATTCATGTTCAAATTGCAGGGAATCACTGAATGAAAGGGAAACGAAAACCCCGCCGGTCTTGAAACCTGCGGGGTTTGGCCTTTTCAAAAGATACTATTTTGTTCAGCCTGAAATCGGAAAAAAAAATCGCAAAACCGCCGCCTGGCTCTGCCGAGTGGAAACCCTGCCTGTCCGGCAGGCAGGTGTCCGGAGTCGGTAAATGCGCCATGCGGATTCCGACCAGCGGAGCCCACCGGGCATTGCCTGTGAACAGTACTTAAAGCAGGGATTGAATCATGTGCTTGTGGGGATGACCAAAGAAACCTATGTAGAGCAAATGCGGGAAATACTCCACTACAAATAAACAAATATCTTCATGCATCAATTGATTATTCTTTTTATTCTGATTGGCTTGCTGTGTAGGGCAGATGTGAAGCCCAAACCCGGACAGGAGCAAACTGATACAAAAGCATTTTTCAACCTTCGGTTTTACGATCAGTTCACAAAGGACATCGAAGATTTTGACGCCGAGGCGATAGACACGCGAAACCGGACCAAATCAGTCCTGTGGAATGACTATAAAGAATACTACCGGGATCAGCTCAAAGCATGCCTTACCCCTGACTGCGCCCAAAAGATATTTCTCAGC
>JANPIL010000254.1:0-21510 GCA_031424975.1 Sphingobacteriales bacterium
GCGCGGTTCACCGATTCCGGAACGGTTTCCTTGGTCAGGTTGGAAATGGCATGGACGGCCGCCAGTTTCATGGCCTCGTTGATTTCGGTTGCCCGCACATCCAGCGCACCCCGGAAAATGTACGGGAAGCCCAGCACATTGTTCACTTGGTTCGGATGGTCCGAGCGGCCCGTGGCAAGGATGGCATCGGGTCGGGCGGCCAGCGCGATATCGTAGGCGATTTCGGGTTCGGGATTGGCCAGCGCGAAAACAATCGGGTTGGGGGCCATGCCTTTCAGGTGGTCGGCGGTGAGGACATTGCCTACCGAAAGGCCCAGGAACATATCCGCATCCTGCAAGGCTTCCATCAGGTTGGTTATGGGGCGGGTGGTGGCAAACGCCCGGCGCATCTCGTCCAGGTCTTCACGGTCGGTGCGCAGGATGCCGTTTACGTCGTTCATGACGATGTTTTCGCATTTCACGCCCAGTTCCACGTACAATTTCACGCAGGCAATGGCGGCGGCTCCGGCTCCGTTGACCACTATTTTAATGTCGCCGATATTCTTTTTGACGATTTCCAAGGCGTTGAGCAGCGCGGCCGATGAAATGATGGCCGTGCCGTGCTGGTCGTCGTGCATGACGGGTATGTTCATCTGCTTGCGCAGTTCCTGCTCGATTTCGAAGCATTCTGGAGCCTTGATGTCTTCCAGATTGATGCCGCCGAACGTGGGTTCCAGCGATTTTACGATGCGGATGAATTCCTGCGGGTCGGTGCAGTCTATCTCAATGTCGAACACGTCAATGCCCGCAAACTTCTTGAACAGCACGCCTTTGCCTTCCATGACTGGCTTGGAGGCGTGCGGCCCGATGTTGCCTAAGCCCAGCACCGCCGTGCCGTTGGAAATCACCGCCACTAAGTTTCCTTTGGCCGTGTAGCGGTACACATTGTCTTGGTTCTCAGCGATTTCCTTGCAGGGTTCGGCCACGCCGGGCGAGTAGGCCAGTGCCAAATCGAGTTGTGAACTGAGCGGTTTGGTGGGTACCACTTCTATTTTTCCGGGCTGGCCCTGTTCATGGTAGGCCAGTGCGTCTTCGCGGCGTATTTTCAGCGGGGCCAAAGGTATGCGTATGCTCATGGGATCGGTTTTTGGTGGGGCGGGGGGTTGCCGGGATGTTCGGAAAAACCGTTTCCGGGCGTGTGGCCTCCGGAAGATAGTATCCCTGCCTGTCCGGCAGGCAGGTTTCAAAAAGGCGGAACCCCCTTGCGCAAATGTAGCGGATAAAGTCAGGAACTAAAAAGTGAACTGTGCGCGGGACTTGGAAAGTCCCGCTACGCTTGCAGCAGCAGCGAACCGCGCTGGCCGCGATGCATTCGTGAGCCGCTGGACTTGGAAAGTCCAGCTACGCTTACTGAAATAGTATCTTCCGAAAACGCCAAACCTGCCACAATCAACTCACTTTCAGGGCTTTGCCCTTGCGTTTTTTCAGCGGAACCTCAACCGTGACGGTGGTTCCGTGGCCGGGGCTGCTGTCTATTCGGTAGGTTCCGTTCATGGATTCGATGCGCGACTGGATGTTGCGCAGCCCGACACCGCCCGTGGCCGGGCCGGTGAGCAGGCCCCGGCCATTGTCTTCGGCCATTACGGTTATCTCGTCAGTGGTGCGGACAATCTGGATCAGGGCGGTGGTGGCTTGGGCGTGCTTGATGATGTTGTTGATCAGTTCGATGCAAACCGAATAGAGATTCACCTCGATGTCTTTTTCCAAGCGGTTTTCCATGCCGAAGAAAACCAGGTCGAAATAAATCCGGCCGCTGCCGTTCACGTTGTACACCATTTGACGCAGGGCGGTTGTGATGCCTTCCCTTTCAAAGATTTCGGGCAGCATATTGTGCGAGATGTTGCGCACTTCCACGCAGGCGTTGGTCATCATGGCCAATACGTTGCGGTACACTTGTTTTTCGGCTTCCGAAAACTGATCCGTGTTGATGGTTTCCATGTTCAGTTTCAGGGCCGTGAGCAGCCCACCGAGGTTGTCGTGCAGTTCGGCGGCCACGCGTTTGCGTTCTTGGGTCTGGCCTTGTGCCAGTGCCTGGCCTATTTCCTCGTTTTTTTGCCGCAGTTCGCGGTTGGCCTCCAGCAATTCAGAGGTGCGCAGGTGTACGCGGTCTTCCAGCGTATCCGAAAGCAGTTTCAGGTAGCCGTTCATGCGGGTCAGTTGCTCCTGCTGCACGGCAATCTCCTCATTCTGCCACCTCACTTCGGCCGTGCGGGCGGTGACTTCGCGTTCCAAGTGGTTTTGCCGCTCTTTCAGCGTTCCGCTCCGCAAACGGCGGGTTGCCTGCACCACCAATCCGGTCAGGACTGCCGCCGCACACACGAACCACCAGGTTTTCCACCAGGGCGGCTGCACGGTGATGAGCATTGAAGTCCAGCGCGGACTCCAGACCCCGTCGCTGCTGCTGCTCCTGACCCGGAATTCGTACTGCCCCGGAGCCAAGCCGCTATAACTCACGTAGCGCCGGTTGTCGGCATACACCCAGTTTTGATCCAAGCCCCGCATCTGGTATGCGTATTGGTTGCGTTCAGGATTGCGGTAGTTGAGGGCCGCAAATTCAAAGGAAAGGAAATTCTGGTCGTGGCTGAGCATTACCGGGTTGCGGGCGGCGGCATGGTAGTCGGTCTTGTATTCGCGGTCGAAAACGCGAAACGAGGTCACTATTGTCGGCGGCCACTGGAAACCAATCTTGATGCTGTCCGGATGGTACACCAGCAAGCCCCGGTTAGTGCCTTGGTAGATGTTTCCGGCTTCGTCGCGCACCGTCACAACCCCCGGATTGCCCTCCGTTGGCCCGCTCCGGTAACTGGCAATGCGGTTGGTGCGGATATCGAGTTTGGCAACGCTGGCACTGGTACTCATCCACGGGTTGCCCTTTAAGTCGGTGATGACATTGAAAACGGGCGTTCCACCTATGCCCATGCGGTAATGCGTGAATCTGCCGGTTGCCACCGTGAATTTTTCCAAGATGCCATTTTGCGATCCCATCCACAGCACGCTGTCGCCTGAGTTGTGCAGGCAGGTCAGGTGGGTGGCTCTCAGGCTGCCGATGTTTTTCGGATTTTGCGAATAATACGTATAGGCATTCTTGCGCACATCCAAGCGTGCCAGGCAGTTGCCGGAGGCTTGCGCCGAATCCGAAAAAACGGGGGCCGAAGAGATGAAATACACATATTCGCCGTTTTGTGTTGCCACGGGTGTCGGGAATGTGGCGCGCCTGCCGTTGCCAGTGGCGGCGGGATTGAAAATGGTTGGCTGGTAATTGGCGATTTGTCCGTTGCGCACATCCAGCCTCGTCAGGCCGTGCTGTTCGCTGCCCATCCATATCGCTTGGCTTCCCGGCACGGATGAACCCACAAACCCCGTGTTTTCCAGTTTGTAGAGGCTGTCGTTGAGGCTGGCCCGGAAGGGTTTGGGTTGGAGCCGGTAGCGGGTCAAATCGTATTGCGCAAATCCGGCACTGGTTTCCAGCCACAGTGAATTGCTCTTGGCGGCGATGGAATAGACCGGAAACGTACCCGGAAAACCCATTGGTTGTTTTTCAAATGATTTGCGTGGCGGATCGAAGAAATACAATCCGTTATCAGTGCCGAGCCACACGCCCGCCCGGTTTTTGTGCTGTCCGGTTGCCAGTGTGTTCACATTCACTCCCGAAAATCCGTTGGCATCCTCCGGATTAAAAGGGTAAGAGGCAAAATGCTTTGGTTGCAGGTCGGCAACGCAAATACCCCCGAACGTGGCAATCCAGAGCAGCCCCTGCGAATAGTGGAAGCCCCAGGTAAAGTCATGACTGATGGTTTCGGGGCGGCTGGCGTGGTGCTTGTGCCGGGTCATGTTGCCGGAGGCCAGGTCGAGGCAATTCAGTCCGTTTTCGCTGGCCACCCACAGCTTGCCCCCCGTTTCCTGAACCGCCCATGTTTCGTTCTCGCTCAGCGTGTTCACGTTTGCAGGATTGTGTACAAACTGCTGCGTCACCTGCCTGGTTTGCAGGTCCAATTTGTTCACGCCCTTGACCGTGCTGACCCACAAAACCGGTTCCCGACCCGATGCCGACACGCTGCGCACATCATTGTGGCTAAGGGTGCGGTTTTGGCCGGGACGGTTGCGGTGGATGATGCACCGCCGCGTGACCGGATCGAATTCGTACAGGCCGTTGCGGTTCGTGGCAATCCAGATGGTCTCCCGTCCGTTGTACGCCGTTCTGGCAAGCGAGTTGAACTCGAGACGGTCGAAACCGGGCGGGTTCATGAAGAAACAATTGTCAGACCGGCGGGTGGCGGTATTGTACTTTACCAGTACACTGCCTCGGCGCTGGCTCAGGGTGACAACCATCCATACCACCGGGCCGTCGGTCAGGAATTGGCGCACAAAGCTTACGTGGCGGAAAAACGGCGCGAAAGCGGGCAGGTTCCTGGCGTTGGTGAACTTGCCGGTTTTCCTGTCAAATTCCCACAGGCCCGACTCTCGCCACAACCCAATCCAGAGTTTGCCGTTCACCTCACAGATGTCCGCCACCGTGAAATCTCCTTGCACCGGGTTGTCATAGTGCTTGAATGTGTAGCCGTCGTAGGAATAAATGCCATTGTTAGTGCCTATCCACATCAGCCCGTCACTGTCCTTGAAAATGCGGCGGGTTTCCAGACTGTTCATTTCCGGAGGGGCTTTTAAACGCCTGAAAGTGACCGGCTGGGCCAAAACGCCCGCATGGATATGAACAAGGGTAAGCAAAAGCAGGGCAACTCTGAGCAACATGGGCAATGCGAGAAACTGAAGTAATCCGAAACTAAAAATCCGTCAGGACGCGGAAATCCATTGTTTTTTTCCGGCGGGGAAAACCACTTGTCGTCCCGCCGGTATCCGGCAGAGAAATTTAGGTAACTTCGCGTGGTTTTCCTATCATTGGCGTATCAAATAATTTGGTGCGGGGGCGCGAGTTGCGGCAAAGGGGCTTTTTCAAGTTGGTGTAGGCCGCCAGCAGTCCGCAAAATAGTATGTTTTAAAAACCCCAAACCTCCCATACGCCTGCAACCACGATGATAAGAATAATGGTAGCCGACGACCACCGGCTTTTTCTGGATGGGATGGTGGCGATACTTTCGCAGATTGGCGATATTGAAATTGTCGGCACGGCGCACAATGGCACGCAAGTATTGGCGCAACTCGGCATCCAGACTTGCGATGTAGTGGTGATGGACATAAACATGCCCGTTGCCGATGGCTTGACAACCGCGCAACGCATCAATGAGCAGTTTCCGCCGGTCAAAGTGGTGCTGGTGAGCATGAACGCCAACCCGGAATATGTAAAGGCTGCGCTGCGGGCCAACGCGTCGGCCTACGTGCTCAAGGAATCGGGCCGCGACGAACTGGAAAAAGCGATTCGCACGGCAAGTGAAGGTGGAAAATATTACAGCGAAGCGGTAATGCTCCATTTGGCTTACGAATATATGCCCGGCCAGCCGCCCGCTGGCTCCCAAGCCAAACTCACGCCGCGCGAAATCCAGGTGCTGAAACTGCTGGCGCAGGAATTTACCGCCCCCGAAATCGGTGTCAAACTTTTCATCAGCCCCGAAACCGTGGAAACACACAAGAAGAATATGCTCAAAAAATTGAACCTGAAAAATTCATATTCACTGATGAAATACGCCATCCAGAACGGACTTGCATGATTAATGGCCCGGGAAGCCAAAAAGCAGCAACGGCGTTTTTTGGGCAAAGGCGGGTTTGGTGTTTTTGAAACATACTATTTCGGGCATTGTTCGCGCACCTTGGATACTGCGTATCCCCGAAAGTAGGTAGAGACCGGATACCCGCAAACGGTGAGGAAAAAATCCGGTTTTTCCGGTATTTTCCCGATGGAAAAGAATGCGAAACTTTGTGAAAAGTTACATGGCCCGCATACATGGCGCTGATTGTTTCTGAGCGGCATCCGTGCCAAATGTTTCGAGCCACTTCTCCCTTAAAAAAACCATGCAACCGGTATCTACCCGCAACCACAGTTCACTGCCCGGCGGAAACCCCGCTGACGAATCACGTTTCTTGGATCAGTTTTACCTTTCGCACCGCACGGAATTCATGAAGTGGTCTTATAAGGTTTATGGTCTGCCACCCGAAGCCGCCGTGGATATTTACCAAGATGCCGTAATTGTGCTTTTCGAAAAATACCGCCAAGGCAAACTGACCGGGCTTCGCGCCACGGTCAAGACGTATTTTTACGGCATCGCCAAAAACCTGATTTTCATTTACCTCAAAAAGCAGAGCCGCCAAATGGCTTACGCGGATGCTTTCCCGAATTCGGATGTGGCCGACACCCAACACTGCAAGGACGTGGACGGAGGGCAGGATTGGGTGGAAGACACGATTGAAATCATCAGCCGGGCCGTGGGAAACCTGTCCGCACGGGGCCAGGAAATCATCCACTTGTTTTATCACGAGAAAAAAAGCCTGCGCGAAATCACCGGCATTTTAGGCTACAGCAGCGAGGATGTGGCCAAAACCACTAAGATGCGCTACAAGAAAGCATTGAAACAAATGGTGGAGGAGGAGATGAACCGCCAATGTGCCGCCTGAAACCGACGGCACGCCGTTGTATATTATGGCGGGCAAAATGGCAAAGGCAGACACGCACCCAAGCAAAAACCCCGGCTATGAGCCGGGGTTTTTGCTTTTTGAAACATACTGTTTTCCAATCGCTCTCTCGGAACCCACAATCAGGCTCGGAGACGTTTGTCGGCTTGCGAGTCATCCATCAGCCCACAATCAATTTCTGACCCGCCTGCAAGTCGTTGCTCTTCAGTTTATTAAGTTTCTTGATTGTTTCCACGGGTACTCCTTGGTTTTTGGAAATGCTCCAAAGCGTGTCGCCGGGCTGTACTTCATACACTCCGCCGCGTGGTTTGGCGGGCAACGGGGTTTTGCCATTCTTGGCGATACTGTTTTTGACGGCACTTTTTTCGTTGGCGACCGGCAGCGCTTTAACCGCCGGAGCCGCCGCTATGGTTTGGGAAATACCGGCTTTGGGGCTGGCCTTTTCCGATTTCAGGCGGCTGGCGGTTTGCTGCCGCACCCAAACGGCAATGCGCTGCCCGGCGCGGATGCTGTTGCCGCGCAGGTTGTTCCAGCGGCGCAACTCGCTCACGCCCACATCATACGCTTCGGCAATGCTTCCCAGTACATCGCCCGAGGCCACGGTGTGCATCAGTTTTTGGCGGCCAGCCACCGATGCCTCGGCTTTTTTACGTGCTTCCTCCCGTGTGTCTTTTGGTTGGGGGGCAATGCTGGCGGCCAGCATTGAAAGGTTGAAACCCGTTTCGGATGGCGCGGCTTGCTGGCGCGAGGCGGCCAGCAGCATATCGGGCTTGTATTCGCGCAGCACCACCGCTTTTTCGGATGGCAGGCGGAGCGGGTAGTTTTTTGGATGGGCCGGTATCAGGTTGCGTTTCAGGTGCGGGTTCAGGGTCTGGATGTCTTCAAAAGGCACATCCAGTTCGGTTGCCAGCAGTTTCAGGTCAATGTTCCGCGTGATGTGAACCGTGTCGGAAGCAACGTAGGGCACGGGCGTGTCAATGGTGAAAAGATAATCCTTGTGGAAATTCATCACGTAAGTCACGGCCACGTAAATAGGCACGTATGAACGGGTTTCGCGCGGCAGGTACGGGTATATTTCCCAGAAGCTGGTGTGGTTGCCCGACCGGCGGATGGCACGGCGCACCGCCCCCGGCCCGCAATTGTAAGCGGCCAATGCCAGTTCCCAATCGGAAAACATACCGTAGAGCTTTTTCAAGTATCCGCAAGCCGCTTGGGTTGACTTGTAAATATCCATGCGTTCGTCCACGTAACCGTCTTGGTACAGGCCCTGCTCCTTGCCCGTGTAAGGCATGAACTGCCACAGGCCGACGGCTCCGGCGCGTGAAACAGCCTTGGGATTCAGCCCCGACTCCACTACCGACAAGTATTTGAGCTCGACGGGCATTTCCTGGGCTTTGAATTCGGCTTCGAAAATCGGGAAGTAAAACGACTGGTGGTTGAGTACCCGCTGGGTGAAGTCGCGTTTGCGCAAGGTGAAAAATTCAATGAATGCCTGCACGTCCTTGTTGTAATGCAGCGGAACCGATGATTCGAGCTGGGCCAGCCGGTCGGCGATTACTTGCCCGGCGTAGTGGAATGCCGTGTCTTGTGTTGGAAGCGTGTCTGTGTTTTGGCGCACATTGCCGTAGATTTCGGCGGCTACCGGCCCGATTGGCGATTGAACCTGCGAGATGCAGGTGCCGGAAAGAAAGATGGAAATGCAGAAAAATCCAATTTGGCGCATCCGGTGCATTAATCGTATAATCATGGCGGGCAAAGTTTACGTATCGCGATAGGGCTTTCGGCAATGGCAAAAATATGACTTTTCCGATACATACCTAACAGGAATGTATTATAAATGCCCAAATCATATTTCGGGCCGGAGTGGGGAATGAGTAAACTGAGGGAAAATCGGCATCGGCTTGCCTGACAAACAACACTGATTCGCAGCCGAACAACTGCCCGCTGATGCGTGGAAACTTGGTTTCGGATAGAGAAAATAGTATGCAGGAAAACCTCAAAACCCGGCTGGTCTTTGCATCAAGTACTGCGCGAAAGCCAGCAGTTTGGCTTCGGCAAACGAACCGCCCATGAGCTGGATGCCGATGGGCAGGCCCTGTGCATCCGTGCCGGCGGGGATGGCGATGGCCGGAATGCCCGCCACATTGGCCTGTACCGAAAAAATATCGGCCAGGTACATTTGCAGCGGATCGGTGGTGTTCTCACCGATTTTGAAAGCGGTAGTGGGAGCCACCGGCGAGAGTATGAAATCGTAGGCCTGCAACAACTTGTCGGTTTCCTGTTGGATAAGCCGCCTCACTTTTTGAGCCTTGGTATAGTACGCGTCGTAATAATCGGCACTCAGCACGTAGGTTCCCAGCAGGATGCGCCGCTGCACTTCCGGCCCGAAACCTTCGGAGCGCGACTTCTTATACAGGTTTTCCAGAGAGCCGGCGTCGCGGCTGCGGTGGCCGTAACGCACGCCATCAAAGCGCGACAGGTTGGAGCTTGCCTCGGCGGTGGTCAGGATGTAATAGGTGGGCAAGATGTAATCCAGCAGCGGAAACTCCACGGATTCCACGGTGTGGCCGTTGCTTTTGAGCCAGGAAATGGTTTCGCGTAGGGTTTCGCGTATTTCCGGTGCAATGCCATCGCTTTCAACGGTTTCACGGATGTAAGCTATCCGGTGCTTTTGCCCAGCCGGTAGTGGCTGCGCATAGTTTCCGGCGGGCTGCTGCGCGGCGGTGCTGTCAAACGCGTCGCTGCCGGCAATAACTTCGAGCAGCAACGCTGCATCGGCCACGCTGCGGGTCAGGGTTCCGATGCAATCAAAAGAAGAGGCGTAGGCTACAAGTCCGTGGCGCGAAATGCGTCCGTAGGTTGGCTTCAGTCCCACGAGGCCGCAAAAGGCCGCCGGTTGGCGTACCGAGCCGCCCGTATCGGACCCAAGCGAAGCCAGGCACATATCGGCCTGCACCGCTACCGCCGAGCCGCCCGAAGAGCCGCCCGGCACGCGCGAAATGTCAGCCGCATTGAGAACCGGCCCAAACGCGGAGTTTTCGTTAGACGACCCCATGGCAAATTCATCGCAGTTCTGCCGGCCAATGATGATGGCATCCTCGTCAAGCAGGCGTTGAACGGCGGTGGCTGAAAACTGGGAAACAAAACCGTCTAATATGCGGCTGCCCGCCTGCAAACCGTGATTCTGGTGACAAATCACATCCTTGAGGCCGACAACCATGCCCGCAAGCCGCCCAGCTTTTCCGGCGGCTATTTTGGCGTCAATCTCGGCGGCGCGGCTCAATGCCTCGTCGGCATACACTTCCACGAAAGCGTTGAGGTGCGCTTGGCGGTGGATATTGGAAAGGTAATGCCGGGTCAGTTGCAGGCAGGAAATACTGCCCGCCCGCAAGTCGGTAGTGATGTCGGCAAGCGAATCGTATTTATTCAAGGCAAGTCAGGTTGGCGTGTCGGCCTTGCGCTTTCTACCGAAGAGCCAGTAATCGCAAGGCTTCGGCAAAGTTGGGAAATATAACACCCATCATCCAAGCCATTTCACCGTTTTGTTTCCTGAAACCGCTCCGGGTCACGTCCACAATGGCATATATCCAGGCAAAAACTGCCAGCATCACGAACAGCCGCAACAACCCGAATACTACCGGTGAAACACCCCAAACTTTCCAACAAGAGCAGGATTGGTTTGGAAAACACTCGAACAGGGAGGATGTTTCGAGGTTTTGGAGCAAAAAAACCGTGGCACAGGATTTTCTTGGGAAAACACACGGCGGTGCATCCTTCGGAAATACTATGCCACGGCTTGGCAAAACCCGCCGTCAAACAAATCCAGTTCGGCCGGAGAGCCGCAACGGGTTATTTCACTACTTTTCTCGGCTCCTCTTTCGCGCTTTCCTCTATTTCAGTCTGCACTTCGCGGGTTGCATCCTTGAACTCGCGGATGCCCTTGCCCAAGCCGCGTGCCAGTTCGGGGATTTTTTTCGCGCCGAAGAAAATCAGCACGAACAATACGATCAAAAATATCTCGGGGCCACCCAAGTTGCCCAAAAATGCGAAGACTGCTGCAAATTCCATGTCTGTGGTTTTTTAATGAATAAACAAATATACGAAACTACCGGTGACTAAGGATGTGTGGAATGACAATAAATTTTTGCCGCCTTGTTACCTGACATCAGAAACGGCAAAATAGTTTAATGCCGGGTGGTTTTCACGAAATATTTTTTGGGTTTTGGGTTTCCGGAAGATACTATTTTCCGAGTCATTGTGTTCCGGTTGGCTTCGGAATCTTTACCAGCACGTGCGTTTCCAACGTTTGTTGGCGCGTTTGGTGGTTGAGGAAGCCGGGTGTAAGGGTAGTGACGTGGAATTGACCGAACGATTGCAGCACGCGGTACCGTATGCCCGCCGCCCTGATTTCGGCCAGTTGGCCCGCCGCCGTGTACACCAGTAGGTCAGACCCCCGGTTTGCTTCGCGCAGGCCCGCCAACGTGAAGTGCCACCGCACCGGTTGGCGCAGATAAAACTCAAAACTGTGGGTGCGCACATCGCCGAAAACCACGGCGGCCTGGCCGGGAAAGTGGCGGTTGGCATACAATGCCGCTTGGCTCGGGGCTTGGTAAGTAAGCAATGCGGGGTAGAAAACCAAATTGGCATACGCATTGAACAGCAGGCTCGCCACGCAGGTTTGGTAGAATATTTTCTGCCAGACGGGCGGCGAGGTGCGATTGAAGACAATCCCGGCCGCAACCATTACTGTCGCTGCCGCCCAGAACCAAAACGGATGGTGCGCTGGCCGGAAAAAATATTCCAGCAGTACCATCGCTGCCAGCAGTACGGCAATGGTCAGATACTGGGCAATTGTATAAAACCTGATTCCCCGCCCCGAAACCGCAATGTTGAGGATGGTGCGGGCGGTGAGAATGGCCAGAAACGGAAAAATGATGTTGGTGTAATGCGGAAGTTGGAATTTGGAAAGCGAGAAAACCAACACCGCCGGTATTGCGCCGCCCAATGTGTAAAATTCCCGCGTGTGAGGCTCCTCGTCCGGGGCCTTTGTGCCGAAATTCTCTTTGACCAACCGGAAAAGGCCATAGTAAAGCAGCAAGCACCACGGCAGGAAAGCCCACAGCAGCGTGTGGATGAAAAAAAACGGGTCGCCCGCGCCCTTGATGGGGCCGGTATTGAAAAACCGCCCGATCTGGCTGTCCCAAAAGAAAAAGCGGATACCCGACACGCCCTGCCGCCCGAAAACTACTTTTTCGGGGTGCGCGTCGAATTGGCGGTACAGGCTGGTGAGTTCGGGAAAGGTGAACACCAGCGTCAGTACAATGGCCGCCAGCCACCGCCAGCGCAGCAATCCGCGCCATTCTTTTTTGAACAGGATATCGGCGGTAATGGCACCCGCCACCGGAATTATGGTGAAAATGCCTTTGGTCATCAGGGCGCAGGCGGCCAGCAGCGAACCCAAAAGCAGGTGCTTGTACGAGAAAACGAGCCGCAGCCGGTAAAAGTGGTAGGTGGCCGCAACGACCAGCCCGGTCAGGTAGGGCTCGGCCCGCACATCGCTGTTGGAGAGCACAATGTGCTGGGCGGTGAGCAAAACCAGCACCGACAACCGGGCGGTTTGGGCATCATACAGGCTTCTGGCAAACCGGTAGGTATACACGGCGGCCAAGACCATGAACAGCACGGCCGGGAGCTTGTAGGCAATTGCGTTGATACCGAAAACCCGAAAACTCAGGGCGGTGACCCAGAACGGAAAGTGCGGCTTGTCGAGCCAGTCGGTTCCGTACAGGTACATGTCCGCATAGTTGCCCGTCTCGGCCATGGTGCGTGCAATGCTGGCATACAAGGCCGCATCAGGATCCATGAGGTGGATGGGCAGGCCGGCCACGCACACCACGCCCGCCAAGCAGAGCAATGCGTGGAAAATGGGTTTGTCGGGTATTTGCTTCATTGCGGCGGCGGCGGTGTGCGGCAAAGATAAAAGGAGCGGGGAGAACGAAAGGCCGTCCCGCAAAAAAATAGTATGTTTCCAAATGCCCGAACCCTCGTCGGGCAGGCTTGTGAATGGTGGGTTTTTTGTTTCCGCCGCGTGGCGGTCACAGGGCTCGCGTGTTGTCTGGTATTGGCGCGGAGGGGGTTTGGGCATTTGAAACGATACTATTTTCAACGCGTCGCTTCAGGTGTTATCAGGCCAAGGCAAGTTGGGCGGCGGGTATGTGCAGGGCAATGGTGGGGGCTTCGGCTTGCGGCAGCTTGCTGCGTTCGAGGCGCGTTTGGCCAAACGTAAAAGCACGCACCAACCTCACGCCAATGGTTTTTATGGGCAGGTTTGGCGGTTTCGGAAGATACTATTTTCCGGCTTTGGGAAACAGTTTGCCCGTGGCCGGGTCAATGCGCCGCCACTCGCCCTTGGCGGTCTTGACGTAGTGGCTGCCGTTGATGGAGCCGCTCTCAACGTACTTTGCCGAAGGCTTCGGCGGTGTCTTGCGCGTACTGGTCGTACTCTTTCTTGTCGTTGGCATGGTGAGTGCGGTATATGCTCAAAATTACAGCAAAAATCCTGCCCTTGCAATCTTCTCTCGCCTGCAAATGCAGGAAACTGACGTAGTGGTTCCCGTTGTGATATGATAAACCCCGGTACTTGTTGGTGGCTGGGTCAATCAGCGAGAACTTTACGTTGCCAGACAGTGCCTTGGCAATCCGGTTGAAAAGCAAGTCGTGGAAACGCCCGTTGCCGGATGCCGCCAAATCTTTCCGGTACGATTCGGCGATGTGGTCGGCATTGGCTGTCTGGTAGAAAATTTCGGCTGAACCCCCGGCAATGGTGATGGATGTGTTACGTGGCTGCTGGTTGGATTTCACGAGTTTGGCGTTTCCGGGGGAAATTTCTTTAGCGGCCGATTCAGGCGAGGGGAATAATTGAGCCGGACTGCGGGCAAGTTACGGCCACGCGACACCTTACTTGCTCAGGCCAAGGCAAGTTGGGCGGCGGGTATGTGCAGGGCAATGGTGGGGGCTTCGGCTTGCGGCAGCGTGATGTGGATCCGGGTCCATTCGTGTTCGCAACTCTCCACTTTGATTTCGCCATTCAATTTTTCAATCGCTTTTTGTACCACGTACAAGCCAAGGCCGTTGCCTTTGGAAGCCTCCGAGCCGCGATAGAAAAGATGGAAGATTTCGGGCAGCATTGTTTGTGGTATGCCAATGCCGTTGTCGTGCAGCTCGATACTCACCGTGTCGTGCATCTGCCTGATGGCCAAGCGGATAATGGGTTGGCGGCTGGCGTGGCGACACCGGAAAATCACCGCGTTGTCCATCAGGTTCTTGAGGATGAATGTAACCAGGTTCGGTTCGGAAACAAGCCGGAGCCGTTTGTCAATCTGGATGTCGAACCGGATGTGCGAGGCGTAAGTGCTGATCATGGAAGATTGCCGGATGTTCTCGACGATTTCCGTAAAATCCACTTCGCAACACTCAAAACTGTCTTGGTTGATGGTGTTTATCATGGAGAACTTTTCGAGCATATTGTCCATGTTTACCGCCGTGTCGTGGATTTTCTCGAAAAGCATTTGTCCCGAAGTTTCGTCAAAGCCGAGTTTGGATACTTCCACCAAACCCATGAGTGTGGTGATGGGGCGGCGCAAATCGTGCGAGGCGCGGTAGAGAAACATATCCATTTCGCGGTTCACCTTGCCCAGCGTCAGGGTCCGCTCGTGCACAATGCCCTCCAAGTTGGTGTTTATCACGCGTAGTTCTTCATTGGCTTGGTGCACTTGGTCTTGGATGTCGAGCAAGTCGCGGTTTTTCCGGTAAATCTCGTTGTCCTTGTTTGCCACCAATTTCTGCCGGCTCAGGTACAAAGCCACCGTGCAGGCAATGACGGCCAAGCAGAAAGCGACAGCGCAGTAAAGCAACGTTTGCTGCACGGCCATTTCCTTTTCCAGCCGCAGCAATTCCTGCGCCGTACGGGCGGGGATTGCGGTGGATACGGGCGGCGTGGCAACTGCGGCAAAGCTTCCAACCGTTGATGTAATGAAAACGACCAGAATAGCGATGTAAACGTTTCCCATCTGTATTTCTTTTGGTGTGTTCTGGTGTATGCTGATTGAATGCGGGCCGGAAATTGGGGATTTTCCCGAAAAATCGCAATTCAATCCTGTTACCGGATGTACGGTTGGCCGGTTTCTGCCATGATAATGGTGCGCCAAGTGGAGGAATATTCATTTTCGGGCCTAAAACCAACGCAACCGGAACTTACCAAAGGTGGTGTTTGTGTATGGCTGTTTCGGTAACCAGATGTGACTGGAGCTTCTGAAACCTCAGGCCTTGAAGGTCAGGGAGTTATAAATGGAGGCGTTTGAAAAAGCAAAACGAAAATGGTGGCTGGATACATTAAAACCGTTGAAAGTCAATAACTTGGAATGGAAGCGAAAAAAAACGTTTTTTTTGCCTTCCCCGACACTCGCTCTGCACTTTTACCATGCCCGCCGACACACAAACGGATTGTGCGGCGATGCCGGAAACGGATTTTGAAACTTTCCGGGTCTTTTCCTTACCTGGGCTGTTTTCGGGTGCGTATGTCCCGCACAGACGTGTCCGGCAGCCCCATCAACCAGAAACCCGCCCGGCTTTCGGGAAGCCAAGGCGGGTTTGGGGTTTTTAAAACATACTATTTTCAGAATCGCGGAACGGAGTCGCTTCAATGTGCCGCCTCTTCCAGATGTTCGCGCACGTTGGTCAGGGGCAGGTTCCATGCGTCGGCCACGCCCTTGTAAACCACCTCGCCATGCACCACATTCAGCCCCAGGAAAAGCTCTTGGTTTTCGCGGCAGGCGCGTTGCCAGCCCTTGTTGGCCAATTGAATGGCGTAGGGCAGCGTGGCGTTGGTCAGGGCCAGCGTGGACGTGTAGGGCACGGCCCCCGGCATATTGGCCACGCAGTAGTGCACCACATCGTCAATAATATACACCGGGTCGGCGTGGGTGGTTGCGTGGCTGGTCTCGAAACAGCCGCCCTGGTCAATGGCCACATCCACCATCACCGTGCCGGGTTTCATGGTTTTGAGCATATCGCGGGTGATCAGGCGCGGGGCTTTGGTGCCGGGAATCAGCACGCCGCCCACAATCAGGTCGGAGGTTTTGATCATTTCGCGGATGTTGTATTCATTGGACATCAGCGTGTCCACGTTGGCGGGCATGATATCTTCGAGATAGCGCAGGCGCGGCAGGCTCACGTCCATGATCGTGACGTTGGCACCGAGTCCGGCGGCCATCTTGGCGGCTTGCGTGCCCACAATGCCACCGCCCAGCACC
The DNA here is from genome assembly GCA_031424975.1 of Sphingobacteriales bacterium. Taxonomy (GTDB): domain Bacteria; phylum Bacteroidota; class Bacteroidia; order Cytophagales; family 172606-1; genus Xanthocytophaga. Next base: position 15,933 of record JANPIL010000254.1, read on the forward strand.
AGCACGTTGGCGGGCTTCACACCGGCCACGCCACCCAACAGAATGCCACGACCCTTGTGGGTTTTTTCCAAGTATTTTGCCCCGGCCTGCACCGACATCCGTCCCGCCACTTCCGACATGGGCACCAGCAGCGGCAGGCTGCGGTCGGGTTTTTCCACGGTTTCGTAGGCCAGGCACACGGCCTTGCTCTGGAGCATGGCGTGGGTCAGTTCTTCGGATGAGGCAAAGTGGAAATACGTGAAAACCAGTTGGTTTTCCTTGATAAGCCCGTATTCCACGGCCACCGGCTCCTTTACTTTCATCACCATTTCGGCGATGGCGAAAGTGGCTTCGGCGGTGGGCATGATTTCGGCCCCGGCCCGCACGTATTCCTCGTCCGCAAAGCCGCTGCCTTCGCCCGCCGTGGCTTGCACACACACGCGGTGGCCGTGTTTTTTCAGTTCGGCCACGCCCGCCGGGGTCACGGCTACGCGGTTTTCGTTGGTCTTGATTTCCTTGGGAACGCCGATGATCATGGGGGCAGTGTTGAATGAGTGAATAATGGAATGATAGAATAAAAGGCGGGTTTGACCTTTCTGAGAGATACTATTTTGTCAGATGAAAAAGTTTTTTATTCCGGCAAATCTATTGTTATTGGGAATTGTTCCCAATAGATAGATAAAAATAAGAAAACAAGACTGCATTATTGAATTTTGGTAAACTTTATTTCCAAATTAACCTTCAATAAACATTCTTTTCGGAAAAAAATTCTGCAACATGGAAAACCTCGACAAACTGGACGTGGATATATTGCGGCTTTTGCAAGCAAATGCGCACTATACCAACAAGGAAATTGCGGCGCGGCTCAAGCTCACCATCACGCCCGTGTTTGAACGCATCCGGCGGCTCGAAAACCAAGGCTACATCAAACAATACGTTGCGCTGCTCGACAAACAGAAGATTGGCAAGGCGTTGACGGCGTTTTGTAGCGTATCGCTGCGCCACCACACCAAGGAGAATGTGGAGCAGTTTGAACGCGAGATCCAGCAGTTCAGCGAAGTGCAGGAATGCTACCACGTGGCCGGAGCGTCAGATTTCCTGCTGAAAGTATCGGTCAAAAACATGGCCGAGTACCACGATTTCGTCCGCAACAAACTCTCGACCATTGAAAACATCGGCAACCTGAACAGTTCGTTCGTACTCAGCGAAATCAAGTACACGCTGGCCTACGACATCTAAACAAATGCCGCCGAAATAGTATGTTTCAAAAGGGCAAAACCCGCCTTTTTTCCAACAAAAATTCCCCGCCACGCAATATTTCCCGGTATTCTGTGTAAAATTGTGGTCTTATCAGTTTTTCACCAAACAAAAATAACAAACAGTATGAAAAGAAAGCTACTACTCAGTATGGTACTTTGCTTGTGGATGGCCGGCATGGCCACGGCCCAGGAACGCAAGGTGACCGGGCGGGTCACATCTTCCGAAGACAGCCAGCCGCTGCCGGGCGTTTCGGTTATCGTAACCGGCACCACTACCGGCACAACAACGGATGCCGCTGGCGGCTACAGCATCAGTGTGCCCGCCACCGAAACAAAACTCACCTTTTCCTTTATCGGCTACTTGAAAGAGGAAGTAGCAGTGGGCAGCCAGACTGAAATAAACATTTCAATGGTGCAGGATGTCAGCACCTTGAACGAAGTGGTGGTGACGGCCTTGGGTGTGGAACGCAGCCGAAAATCATTGGGATACGCCACACAGGAGTTGCAGGGCAAGGATTTGACCGATGTCCGCACGCCCAACCTGATCAATAACCTGGCCGGCAAAGTGGCGGGTGTGGTCATTAACCAAGGCACGCAGGGGCCGGGGGCTTCGTCGCGGGTGGTGCTTCGCGGTGACCGTTCATTGTTGGGCAACAGCCAGCCGCTGTATGTGATTGACGGCATACCCATTGACAACACACAGGCCGGACAGGTTGGCGAATTCGGCGGTTCCGACTTGGGCGATGGCATTGGCAACATCAATCCCGACGACATTGAGTCCATGTCCATACTCCGGGGAGCCACGGCGGCGGCATTGTACGGTTCGCGCGCCCAAAACGGCGTAATCATGATCACCACCAAGAAAGGAGCCGCCACCAAGGATTTGGGAATCTCCTACGGAGTCAGTTACTCCACTGAGTCGCCGATGTATGACCTCAACTTTCAGGACCAGTATGCGCAAGGCGAGAACGGCAACTACCTGTTCAACAATGAGAACAGCTGGGGTCCCAAAATCACCGGGCAGTCGGTGGAAGATTGGAACAAAAAGACCTATTCGCTTGCCAGCCAAGACCATGTAGGGTCGTTTTTCAGGCGGGGAAGCACGCTCAACAATTCATTGAGCATCAATGGCGGCACCGAGAAAACGCAGTTGTATTTCTCTGCCACCAACTTGACAAGCAATGGCCTGGTGCCGAACAACCAACTGAACCGCACCACCCTGAACCTGCGCGGAACAGTTAACCTGAGCAGCAAACTGACTTTCGACTCGAAAATCACTTACCTGAACCAACGTATCGACAACCGCCCCGAAGGTGGCGAAGGCCCGCTCAACCCGTATTCCAATGCCATCAGGATGCCCAGCACCGTACCCGATTCGGAACTGGAAAATTATGAGTTGGTGGGTGGCAGCGGACGCGCGTCGCAGAATTTTTTCCTTGGCAACAGTGCCATCATCGCCAACCCCTATTACGTCGCCAATCGGTTCAAACTGCGTGAAGTGCGCAACCGGGTGATTGGTTTGGCTTCCGCCACGTATAAGTTCACGGATAAGTTTTCGGTGCTGGTACGCGCCGGTCTGGATACTTATTTTGACAATGATGACCGCAAAGTGTTTTCCGGTGCGCCCCTGCCATTGGCGGGTAATAGTGCGGGCGGCGACTACCGCACTTCCTCGCGCCGTGTCACAGAATTCAACACCGATTTCCTGCTGACGTACAACACGAAAATCGCCGGTGATTTTGCCCTGAACCTGCAAGGTGGCGGCAACCTGCGCCGCCAGGTTTCCAGTTCGTCGGTGCAAAATGCCGGAGGGTTGGACATCCCTAACTTTTTCAATGTCACCAATGGCACAAACCGCGTTATCGGGCAGGGATTCGGTGAAAAGGAAGTGCAGTCGCTGTATGCGTCGGGCCAATTTTCGTACAAGGAATTCCTGTTTTTGGATGTGACGGCCCGCAACGACTGGTCGAGTACGCTTCCCCGGAGTGCATGGTCTTATTTCTATCCGTCCGTGTCCTTGAGTGCTGTTCTGAGCGATATCATCGCGTTGCCACAAGAAGTCTCGTACCTTAAGGTGCGCGGTTCGGTGGCCGGAGTCGGCAATGACACCGACCCTTACCGCACGGTACAATACCTGTCGCCTTCCAATGGTGTGGTGGGCACAATACTGACCAACGAACCCACCCTGACCATCGGCAGCCGGCTGAAACCCGAAAGAACCCGGGCCTTTGAAACTGGCATCGAGGCGAAATTCCTCGGAAACCGTTTCGGTTTTGATTTCACCTTTTACCGTACCAATACATTCAACCAGTTGGCCACACTGCCACAGTCGCCCACCACGGGCTTTACCAGCCAATTCCTGAATTTGGGTAACATCCAGAACCAAGGCATTGAGTTGCTGCTGAATGCCAAGCCGTTGGCGGGAGACTTCACATGGGATGTGTCGCTGAACTACACCCGCAACCGCAACAAAGTGATAGAACTGGATCCTGATGGAAAAATCACGAATTACGGCTTGGGCGGCAACCGGATTGCCAACATCGGTGCCATCAACGGCCAGCGCATGGGCGAAATCACGACAAGGGGTTTCCAGCGCGATGCCAACGGCGCGATTCTGATTAATCCGAACAACGGTTTGCCCCTCACCACCGCCAATGTGTACGTGGGCAATGCCAACCCGGACTGGCTGGCTGGCTTGAACAACGCGTTCTCGTACAAGGGTTTTCGGTTCGAGTTTCTGATTGACGGGCGATTTGGCGGTAAGGTCGTATCGCATACGCAGGCTGTTTTGGCCGGCTTGGGACGCATGGATTATACACTTGACGGGCGGGAAGGCAACTTGGTGGTTGCGGGCGTGAGAGCTGCCACCAACCCCAACGGAACACTTCAGGTAGATGACAAAGGCAAAAACGTACCAACCGCCGTCGCTAACGACCGCGCCGTTACCGCCCAAGGTTACTGGCAGAATGTGGGTGGCCGGGCAAACCCCGTGGGCGAGGCATTTACGTACGATGCCACCAACATTCGCCTGCGCCAATTCACCATCGGGTACCGGTTGCCGGTATCCTTGCTGGGCAGAACACCATTCCGGAATGTGAACGTGAGTGTGTATGGGCGCAACCTGTTTTTCCTGCTCAACCGCGCGCCAATGGATCCTGAAGTGGCTCTCAATACCGGCCTGAACGGTCAGGGACTTGATTTCTACGGGCTTCCTTCCACGCGTTCCGTTGGCGTGAGCCTCAACGTGACTTTGTGACATTTCTCTACCAAAAAAACTTGTATCAAACATGACTAAGTATATAAGAACCATTGCGGCAGGTTTGCTCCTGTCTTTTGCCTCGGCGTCTTGCACCGACCGGTTTGAGGAAATGAATATTGACCCGAACCGGGTCACGCTTGACGACCCGGCAGTGGCGGCAGGTGCGGCAAACGCCCTGTTTTCGTCCGCCATTTCCAACGGACTGATGCGCGCCTTTGAATTCCAGCGGGTGCAGGCACTGTACGTGGATTTGTTTTCCCAACATTACGCCACCAGCGCGCCGTATTTCAATACGGACAAGTACCAAATGAACCAGACTTGGCTCAATGCGGGCTGGAACCTGTTTTACCCGCGCGACATCGCCAACCTGGCGACGATTATCAACAGCGAAAACACCACCAGCAACCAGAAACTGATTGCCCGCACTTGGAAGGTTTTCCTTTTTCACCGGATGGTGGATATGTACGGCGACATTCCGTATTTCAACGCCGCTAAGCCCAACGAACCGGAAAAATACGACAGCCAGCAAGCCATTTACGATGACTTCTTCAAGGAGTTGAAAGCCGCCGCCGATGGTTTGGATTTGACTGTTACCAACTCATTCGATAACAAGGATGTGATTTATGGTGGCAACACCGCCCGCTGGAAGGCATTTGCCAATGCACTCGGGATGCGGCTGGTGGAGATCAGCGAGGGCACCGCGACGTAGCCGTGATCCGGCGCGAAGAGGGCCCCCTCGATCGTTGCCGCGAGCGCCGCCTCCTGGCCACGAGCCTCCGATGGATCGAGCCACCGCAGGACGCGATCTCCGGCTGCTGACTGCCGCAGGCGCGCGGCGGCGGCTTCGTCTGTGGCCACTTCGAGGGTGCCGCAGCGGCGGTACTCGACGGCGAGACCGGACTCCTCGCAGACGTCCCTGACGAACGTGTCGTACATCCCGAGCGATCGCAGGCCGAGATCGAACAACGGGCCGCGCTCGTGCCCTTCAATGTACGGCGCGAGGACTCCCGCGGATGCCTGGGTCGCGCCGGCGCCGACCGTGCGGGCCTCGAACAACCGCACCGCGGCCCCCCGCCGCGCC
>JANPIL010000255.1:0-3077 GCA_031424975.1 Sphingobacteriales bacterium
GGGCTGCCCGGCAGTTTGGCCGCTTCAGCAAGTTGCTTTCCGGTTTTCGCGCCGAAAAGCTGCACATTACGCTGCCCGGCTTCCATAACCTGACCATACGCTACGCGCAATTTGAGAAGGCGTTACAGAAAGGCAATCCCTTACGGATTCGCCAGTCGGCGGAAACCATCCGCTACCTGCAAAGCCAACGGAACATTGCCATGACCTACGAAAACGTGTGTGCCGACAGTAATTTCAGGAAAAGGGTGACCCATCACGACACAAAAATAAGCAATGTGCTGTTTGACGGGCACGGCAACGCACTCTGCGTGATAGACCTTGACACGCTGATGCCGGGCCATTTCATCAGTGATGTCGGCGACATGATGCGCACGTACTTGTGCCCGGTGAGCGAGGAAGAGCAAAACCTTGACATGGTTGAGATAAGGGAAGACTATTTCAAAGCGATTGCGGACGGATACCTGAGCGAAATGGCCGGTGAACTGACGGCAACCGAAAGAAGCCATTTCGTGTATGCCGGCAAATGCATGGTGTATATGCAGGCACTCCGTTTCCTGACCGATTATCTCAACAATGATGTGTATTACGGCTCCAAATACGAAGGCCACAACCTTGTGAGGGCCAGAAACCAAACGGCGTTGTTGCAAAAACTCATCGCGAAAGAAGCGTTGTTGAGTGCGTTAGTCTGAAATCGTGGATTTTTATGGCGGATGTGAGCCACGAGATTCCTGTGTGTGTTCTTCCTGTGTACAGTCTGTGGCCGTACAACAATTGTTTCCCGAGCAGGTTTGGGCCTTTTGAAACATACTATTTGCGGCAGCCCAATAAGACAGATTCCGACCACAACAATAACCCAACCATAACCAACCCGGACAATGACAAGCAGAAGAGAATTTTTGGCCAGGAATGCAAAAATCGGCGCGGGCCTTTTGTTGGCATCCGAAATGGGTCTGGCAATGGCTCCGCTTCCGGCCGCCAAGGTGCGGCTGGGCTTTATCGGGGTTGGCTCGCGGGGGCTGAACCACCTGCAAAACGCCCTGTCGAGAAACGATGTTTCGGTGACTGCCATTTGCGACATTGACCCGGCCCGGATTACAGAAGCCTTGGACATGGCTGCCAAAGCCGGATACAAAAAGCCGGCCACGTACCAGCAAAACGAGTTTTCGTACTTGGAAATGCTCAAGCGCGACGACTTGGACGGCGTGATTATCTCCACCCCGTGGGAATGGCACGTGCCCATGGCGGTGGCCGGCATGAAAGCGGGCAAATACGTGGGGCTGGAAGTGCCTTGCGCCATTACCATTGCAGAATGCTGGGATTTGGTGAATGTTTCGGAAGCCACGGGTATGCCCTGCATGATTCTGGAAAATGTGTGCTACCGGCGCGATGTGATGGCCATACTGAACATGGTGAGGCAGGATGTTTTCGGTGAGATTGTCCATTGCCAGTGCGGCTACCAGCACGATTTGCGGGGCATCAAGTTTTCGCCCGGTGCCGAGTTCGGCGGTAAGGGCACCGGCGAGGCGCGTTGGCGCACCCAGCATTCGGTGATGCGCAACGGCGACATATACCCGACGCACGGCATCGGGCCGATAGCCAACATACTCAACATCAACCGGGGAAACCGTTTTGTGTCCATCACCTCAACGGCCACAAAATCGCGGGGCCTGCACGAGTACGCCACCAAGGTTGGCGGCAAGGAACACCCCAGCGCCAACACCGGCTTCAAGCTGGGCGATGTGGTGACCTCGGTAATCAAGACGGCGAACGGCGAATCAATCGTGGTGAGCCACGATACCAATCTTCCCCGGCCTTATTCGTTGGGTTTCAGGGTGCAGGGAACCAAAGGGATATGGATGAACGATGGCAACACGGTGTATGTGGAAGGCAAAAGCCCGCATGATACTTGGGAACCCGCCGGTGAGTATTACAAAAACCACGACCATCTGCTCTGGAAAACCCATGCAAGCAAAGCCGAAGGCCAAGGGCACGGCGGCATGGATTTCTTTGTGCTGCACGCCTTTGTGGAGTCCGTGAAGCGAAAAGCCCCCACACCTTTGGATGTGTACGATGCCGCAACGTGGAGTGCCATCAGCCAGCTCTCGGAAGATTCCATTGCCAATGGCGGCGCGCCGCAGATGTTTCCTGATTTCACCAAAGGCCAGTGGATGCACCGCAAACCCGTTTTTGCCTTGGATGGCATTTATTGAAGAGCCGGGTTTGGGCTTTTTGAAACATACTATTTTGGGAAAGCCGCACCGCAGGTCAGACACTGTGTGTCAGACTGGTATGGCATATCGGCCTTCGGATGAATCGGCGGGTTCCGGCTTTCTGGAACATACTATTTTGCCCGGTATGCCCGGCCGCCACCAACATTTGCCCGTTCATACTTCCACAACCAACCTATCATAACAAATACATGACTCCACGCAGCGCAGCGCATCTGGCAATCGTCTTGTTTTCAATGGCTTACCGGCCAAGTGCGGCCCAAACGCCCCACCGGAAGCTGCCCTACCCGCCCAGCCAATTGATTGAAAAACTGGAATGGACTTCGGTGCCGCACAAATATCCCGGCACCGCGTCGGATATGCACTGGTGGACGTGGGGCCAAGACGATGCCATTTACACGCTGGAAGACGATGGCGATAATTTTGGCGGCCGGTACTGGTATGCCCACATTTTAAAAGTAACCGGCACGCCGCCCAACCATACCGTGGCCACGGCAACGGATTTTGAAGGCTATGATTTCAGGCACAAACTGCCGAAAAAACTGCTGCTGCGCTACGTTTGTGGGCTGGTGGCCGTTGATTCGGCCATGTATGTGTGCCTCTACGACTACGATTGGCACTTGCCGTCCAAACCGGTGAATTTCGACTCGCTGTACAAACGCATGAAAGTACACCAGCCTTGGCTCAATGTGGATGCCAGTTTCCAGCAAAAACTCACGTTCATCAACAAATATTCGAAGCACGGGGGCGTGGCGGCCATCATAAAATCTGTTGATGGCGGCAAAACTTGGCTCAACATCCCAGAAGCAGACACGCCGACCTTTTTCAGCCCTTCGTTTGGCGCACCCG
>JANPIL010000256.1:0-8890 GCA_031424975.1 Sphingobacteriales bacterium
TTCGGAGGGGGTTGCCTGCCTGTCGGCAGACAGGGGGGAGGCCTCGGGTTTGGCCTTTCAGGAAGATACTATTTTACGAGAATTTTTGCGGGAATCCGGCTCAGTGCGCAAACGCTTTCACGGTCTCGATGAAGCACTTCACTTTTTCGGGGTCGGTGTCGGGATACACGCCGTGGCCGAGGTTGGCAATGTGGCGGTGCGGCCCGAAGGCTTGCAGCATCCGGCGGGTTTCGCGTTCAATGGTCTGGAAATCAGCGTACAGCACGCACGGATCCAAGTTTCCTTGCAGCGTTTTGTCCGGCCCGGTGAGCTGCCGCGATTCCGTGGCATCCATCGTCCAATCCAAGCCAACCGCATCGCAATCGAGCCGGGCAATGTCGGCGCGGGCAAACCACGCATCCTTGGCAAACACCGTTTTTGGCGTGCCTTGGATGGCATCGCAGATTTGTTTGATGTAAGGCAGCGAAAAAATGCGGTACTGCTCAGGCCCCAGAATGCCCGCCCACGAATCGAATAGCTGCACCAAATCGGCTCCGGCGCGTATTTGGCCTTGCAAATACCCGATGGTGCTGTCGGTGATTTTTTGCAGCAGCGTGTGCGACAATGCCGGATTGGTATAAAGCATCCGTTTGGCTTTGGAAAACGTCTTGGAGCCGCCGCCTTCAATCATGTACGCAAAGATAGTCCATGGCGCACCCGCAAACCCGATCAGCGGCACCCGGCCGTTCAGTTCGCGTTTCACCATCCGGATGGCTTCCAGCACGTAGCTCAAATCGGTTTCCGCATCGGCAATCCTGAGTTGTTGCACATCCTTTGCGGACTGGATGGGATTCGGAAAAAAAGGGCCGCGTTTCTCGACCATCTCATAGGGCAGTCCCATGGCTTCGGGAATGACGAGGATGTCGGAAAAGATGATGGCGGCATCCACGCCCAAAATATCCACGGGCTGCAGCGTGACCTCGGCGGCCATTTCGGGCGTGGTGGCAAGTGTGATGAAACTGCCCGCCCGCTCGCGCACGGCACGGTATTGGGGCAGAATACGCCCGGCCTGGCGCATGAGCCACACGGGTGTGCGTTCGGTTTTTTGGCCGCGGGCCGCCCGCAGCAACAAGTCGTTTTGCAAGATCATGCGGCAAAGGTAAACAGAACGCGGCAAAAGGACGGCGGCAAAATAGTATGTTTCAAAAAGCACAAACCTGCCTGTTCTCCCGAAAGCCGATTGCCGATACCGGTCTGACACACAGTGTCTGACCGGTATTACCTCCCTCCCGAAATAGTATGTTTCAAAAAGCTGAAAGCCCCGTCTTTAGCGGGGGCCAAACCCCGGTTGTCAGAACAAAAAACCTGCGGCGGCCATGCCGGAAAGAGACATTCCGTTCCGACTGTCTTTATCTTCTTCCAACTATTTTTTTTCTTTGTTTTCCCAAACAAATGCTATAAACACTTCTTATTATGCAATGAAATAATGTACCTTTACGAGTCACGAAAACGATTTCGCTCCGCGCGTACAAGCCGTACCAAAATCCTTGCAACCCCAAAATCCCATCAACCCTCCAAATCCTTTTATCCAGACCATGAAAATCACCAAGACCCACGGCCTGTGTGCCGGACTGGTGGGGCTGCTCCTGTTGGGCAGCGCCTACCAGAATTCGCAACCGGTGCGCCCCTCTGAGGCGGTGCTGGACAGCCTTTACCGCCAATTGACGGACGAGCAGAAACGCCTGCCCGAAAACGCACTGGCCGGCCTCAAAATCGCCGACGGACTGGATGCGACGCTGTTTGCCGCCGAACCCATGCTCACCAACCCCACCAACATTGACGTGGATGCCCGTGGCCGCGTGTGGGTGTGCGAGGCGTACAATTACCGTCCGGATATCAATGGAAACCCGGTGAAAAAGGAAGGCGACCGGATTGTGATTCTGGAAGATACCAATGGCGATGGCAAAGCGGATGTAAATAAGGTGTTTTACCAAGGTCCCGAACTCAATTCGCCGCTGGGCGTGTGGGTGATGGGAAACCGGGTGCTAGTGTCGCAAAGCCCATACGTGTATTTGTTTACGGATGAGAATGGCGACGACAAGGCCGACAAGAAGGAAATTATTTTCGAGGGCATTGCCGGTGAGCAGCACGACCACGGGATGCACGCCTTTGTGTTTGGCCCCGATGGCAAGTTTTACTTCAACTTCGGCAATGCGGGCGAACAACTGAAAGACGCGCAGGAACGCTTTGTGAAGGATGTGGAAGGCAACGAGGTTTCGCTCAAAAACTACAAGCAGGGCATGGTTTTCCGCTGCGACCCGGATTTCAAAAATCTTGAAGTACTGGGCCAGAATTTCCGCAACAACTACGAGGTGGCCGTGGACAGCTACGGAACCATGTGGCAAAGCGACAATGACGACGACGGCAACAAGGGCGTGCGCATCAATTACGTGATGGACTACGGCAGCTACGGCTACACCGACGAGTTGACCGGCGCGGGCTGGCAAGCCAACCGGACCAACCTCGAAAAGGAAATTCCGCACCGCCACTGGCACCTGAACGACCCCGGCACCATGCCCAACCTGCTCCAGACCGGAGCCGGTTCGCCCACGGGAATGGTCATCTACGAAGGCACGCTGCTGCCCGAACGGTTCCGCAACCAAATGATCCACTGCGATGCCGGCCCCAATGTGGTGCGGGCTTATCCGGTAACGAAAGATGGCGCGGGCTTCAAGGCTTCGATTATGCCGCTTGTGGAAGGCGTGCGCGACCAATGGTTCCGCCCGTCGGATGTGTGCGTGGCTCCCGACGGCTCGCTGATGGTGGCCGACTGGTATGACCCCGGCGTGGGCGGCCACCAGGCTGGCGACCAGAACCGGGGCCGTATTTTCCGCATTGCCCCGCCCAACACCGCCTACAAAATCCCAACCTTTGACCTCAAGACCGCCGATGGCGCGTTGAAAGCCTTGGAAAACCCCAACCTTTCCATCCGCTACCAAGCCTGGAATGCCCTGCACAACATGGGCGCGAAAGCCGAAAAAGCGTTGGCAAAATACTATAAATCACAAGGCCCAAACCCCCGTATGCAAGCCCGCGCCTTCTGGCTGCTGGCCAAAATGGAAGGCAAAGGCAGGAAATACGTGGAATTAGCGTTGAAAAACCCGAATCCCGATTTGCGCATTGCCGGTTTGCGCGCCGCCCGCCAATTGAAAATGGACGTGGTTCCGTACGTGAAACAACTCGTGAACGATGCGGATGCGCAGGTGCGCCGCGAATGCGCCATTGCGTTGCGCCACAGCCAAAACCCCGAAGCCCCGGAATTGTGGGCCAGACTGGCACAGCAGCACGATGGCAAAGACCGCTGGTATCTGGAAGCATTGGGCATTGGTGCCGATAAGAATTGGGACAGTTACTTTGCCGCCTGGCAAAAAACGGCTGGCAGCAATGCCGCCGCCGGTGCGGCCAACCGCGACATCATCTGGCGGGCCCGCACCGCCGAAGCCGTACCGCTGCTGGCGCAACTGGCCACCGAATCATCCACGGACTTGGGCAGCCGCCTGCGTTACTTCCGCGCCTTCGATTTCATTGCCGATGCCAATGCCAAATCAGTGGCGTTGCTTAAAATGATGGAAGGCAACAGTGCCGAACAATTGCAGATCAACAAACTGGCTCTCAACCACTTGGATCCGGCTTCCGTCCGCCGCTCCGAAACGGCCATGCGGGCGTTGAAAGGCGTGCTCAACTCGGTGGAAGGCACGGAGGAATTCATCGAATTTGTGAACCGCTACGAACTGGAGGAGGAAAATGACCGGCTGCTCAAGCTGGCACTCGACAAAAACGCCGACCAACTGGGCAAAAACGCCGCCGAAACCCTGCTCCGGCAGAACGGCGGGGCCAAGGTGCGCGGCATTGTCAATGGCAAGGATGAGAAACAGGCCGTTGTGATGCTGAACGCGCTGCGCTGGGTGGGCAGCAAGGAATCGCTGCAAATCATTGAGCAAACCGCCCTGAACCCGAAAAATCCATTCCCTCTGCAACGGGAGGCGGCTCAACGGCTCGGCAACAGTGGTGGCGGCGAAGAACGCGTGCTGCAATTGCTGCGCGGCGGCAAAGTGCCCGAAAACCTGAAGGCCGCATTGGTGAACAGTGTGAGCAATGCCTGGCAGAAAAACGTCCGCACGGAAGCGGCCAGCTATTTGGGCCAGTCAACGGCCAGCGTGCAGAAACACCCCGCCTTAGACAAGATGCTGGCCATGAAAGGCAACTTGGCAAACGGCATCACGATTTTCAAAAACAACTGCTCGGTGTGCCACCAAGTCAAAGGCGAAGGCATGGACTTTGGCCCGAAACTCTCGGAAATCGGGAGCAAACTGCCTAAGGAAGCCCAGTACATTTCCATCCTGCACCCCGATGCGGGCATTAGTTTCGGCTACGAGGGCTACGAGGTGAAATTCAAGGATGGCAGCACCCTGACCGGAATCGTGGCCAGCAAGACCGAAACCGACCTGCAACTGAAAATGCCAGGCGGCACGGTAAGCAACTACAAGATGGCAAAAGTGGCCTCAATGAAAAAACTTGAAAACTCCATGATGCCCGCCGGGCTTGCCGACAACATGACCACCCAGGAACTGGCCGACTTGGTGGAATACATGGCATCATTGAAAAAATAACGGTCTATAGGCCACAGTTGGCAGTCTATAGGGAAAACGAGCAAAATAGAAATAGTATGTTTTAAAAACCCAAAACCTGCCCGTTATCATTTTTTCCGTGGACTGCCGACCGTGGACTGTGGACTATAAAATTATTTGACAACCCTTCAACCGCCCATTTTTTATGATTCGTCGCGATTTTGTGAAGAAAAGCCTGGCTGCCGCCGGTGTTGCCAGCGTTGGCTTTCCATCGAATAGCCGTGCGGCTGCCGACACGCCGCTGCCCGCCAAAAACAAGTTCAACCTCAACTACGCGCCGCATTTCGGGATGTTTGAGAATCTGGCGGGTAAGGATTTGTTCGACCAGTTGAAAGTGATGGCCGACTTGGGCTTTACGGCCTTGGAAGACAATGGCATGATGGACCGGACACCCGAAACGCAAGCCAAAATCGGCGAAACGCTGGCTAAACTGGGCATGACCATGGGCGTATTTGTGGTGGATGGCGGCGACAATTGGAAAACCTCGCTGGCAAGCGGCAAACCCGAATTCAACGACCATTTCCTCAAAACCTGCCGTACCGCCGTTGAAGTGGCCAAACGCTGCAACGCCACGTGGGTTACCGTGGTGCCGGGTTTTTACGAACGCCACCTGCCCATCGGCATCCAGACCGGCCACGTGATTGACACGCTGCGGCGCGGAGCCGAAATCATGGAGCCGCACAAGCTGGTAATGGTGCTGGAACCGCTCAGCGACACACCCGACCTGTTTCTGCGCGGCTCCGACCAAACGTACATGATCTGCCGGGCGGTCAACAGCCCGTCGTGCAAGCTACTCTACGATATGTACCATATGCAGCGCAACGAGGGAGAGATCATCGTGAACATGGACCGGACCTGGAGCGAAATCGCCTACCTGCAAATCGGTGATAATCCGGGCCGCAAGGAACCGACTTCGGGTGAGATGAATTACAAGAACATTTTCAAGCACATCCACGAAAAAGGCTGGAAAGGCGTGCTGGGCATGGAACACGGCAACGCCAAACCGGGCAGGGAAGGCGAAATAGCACTGTTCAACGCCTACGTGGAAACCGACAGCTTCCTGCCGAAACCTGACATTGGCAAAACCAAAAAAGCCGGGGCCGCCAGCGGCCGGAAATAATCGCAATCCACCAATCACAAACTGATGTTGCACAAAACCCACGGCTGAAACCGTGGGTTTTGTGTTTGGCGGGTGCGGGTATCTTGAACCGTTTCAACGGTTTGGGGCATCCGGCAAAATAGTATGTTTCAAAAACCGTAAACCCGCCTTCGGCAAACCGGGGAAAATCGGGCGGATTCAAATTATTCCGTCACTTTCGGCGTTATGCCTTCGGTTTTGCAAACGAGAATAAATCCGTCCGCCATTGCGAATGCCCCGTATTTTCAACAACTTGGGTCAGTAACCCGCGCACCCCTACCGCCATGCCAAACAAGACATTCCGCCGCCTGCTGCTGACCGTGCTGACCTTGTGCAGCATCGGCGTGAGCCGCGCCTCGTCCATCCTGATCCCGATGGACGAATCGCAAAGCAACCACCTGAAAGCCTACGGCATCGCGTATTGGGTGCTGACCAAAAATGTGGAGGTAGACTGGCTGCTCAACTACCGGGGCGGCAGCTTCATGTGCCAGTACCAAACCGCATTCGAGAGCGAACTGCGGGTGCGGGGCGTGAGTTACCAGGTAATTTCGGATGCGCAGGCGGCGCAAATCACCAATGAAATCAGTGCGCCCGACGTAAACATGGACGTGATGAAACTGGAAAAGCCGCCCAAAGTGGCCGTGTATTCGCCCAAATCCAAACAACCCTGGGACGATGCCGTGACTCTGGTGCTGGCCTACGCCGAAATACCCTACGAAACCATTTTCGACGATGAGGTGATGGACGGCAAGCTGCCAAAATACGACTGGCTGCACCTCCACCACGAGGATTTTACGGGCCAGTACGGCAAGTTTTACCGCACCCACGGACACACGGCCTGGTACAAGGCCCAGCAACGCGAGTTTGAAACCTGCGCCAAAAAATACGGTTTCACCAAGGTTTCGCAATTGAAACTGAGCGTGGTCAAGAAAATCCGGGATTTCTGCGCGGGCGGCGGCTTCCTGTTTGCCATGTGTTCGGCTGCCGACACCTACGACATCGCGCTGGCCGCCGATGGCGTGGACATCTGCGAAAGCATTTACGACGGCGACCCCGCCGACCCTAACGCCCAGCAAAAGCTGGATTACGGTAAAACCTTCGCCTTCCGCAACTTCTCGCTCAACCGCGACCCGTTTGATTATGAATATTCCAACATCGACAACCAGATTTACGAACGGGCCGTTAGCGAAGGCAACGACTATTTTTCACTTTTCCAATTCTCGGCCAAGTGGGATCCCGTGCCGACCATGCTGACCCAGAACCACTTGAGCGTGGTGAAAAGTTTTCTGGGACAAACCACCGGCTTCAAGAAAAGCCTGATGAAACCGGAAGTCATTTCGATGGGCGAAAACAAAACGATCAATGAAGCCAAATACATCCACGGCACTTTTGGCAAAGGCACGTGGACATTTTACGGCGGCCACGACCCCGAAGACTACCAGCACCAAGTGGGCGAGGAACCAACCGATTTGAGCCTCCACCCCAATTCAGCCGGCTACCGGCTGATTCTGAACAACATCCTGTTTCCGGCCGCCAAGAAGAAAAAACAGAAGACTTGATGCGTTCCGAAAATAGTATGTTTTGACAAGCCCAAACCCGCCTGAAAAACCGGTGAGGTTTTAAAAACCTCACCGGTTGAGCCCTGTGGCGCGTTTCAAATACGCGCCACAAAATAGTAGCTTTCAAAAAGCCCAAACCTGCTCTTCAGAACATATTTCAGGCCGGAACAACGCTCCGCGCTTTCACCATGTCCGCCAGCGTTTCTATCCAGCGCGGTTGCGTGTTCAGGCTTTCCACCAACTGCCAGTGCTGGCCGCCGTGTTCCTCAAAAATCTCGCGGTACTCCTCCCCCACTTCAATGGTCGTTTCCAAGCAGTCGGCCACGAATGCGGGCGAAAACGCCAGCACGCGCTTGATTCCGCGCGCCGCCAATTCCTTGATCACATCGTCGGTGTAAGGCTTTACCCACGGATCCTTGCCCAGCCGCGACTGGAAGCAAACCGTGTAATTCTCTTCGGGGATTTCCAAGGCCGCCGCCAACCGGCGCGTTGTTTCAAAACACTGGGCGCGGTAGCATTGGTGGTTCATGGCGTGCCAAGTACCGCAACAATCACCTTTCAGACAGGTTTTCGTGCAGTCGCCCTTACGGATTTGGCGTTCGGGCAGGCCGTGGTAGCTGAATACAAAATGGTCGTAAGCGGCCTTTTGGATATGATTCCGGCCAAGTTCGGCAAAGGTTTCGATAAAGCCGGGCTGATCTACGAATTGGCTCACAAACTCGATTCCGGGAATAATCTGCCACCGGCTTACGAGTTCCATCACTTTCTGCTGCACCGAACCGCTCGAAGCCGAGGCATATTGCGGAAACAACGGGATGACAATGATTTTTTCCAGCCCGATATTATTCAATTGCTCCAAGGCACCCTTCAAACTCGGGCTTTGGTAGCGCATTCCCAACACAACCTTGTAGTCGCCGCCCAACCGGTCTTGCAGCAGTTGCGTCACATCCTGGCTGTGGAATTTCAGCGGCGAGCCGCGTTCAGTCCAAAGTTGCTTGTAAATCTTGGCCGATTTGGGGGCGCGGAACGGCGCGATAATGCCATTGACCAGCAAAAACCGGGCGATGAACGGAAAATCAATCACGCGGCCATCCATCAGGAATTCGCGCAGGTATTTGCGCACATCGGGCACTGCCGGGCTGTCGGGCGTGCCTAATTGCACCAGCAACACGCCCGTGCGCGGACGGGGGGTTTGGGTGTTTCCGGGGATACTATTTCGGGAAATATTGTCTGGACGGCTAATGGCGGTTTCGAGCATGGTTTTGTGGTGGGTTCTGTTGTTTCAAATAACTGCTTTTTCCGGCAAAAGGTTGTGGCAAACGTTGGATAGCCGTTTTTACCGGAAAGAAAAAGGGTTGGAAATTTATTCTTGGTGCTTCGTGCCGATCACTTCCCGAAAATTACGGCAAGTGATCGGTAACAATGAGCGTGAAAGCCGCCGTGACTGGATGGTTTGGCTGCTGCTGCCAACGATTTGCAGCTACAAGAAGTTGGCGATTACGAAGCACCAAACTGTCTGCCACCAC
>JANPIL010000257.1:0-6613 GCA_031424975.1 Sphingobacteriales bacterium
GGTTTGGGCTTTGGAAAAGATACTATTTTTGCGGATTGCCATTTTAGCTTTAATGTCGAATTCCGCCTTCCGAAATCCAAATTCACGTATGCTTTCCCGCCTCGCTCCTGAAACGTACATTGAAGGTATTCTCCGCAGCGATCGGATGGTGCTCAGCCGTGCCATCACGTTGGTGGAGAGCACGTTGGCCAGCGACAGAATACTGGCGGCCTCGGTGTTGCAGGGTGTGCTGCCGCATACCGGCCAGTCGCTGCGGGTGGGCATTACGGGTGTGCCGGGCGTGGGCAAAAGCACGTTTATCGAAGCCTTGGGCAACCATATTGCCGGGTTGGGCAAAAAACTGGCCGTGCTTACCGTTGACCCCAGCAGTGGCCGCTCTGGTGGCAGCATCCTGGGCGACAAGACGCGGATGGAAACCTTGGTGAACCAACCCTTGGCTTACGTAAGACCTTCGCCCACAGGTAGTTCGCTGGGTGGCGTAACGCGCAGCACACGCCAGGCCATGTTGCTTTGCGAGGCCGCGGGCTACGAAGTGATTATCGTGGAAACCGTGGGCGTGGGGCAATCCGAAACGGCGGTACACGGCATGACCGATTTTTTCCTGTTGCTCATGCTCGCCGGGGCGGGCGACGAGTTGCAGGGAATCAAGCGCGGCATCATGGAAATGGCCGATGCCCTGGCCATCACCAAGGCCGATGGCGGCAATGCCAACGCCGCCCGGCAAGCCCGCCAAACCTACCAAAACGCCCTGCATTTGATGGCGGCCACCGGTTCGGGCTGGCAGCCGCCCGTGCAAACCTGTTCGGCTTTGAACGGCACGGGCATTGCCGAAGTCTGGGAAATGATGGAGAAATACGCGGCCATAACGCGCGCCAACGGTTATTTCACGCGCCAACGCCAAGCGCAAAACCTGCAATGGCTGCACGAGACAATCCGGCAGGAACTGGAAGAGAATTTTTACCGCAACCCGCTGGTCAGCAGCCAGTTGCCAGCCATGGAGGCCGATGTGGAATCGGGAAAAACGGCGGCGTTGGAAGCGGCGCGGATTTTGCTGCAAAGGTATTTTGCCGGGCAGTCAAAATAAAAAACCTTCCGCACCGCTTGCGCGTAAAACGGCAGGTTTGGCAGGTATTTTCTATACTATTTTCCACCAGCCCGTTTACGCATGATTCATCCTTTACGATTCACCAAGCCGGTTTATCTTCATGAAGCGCATTGCAAATCAATTTTGGGTTGTCTTGCAGGAAATCGCCAAACTGATCTGGCTGATTATCTGTGAAATAGCCCTGCTTTTCCGGCACGTCGGGCTTTGGCTGTACGCCCGGCGTTGGCAGATTGCGCGGCACAAGGCCACGCCTTGGGCGGTGGTTCTGGTGGCGGCGTTGTGGTCGGTGTGGGCAATGTACAACTACGCGCAACAACCCAAACCCATCGCCATGCCACCCGTTTCTGACTCCGCTTTCCGGCAGCAGCATTTCGTGCTCACCGGGCAGCCGCCCGCCCCGGAAGCCAGCCGGAACCTCGCCTACAGCATTTATAGTTGGCTCGGTGTGCCGCACCGCGACGGCGGCGACAACCGGCGCGGCACCGACTGCTCGGGTTTTGTGCGCAATGTGTACCGCGAAGCCTACGGAATCTCGTTGAGCCGAAACGCCCAGAAAATGTATGACCAAGACGTGCAAGGCATTGAGCGTGAAGCCCTGCGCGAAGGCGACTTGGTGTTTTTCAACACGTTTGGCGGAGGCATTTCGCACGTGGGCATTTACCTGCAAAACGGACGCTTCGCCCATGCCTCCACTTCGCGCGGCGTTACTGTAGATTCACTCGTCAATCCGTATTACGCCAAGGGTTACTATGCCAGCGGGCGGGTCAAAGGACTACCAGACTGAAAAGGTAGCCGGACTTTTCAAGTCCGGCCGGCAGTAGCACACGCTTCAACTTGTGCCAAAACCGCAGGTTTTGCCTCACGCCAGTTCCAACTGTTCTTCGGTCACGTCAATGTTGTGGTACACTTTCTGCACGTCATCGTCGTCTTCCAGCAAGTCAATCAGTTTCATGGCACGCTGGAATGCCTCATTGTCCAGCGGAACCAGCACGCCCGGCACGCGCTGCAACGAGGCTTCTTCGAGTTCGATGTTCATTTCCTCCAGTTTTTTCTGCATCGCCCCGAAACCCTCAAACGACGTGCTGACCGTAGCGTAGCCGTCGTCAATACCTACATCCTCGGCTCCGGCATCAATCAGTTCCAGTTCCAAGTCATCGTGGCTCAAATTGGCGGGCAGCGGAAAATTGAAAACGCCTTTGCGGCTGAACACAAACGCCAGCGAACCATTGGTGCCCAGGCTGCCGCCGATCTTGTTGAAATATGCCCGCACATTGGCAACCGTACGCGTGGTGTTGTCGGTGGTGCATTCAATGAAAATGCCGACCGGTCCGAAATTGCCTTCATACGTAATTTCCTGGTAGTTTTCGGCTTCGGCTCCCGTGGCTTTCTTTATCGCGCGTTCAATGTTTTCCTTGGGCAGGTTGCTGGCCTTGCCCATCTGGATGGCAAGTCGCAGCCGTGGGTTGCCATCCGGGTCGCCACCGCCGGTGCGCGCCGAAAGCAGGATTTCACGGATGATTTTGGTGAAAATCTTTCCCCGCTTGGCATCCGCCGCGCCTTTTTTGCGCTTGATTGTGGACCATTTGCTGTGACCGGACATGATAATTCAGTTGTTTGATGAAACGGGAATATTCTATCTTATTGAACTGAGAAACTCTTCTTCATTTTTCTCCATTTGGGTTAAATGGCGTTCCGCGTGTTTTGCCAAAAAGTAAATATATTCATACACGTCAATCTTGCCCAAGTTATTGACTGTCATAGTAGTTTTATGAAGGATCCCTTCTCCGTCAGGCATATTTTCCAAATGTTTTGAACATTGTTGAAACTGCTCACCAATAATTTCTCTGGTTTCTGCGGATGATTTTTCTCCCTTCGGTTCCATGTGTTCCGGGCGAATCCATTCAAATGATTTATGCAGTCCAATCTCATCTAATTTCTTTTTTTCAAATTCATATCCATCCAGTTCCGTTTGCAAATTAAGTTTGTTAGCATTCTCCAATGCTTTTCTTGCCCCTTTATCAATCAAGATCAAAAGGAAATGATTTGTTAATGAAATGTGCTCCAAAATCTGGTCAATCGTCCAACCATTGTCCAAAGGTTTGTATTTTCTCGCTTCCTCTGGTTTATTAAACCAATTGTCAACTTTATCGGAGATATTTTTCAGCGTCTCTCGGATTTCTTGTACCAATCTTATCATCAGTGTGTTCTTAAAATGCTGTTATACGTAAATCCAAAACTACGAATGTTTGCCAACAAGCACAAAGCAACTCTGAATGGGCGCATGGCCGGGTTTGGGCATTTCAAAAGATACTATTTTGGACATTCATAGGACTTACGCCAAACCTCTGGCAGAGTTCAAACCTCTGCCAGAGGTTTGGCGTTTTCAAAACATACTATTTTGGATGCGGGCTATCCGGGGTTTAAAATCCCGAACGAGAAGCCGCCTGATATTAGTCCGGCAAACGCGCGAATTTTATTTCCAGCGGGCATAGGGGTTGATGCGCGGTTGATTGTCTTACGTGAAGGAACACCGTTTTTACGCGGGAATACGTAGATTTGCGCAGCGACAAATAGATGCATCGTGCAAACCTACGATTCTGATTTTCAGGCCATTCGGCAAGGCGACGAACGTGTTTTCGAGCAGTTTTTTCGGAAATACTACCAAAGCCTGTGCAATTACGCCTGCACTTTTGTGAAAGACATGGACGAGGCCGAAGAGGCGGTCCAGGCGGTTTTCCATCACTTCTGGGAAAAGAGGGAGATGCTGGAAATCTCCGTTTCGTTGAAATCGTATTTATACAAATCGGTGCACAATAATTGCCTGAACCGGATCAAGCACGAAAAAATAAAACTGGAATACCAGCACTACAATGCCGAACGGATTGACCGGAACCCGAGTTTCGCTTCAGACCTGGCCGATGCAAGCGAACTGGAAAGCCGGATCGGGCAAGCCATTGAAAGCCTGCCCGAACAATGCCGGCTGGTGTTCAAACTCAGCCGCTTTGAAGAAATGAAGTACGCCGAAATAGCCGACCAACTGGGCATTTCGGTCAAGACGGTGGAAAACCAGATTGGGAAGGCCCTGCGCATCCTGCGTGAAAAATTGGCCGACTACTTGGTGTTCATGCTCATTTTTGGAAGTCAAATTTTCAATCATCTACACTGACTTGAACACCAATAGCGAAAATAGTGTGGACGAAACCCTGCTGGGGAAATATTTTGCCCAGGAAACGGATCGGCGCGAAACCACGCAGGTGGAGGAATGGCTGAGGCAACCCGAAAACCGCCGGTTTTTCGAGCACTTGCAACGTATCTGGAATGCGGGTGCGGAAGCCAGAACGGCACAAAAGCCCGTGGACGTGGATGCGGCGTGGGGCAAAATGAAAGCCGGGATGCGCAACGGCCAAAGCCACAACAAAATAGCATCGACCGAAGCCAAAACTATTGCCTTAACCCCGCCGAAAAATTCATTTTCCACCTCACCCGGCAAACGTGAGCCTGTTGTGTATTGGCGCATAGCCGCTGGCATTTTATTGGTGATCGGGGTGGGATTATCGGTGTATTTCTCGAATCGCCAAGGTGCCGAAAAACTGCTCGTGACACAAGCTAATACTACCGCAGAAACTTTGGCTGATGGTTCGACGGTACTGCTGAACCGGCAATCGCAATTGCGGTTCCCGGCCAGGTTTTCGGGAAAAACCCGCGAGGTCGCACTCGAAGGCGAAGCGTTTTTCAACGTGCAACGCAATGAAAGCCAGCCGTTTATTGTGCATACGGCGCAAGTAGACATTAAAGTGTTGGGCACATCGTTCAAGGTAAAAACCGATTCGCTGGCCGGAGTCACGGAAGTGACGGTTAAGACCGGAAAGGTGCTGGTTTCGGCCCTGACCGACAGCATTGTACTGACCGAAGGCCAACGGGCGGTTTTTGAAAACGGGGCTTTTGTGCGCCACAAAAATGCTGCTTTACGGGCCGGTCTTGCCGCAACATTTGTGTTTGAACGCACTTCCCTGCGGGAAGTGACAACCAAACTCAATGAAGTGTACGGCACCAACATCGCCTTGAAAAACAGGAATCTGGGCAATTGCCTGCTCACGGTGACCTTTGTGAATAAGCAGTTGGATGAGGTTTTGCAAATCATCGGCGAAACGCTTGAACTGTCGGTTTCCGAGCAACAACACCGGATTATTCTGGACGGCAAAGGCTGCAAATAGCCCGAATCAACACAATTTCGGAGCGTGCAGGTGGTGTCGGTTGCCCGCAACCGCGTGTTCCGCAAAAGAAATCCGCCTTGACCGGCCTGCCGGGTTTGCCATGAAAAAAAGATACTATTTTCCGCCGCTGCTGTTTTGTCTGCTGGCTTGCATTCAATCCACAATTGCCCAGACACCATTACTGGAGCGGACAATTTCGCTGCAAGCATCCAACGAAAGGCTGGATGAAGTGCTGAACAAGATTGCCAGGCAAGCCAGCCTGCAATTCTCGTACAGCCCGGACGTGATTCAGGTGAATGCCAATGTTTCGGTTTCGGCAACCAATAAAACTGTACGCGAAGTGCTGGACCAGCTTTTTGGCGGCAAAGTCAAGTACAAGACCCGGGGCGGCTATGTTATTTTGCGGCGCAATGAGGAAAAGCCGCAAGCGCAGAAAAAATTCATGCTGACCGGATATGTCATTGACAGCCAGACCGGGCGGAAAGTAGCCAGCGCCAGCGTGTATGAACGCGAAAGTCTGGCTTCAACCGTGAGCAATGCCTACGGTTTCTATCAAATCAGGCTGCCCACTGATAAAACGGAACTGACCGTGACGGTAGGCAAACAGAATTACCGAAGTCAGCGGGTGGCGGTGAAGCCCCGGCAAAAAAACGCCCTCAACATCGCCATCACGCCTGTTGAGATTGAAAAAATCGCCGCGCTGCCCATCCGGACAACCGATTCGGTCAAGGGAATCGACAATGGCGCAATTGCCAGGATGCTGGTGAATGACGCGCAGAAAACCCACATCATAAACGTGACTGAAACATTGCACCGCCGGGGGCAACTTTCGCTGTTTCCGTTTCTGGGAACCAATCATTTTCTCAGCGGAAACGTAACCAACGACTATTCGGTCAATCTTTTTGCCGGTTATTCGGCGGGTACGCGCAAACTGGAACTCGGCGGCTTTGCCAACCTGAACCGGGGCGATGCCAGCGGCTGGCAACTGGCGGGCTTCGCTAACTTGGTGGGCGGCAACTCGAACGCGGTTCAATTGGCGGGCTTTGGCAACGCGGTCAGGAACAATGCCTCCAAACCGCAACTGGCCGGTTTTTTCAATTTCAATCGCGGGGATGCGCGGCATTTGCAAGCGGCGGGTTTCGTGAACATGAATCTTGGCGGCATGGAAGGCGTGCAAGCCGCCGGATTCGTAAACCTGAACCGGAAAAATTTAAATGGCGTGCAACTCGCCGGGTTCCACAACCAGCAAATAGACAGCGCAACCGGATTACAGGCCGCCGGGTTTTCAAACAGC
>JANPIL010000258.1:0-4652 GCA_031424975.1 Sphingobacteriales bacterium
CACTCCCAAAAAAGGGGGACATCCCAAGCTATCAGCCCCGTTTCCCGGCGCACCCGAAATATTTCTTCCAAAGGTCGCCCGTCCTCACCGACACTTTCCTGGCACTCGCATACAGTTTCTGACCCTGCTGGGTGGGCGCAACACCTCGTTTGTTTGCAAAATAGTATCCCCGCAAAACGCCAAACCCCTGCCAGTTGCGGCAAGGGCTTGGGATACTTGGGGCTGGATTTCTGTGGCTTGCACCGAACCCGGCCGCCAAGCCGCAGGCTTTCGACAATCCTTACCACAAGTTGAAAACTTGCGGCAGTTAAGAGGACTTTTATGAACATCTCATGCTCAGTTTTTTCTTGTATTTATCAATACATTTTAAGGGAATGTAAGAATAAATCAATATCGTATTATCGCATGTTTTAAGTACCATGAATTTCGCTTCATCTCTTTTATAGGATTGTTTTTCTTTGTTACACCAATACAAGTATATGGGGAGTTCACTAAAATCATAATCAACATATGAGATTACTTTTGAGTTTTGGACAAATAAAAGCCTCTTTTTATTATTCTCAACAGGTTTTCCTGTCCAATTAAACCCTATAACATCACTAATGTAGGCTGCGTTTTCGTATTCGTTAAAAAAATATAAAGAATCCCAAGCAAAGTTTGCTATTGAGGCCATATCAACAATGACTTTGGAGTTAGCTGACTTCTCTGTTATGAATTTTAGTTGCCCAATCAATTCCTTCTCTTCCTGGGAAGAACAACTAAAAACGAAAACTGTAAGTGTTAATAAAAAATATGCTTTCATACAGACTTTTGGATTAAAAAGCAACCGCTTGAGGCCCACCTAAAATGCTAACAGAAAGAGTTCGCTCGGTGGTCAGCACCAAATCATCGAACAGGGCCGATACCCTTGCACTTGAGTTGACCACGCTCACTTCCACCGTTTCATTGGTTTTTGCTTGGTAGACAATCTCAAGTTCCTGCCAATTACCTAACGATGCCTTGGTAGGTTTGCTTGTTTGCGAAGATACTATTTTCCCGGAACTGTCTTTAGCAATCAGTTGCAAATATGCCTCGGGCAGTTCGCTTTGTTTCTTTCCAGAATAGTATCCCTTAAAAACCAGAATAGTATCCCTTAAAAACGCAAAACCCCTGCCTGAATCGGCAAGGGCTTTGGTTTACTTGTATTTCCTTGCTTGCTACGTTCTGTGTGCCACAGACCTTGGTAAGTGGGAAATACGATCTCTGGAAAAGTAAAAAGTGCCGTGTTTTTGTAAATACGGCACATCTTAGTTTTACCGGATAACCTGGAATATTACCTATTTCTCAATGTAATATACATTTTTTAACGATCCTTGATAGCTACCTAAATGACCACGTCTTCCTATATCATAAATACCTTTAACTTTAATATCTTTTGAATTAAAAAGTTTGGTCAAGCTATCGCTTGACGATAAGGGATGATTTTTATCAAAATCGACCCATATTGCGGATTGAAAGTTATGATTTTCAATATCCTCTTCAGATAAATATAAAGCTATATTTTCATACTCACTTACAAAATACCCTCGCAATTCAATACATTTTAAATCGTATTTTTTAGGATTCGCTAGTAATTCAGAAAATAATACAGGAGTACATTCCTTCGCAGTAGTTGAATCAACTGTCAGTATTAAAATTTTCTCTGTATCGGTTACGGAATCCCTTGTTTGAGCAAAACAAGCCGACAGGAAAACTATTTTTATAAGAGAAAAGAAATATATTTTCTTCATTTGTCTGAAATTTTTTTGGTTCGCGAATCAGTTTTCTGATATATAGGTGTCTTGAGTTGTATATTTGTTGCATCCTTTTTTTCGATGGGTCTGTCAAGATAACCAAAACTGGTGCAAGCGTCCTCGCTTGCACCAGTTTTGGTAAAAACCAGCAATCCGCAAGAATAGTATCTTCCCAAACCGCCAAACCCGCCTTTTGTCGTGGATTGCCGACCGTGCCCCGCGAATTTTTTCTAAAGGATTTGCCCGTATCTTTGCGCAAACCACTATCGCTTTTGCTGCTCTCCTACCTCCGTTTCTGGCTCCGGTCCGGCAATGCGCACGGCCTCCACTCGCCGTTCGTTTTCCAACTCTACACGCAGGTCATCCGCAACCGGCGGTTGTATTATTGCTACGAAACGATTGAGGATTCGCGGTTCGACTTGCTGCGTTCAACTGAAGTGCTGGAGATCAACGACTTGGGGGCTGGTTCGCACCGGTCGGGTTCGCGCCGGCGCAAGGTGCGCGACATTGCCCGGCATTCCGAAAAATCGCCGGCATTGGCGCAGTTGCTTTTCCGGCTGGCCCATCATTTCCGGCCGCAAACCATCCTGGACTTGGGCACTTCGCTCGGTACCACCACAATTTACCTCGCGCACGCCAACCGGCAAGCGCGGGTGTTCACGTTTGAAGGCGATGAGGGGAGTTTGGAAATTGCGCGGCGGCGTTTCGGGGAGTTCGGCCTTTCCAACATCATTCCGGTGGCCGGAAACATTGACCAAACGCTGCCCGAAACGCTGGCAAATGTTGAAAAACTCGATTTTGTCTTTTTCGATGCCAACCACCGCCTTGAGCCGACGCTGCGCTACTTTGAACAGTGCCTTGCGCAGGCGCACCCGGAATCGGTTTTCGTGTTCGACGACATATATTGGTCTGCCGAAATGCGGATGGCCTGGCAGTCCATCCGTACGCACCCGTCCGTCACCATGACGGTTGACTTGTTTTATTTCGGCTTGGTTTTTTTCCGCCAAGGCCAGCCCAAGCAGCATTTTTCGCTGCGGATATGACGTATGCCCTTTTGCGCGGGGATGGCTTTGAAATAGTATCTTCCGGAAAGCCCAAACCCGCCACCCCACCCTGCTGGACTTGGAAAGTCCAGCCACACTCTGCAAAAATAGTATCTTTCAAAAAGCCCAAACCCGCCTATGCGGTTCTTTTGCGGAAAACCACCATCTCGCCTTCGTAGTTGAAATAGTAATTGCCGTCCAGATTTTGCAAGGTTTGCGCATAGATGTGCAATTGGGCGGTTTTTTCGGGGCTGTCGTTTTCGTCCGCACCTTCGTTTTTCATCAGGTAGCTCAGTGCCAGCACCATGTCTTCGGCGTTCTGCGTGTTGATTTCCACCGGAAACAGGTAATATTCAGGCGCGAACTGTTGGTTTATCTGTCCGTACAAGTCCTGCAACTCGTCGGAGGGCGCAATGGAAATGTATTCCATTACGCGCCGGTAGTTGTTTTGCGGGCGGTTGCGGAGCAGCACCACCGCGCCGTCTTCGGCCAGCGCACCGTAGTAGTGGTTCAGGAAGGCCAACCGCTGGTGGTTGCGTTCGGCGGGTGTTTCCAGCCAGTTGCCCAGCGACTGCATCAGGTGGGCCACCAATATCAGGTCGGCTGGCTCACTGATTTTAAAATCGTCCGGCTCAATCTGGCAACCCACTATTTTCGGCTGCTTGGCGATTACGTTTGAGAGGAAGGCGGCATTTTCCTCAACGGCAAACACCGTGGGGAAAAACTTGGACACATGCACCGCCAGAAACGACTCGCGGCAGCCAATGACCACACCGCTGCGCCGGGCGGCCATGTCGCGCAGCACGTAGTTTTCGAGGGCGGCGGTGGTGTTGCGTTCGGCGTTGCCAAACGCGTAGAAACAGTCGCGCTGCGAAGCGAAGCCCACCTTGACGGCAGCAAAAGATTCGGGGTTGGTAGAAATGGGCATGGCTTACCGTGATTGGTGGTCGGCTGCAAATCCAAATATAATCTTAAAACAACCTAAAAATCAAGGATAAAAACATTGGCATAACATTTACAGCGGCAAATAGTGAAATTTGTTGTGAAAACGCCCGAACGCGTTTACGTTTGCGTACCTTGACGGCAAAGGTGGGTTTGGCATTTCTGGCGGATACTATTTTTTTCCGGCCTTCCGCACCCCAAACCCTCTGTCCTGAATCTCATCAGCTTGAATTGACAATATGCACATGACCGACAACATCAGCCGGCTTTTTGAAGAACGTTTCCAGCAAAAACCGCTGGTAGTCCGCTCGCCGGGCCGCATAAACCTGATTGGCGAACACACCGACTACAACAACGGCTTTGTGCTGCCCGCCGCCACCGACAAGGCCGTTTACGTGGCCCTGTCGGCCAGCCACGATGCCGACTGCCATTGGTTTGCCGCCGACTTCAACGAAACGCACACCGCGTCGCTCAATGATTTGCAGCGTTCCGGCAAAGGCTGGCCCGACTACCTGCTGGGCGTGGTGCAGCAGTTACAGCGGCTGGGCTTTCAAATATCGCCGTTCAACTGTGTAATCAGCGGCGATGTGCCGTTCGGGGCCGGAATGTCGTCTTCGGCCGCACTGGAATGCGCCACCGGCTGGGGCCTGAGCCAGTTGTTCGGCTTTGATCTGGACAGGCTGGCACTGGTAAAACTGGCGCAGCGGGCCGAAAACGAGTTTGTGGGGCTGCAATGCGGCATCATGGATATGTTTGCCAGCGCGTTTGGCAAGAAAGACCAAGTGATCCGGCTGGACTGCCGTTCGCTGGAATACAGCTATTTTCCGTTGCGCTTGGACGGCTACCAGTTTGTGCTCTTCAACACCGGTGTCAAGCATTCGCTGGCTTCCACGGC
>JANPIL010000259.1:0-3429 GCA_031424975.1 Sphingobacteriales bacterium
GATATGTTGCGCATCCTCAAAATCTGGGAGGGTGGGCTGGCCAGCCACGGCGCGGCCATCGCCATCCTGTTCACATTCTGGCTCTACACGCGCAAAAAGAAACACGAAGGCCAAACCTACCTTTGGCTTGCCGACCGCATTGTGATTATTGTGGCGTTGTGCGGCTGCTTGATCCGGCTGGGAAACCTGATGAACTCCGAAATCATCGGCAAACCCACCAACGTTTCGTGGGCGTTTGTGTTTGCCGGCCCCGCCCGCGAAGCCGTCCTGAACCGCTATCCCGAACAGATAGCCAAAGTGCGCACCACCCGCGATGATTCGAAAAAAGATACCGTGGCAAACGGACAGACGCTGGTGCCGCTGCTGGTGAGGGCAACCGTGCAGAAGGAATTTGCCAGCAACGATGTGGTGAGTTTTGCCCGGCGAGACCTGCCCGGTTCATTGCAGCAAAGCCCGTCGGTGCGCGAGCATTTTGTGTTCCTTACCAACCCCAGCCCGGTGGTTTCAACCGAAAAAAACGAGACCACCGCCGCCATCAGCACTTACGGCATTCCGCGCCACCCATCGCAACTGTACGAGGCAATCTCGTGCCTGCTGCTGTTTTTCCTGCTGTTTGCCCTCTGGAACCGCTACCGGGCACGCACGCCCCAAGGTTTGTTGCTGGGGCTGTTTCTGGTTGTCTGCTTCGGCTTGCGGTTTGTGTACGAATATCTAAAGGAGCCGCAAGTGGACTTTGAAAACGACCTGCCGTTGTATATGGGCCAGTGGCTCAGCATTCCGGCGGTGCTGGCGGGCATTGCCATTTTGTACATTGCCAGCCGCAACGCCAAGCGCATGAAAGCCAGCGACCAAGTGCAGAAGGCGTAAATGAGTCACAAGCAGACCTGTGAGGTTTTGGAAACCTCACAGGTCTGCTTGCATTGGATTTGCAATTCGTCAAAGCGGAAAATTGGTGCCGTTGCCGCTGGACTTGGAAAGTCCCGCTACATTGCCGCACAAAATAGTATCTTTTAAAAAGCCCAAACCCGCCTTTGTTTGCCAGCCCTGCCGTTGGACTTGAAAAGTCCAACTACCCTTTCTGCAAAATAGTATCCCTGCCTGTCCGGCAGGCAGGTTTTGAAAAGCCCAAACCCGCCCCGACACCAAACCGCGTTTTTTTCGTATATTATATGCCCAAAACCGCAATGATTGCCGCCCGCCCATGTTCGCCTGCCTTTTCAGTATCTGGTTCAGTTTCTTTGCGCCGCCCATCCGGGATTGCGTCTCCGTTTCGCCGCCCGATTCTTACCTGATTATCCACGGTATTAGGATAGAGGGAAACCGCAAAACCCGGCCCGCGCTAATCATGCGCGAACTGGACATTACGCCGGGCGACACGCTGCCGGGCACGCAAATCAACGACGCGCTGAAACGCAATAAGAACAAGATTTTCAATACCAACCTGTTCAACAGCGTGGAGTTGGTGCTGCTGCCCAACGAATACGGCAACATTGAGCTCGTGATTCAGGTCACGGAGCGTTGGTACGTTTTTCCGATAGTCATCTTTGAGCTGGGCGACCGCAATTTCAACGAGTGGTGGAATGAGCGGGGGCGCGACTTGCGGCGTACCAATTACGGGCTTCGCGTGGCGCACAAGAACATGTTTGGCCGGGGAGACCAACTCCAAGCCACCGCGCAGTTTGGTTTCACGCGCCGCTTCGACTTGGGCTATAATTTCCGGTATCTGGACAAAGCCCAGAAAAACGGCTTGGCCTTGGCGGTTTCGTACGCCACCAACAACAATGTGGCCTACCGAACCGAAAACAACAAGCTCAGGTTCTTGAATGCCAGCGACTTGCTGCGCGAGCGGTTTTATACGTCCGTCCGGTTCACGCGCCGCAACCGGTTTTACAACCAGCACCGCGTGGAAGGCCGGTTCCATTACAACCGCATTTCGGATACCATTGCGCGGCTCAATCCGGACTATTTCCTGGACGGACGCACCCGGCAGCGGTACGGCTACCTGTCGTACGAGTTTGTCCATGACCGGCGCGACCAGATTGCGTATCCGCTGCGGGGGCGGTATGCCACGGCGGAAATCGAAAGGCTTGGCCTGCTGCCCGGCGACGGTGTGGGCAAAACCATTGTGCGTGCCAATTTCGCGCTGTTCGGCCAAGCCGGAAAAAAATATTTCTGGAATTTCAACGTGCGGGCAATGGCCACTTCGCCCGCCCGCCAGCCTTACAACGAGTACCGCGCCTTGGGTTTCGGCTTGGAATATCTGCGCGGCTACGAAAACTATCTTATTGACGGGCAGCACTTTGCGCTGCTCAAAACCACCTTTAAGCGCGAACTTTTCTCCACCGAGTTCGCCCTCCCGCAACTGGTGCCGCTGCGGCAGTTCCAGACGGTTCCGGTGGCTGTTTACGTCTGCGTTTTCAGCGATTACGGCTACGTGCACGACCCAAGCCGAAACCCCGGCAACAGCCGCCTGGCCAATGCATGGCTGTTCAGCACTGGGGTCGGCTTGGATGTGGTCACGTTTTACAATGTGGTCTTGCGCCTGAACTACGCCGTGAACCGGCAGGGCGACCGGGGCGTTTTCTTCAACTTTGCCAGCGATATTTGAATAACTTGCCGAACAAAATAGTACCGTTTCAACAACCCGAACCCCGGTTCATCCTTGTGCTGCCCACCTTGACCTTAACCCTTGTGAAAACGAACATCATCTGCATCCTGCTGGCTTGCTGCCTGTGGGCGTGTGACAACGCGCAAACCCACGAACAAACCCTGGCCGCCCCCGCACCCGACACCCTTGCCGCCGTGGTCAAAGCCGCCCCCACATTGCTCGGCACGTTCAGCGGCCGGTTGCAGCGCATCATCCGCACCGACAGCGGACTGGTACGCGGCTTCACGCCCGGCACGTTGCTCGATTCGGCCATGCGCCGCGAAACGGCCGTACTGCACGAAGACAGCACGCATTACAAGGGGTATTTCTTGGAAAACCCGTACAATACTGAGGTGTTCGACATCCGTTATTTTTTCAACGCCAACACCCGCCGCACCGACAGCCTGGTGCTGGACACGTACCTGAACACGGTGGCCGCTTCAGACAGCCTGATGGCTGAGTTGACGGGCTATTTCACCAAACGCTTTGGCAGTCCGGCCACGAAGGGCAAGAAATCGGTGGTGTGGCGTGCTGGCGGCAGCCAAATTGTGGTGCGCGATGTGGGCATTGCCCAGTCGCCGGGCTTGCAGGTGGTGGCGCGGCGGAGGTAACGTTTACCAATTATGCAGGCATCCTATCCTAAAAACGGATTGCCGTTTTTCTCCTCACCCACCGTCGTGGCCGGGCCGTGGCCCGAATAGACTTTCACGTCATTGTCGAGCGTGAAAATCTTTTCGCGGATGCTGCGCACCAGCGTGTCGAAGTCGCCGCCGGGCAGGTCG
>JANPIL010000260.1:0-3837 GCA_031424975.1 Sphingobacteriales bacterium
ACAGGATCTCCCAAAAATGAAAAACCTCCCGTCTGCCCTGCTGCTGGGCCTCGTTTGCGCGTTTGCCTTGCCGCCAGCAGTTGCACAACCGACCGGCAAACCCGATAAAATCGGCATTGTGCGGCACAACCATATTGCGCTGCAAGTAAAGGATATCCAAGCCAGTGCCAAGTTCTACCGCGAAACCTTGGGGCTGGAACCCGCTCCCGTACCCGAAAACCTGAAAGCCATCCGGGCGTGGTTCAACATTGGCCAAGGCCAGCAGATTCATTTGCTCGATGGCCGCACGCAGCCCGTAGTAAACGACCGCAACGGCAGCCACTTTGCGGTGTTCGTGGAAAACATGGAGCAGACGGAAGCGTACCTGAAAAAACGCGCCATTCCGTACCACCTGCAGGTGCGGTTTGATGGCGTGAAGCAGATTTACATTGCTGACCCGGACGGCTACCTCGTTGAGTTCAACCAACTGGATGCCAAATACTGAATCTGCGCTGCCGGAAAAACCGGAAACCCGAAGCCCGAAAACCGTGTTGTAAAGCAGCCGCGCACATTTGCCATGGCACTGTTTTACCTTTGCCCAACCCCAAACGGATTTCCCGCAACCCATGACCAAAATTACCGAACACATCCGCCACGCCAACGGAAAAACCTTGTTCTCGTTTGAACTCATCCCGCCGCTCAAAGGCGAAAGCATCCAGACGCTTTTTGACGGTATTGAGCCGCTTATGGAGTTCAAGCCACCTTTCATTGATGTGACCTACCACCGCGAGGAAGTGATTGATAAGAAGCACCCCGGCGGCCTACTCGAAAAAGTGGCCGTGCGCAAACGCCCCGGCACAGTCGGCATTTGCTCGCGCATCATGGAGCGGTTCCGGGTGGATGCCGTGCCGCACATGATTTGTGGCGGCTTCACGCGCGACGAATGCGAGGATATGCTCGTAGACTTGCACTACCTAGGCATTGATAATGTGCTGGTACTCAGGGGAGACCCCGAAAAATCGGTGGGCGTGTTCCGTGCCCGCGACGGCGGCCATGCCTACGCCTCCGACCTGCTCAAGCAGGTGATGGACATGAACAAAGGCTTGCTACTGCACCAAGAAACCGAAACCTACCCCACCGATTTTTGCACGGGCGTGGCTGGCTACCCCGAAAAACATTTTGAGGCCCCCAACTTGGAAACGGATTTCAAACACCTGAAAATGAAGGCCGACATGGGCGCGGAATTCATTGTGACGCAGATGTTTTTTGACAACCGGAAGTATTTCGATTTCGTGAACCGCTGCCGCGAGTTCGGCATCAACATCCCGATTATTCCGGGGCTGAAACCGCTCACAACCCGCAAGCAACTGACCGTGCTGCCGCGCATTTTTCACTTGGACTTGCCCGACGACTTGGTGAAGGCCGTGGAAAGCTGCCCCACCGACAAGGATGTGAAGCAAGTGGGCATTGACTGGTGCGTGCAGCAATGCAAGGAGTTGGTGGCGTTTGGCGTGCCGGTGCTGCACTTTTATACCATGAGCAAATCCGATCCAGTCAAGGCGATTGCCTCGGCGATTTTTTAGGTTGGCGGTTATTGTTCAGAAACGTAGAGACGTTGCACCGCAACGTCTTTGTCCGCCGTAAAATAGTATCTTTCTGAAAGGCGAAACCTGTCGGAGTCAGGATTGATTGGATTCACGGATTTTCAGGATCATGTATGTTTTGCGCCATAACGTGCCATTTTAAAAATGACCCAGCCAACATTCAATCATCCTGTCATTCGCCCACTCAAAATTGTTGAATGCCCGCGCGATGCCATGCAGGGCTTTAAAAATAGTATCCCCACCGAAGTCAAAACCGCCTATCTGAACCAACTTTTGAAAGTGGGTTTTGACACGCTGGATTTCGGCAGTTTTGTGTCGCCCAAGGCCGTGCCGCAGATGGCTGATACCGAAGCGGTTCTGCGCGGCTTGGACTTGGCGGGCACGCAAACCAAACTGCTCGCCATTGTTGCCAACCTTCGCGGAGCCAAGCAAGCCGCCGCCTTTGATGCCATCAAATACATCGGTTTTCCGCTGTCCGTTTCCGAGATTTTCCAGCAGCGCAACACTAATAAAACCGTTACTGAAGCCTTAGCGGAGGTGGCCGAAATCCAAAATAGTATCTTTCCAAAAGGCAAAACCCTCGTCGGTTACTTGTCCATGGCGTTTGGTAATCCGTATGGCGAACCGCACAACCCCGAAACCGTGGCCGAACTGACGCGCAAGGTTGCCGACTTGGGCGTGACCATCATTGCGCCTTCCGATACGGTTGGTTCGGCCACACCCGCAGGCATCCGCGCATTGTTCGGCCAACTGATTCCGGCATTTCCGGGCATCGAATTCGGGGCGCACCTGCACTCCACGCCACACACGGCCATTGAAAAAATCGCTGCCGCCTTTGAAGCCGGTTGCCGCCGTTTCGACGGGGCGGTTCGCGGTTTTGGCGGCTGCCCCATGGCCGAAGACGAACTGACCGGCAACATCCCGACCGAGCAAATCATTGCATATTTGCAATCGCAAAGCATTGACTTACAGTTGGATATGGACGCTTTCCGGGAAGCGTGGCAACTGGCGGCGGAAGTTTTCGGGGTCTGAGAGCAGGGTTGCCGCCAATTGGTAATCAATGATAATCAATCAAGTTAGCCTTCCAGAAACACCAAACCCCGCCACATTAAATGCGGCGGGGTTTGGCGTTTTTAAAACATACTGTTTCTAACGGTCGTGGTACGACTTTGGGGCCGTGCCACCACTATCGGCAGACCTGTTCCTTCTGGCCTTTGTCCTTACTTTTTCCAACGAACCTGTTAATCACCTGAAAAAAGAATAGAGTTTTTGGGTTCGGGTATCTTTCAAAACAAATCCTGTCATTGTATCACCCACTCCTTCATTGGAAACAATGATATAAGTTTGTTCACGCGCGTAATTCCATTCCAAACCCAGATACATCAGTTCAGCCTCCACCAAGATATATTTTCCCAGTTTATCCAGGTTCTTTCCATACCAATGGAACTTGTTGTTATTTTCCGGTTCAAAAACCAAACTGGAATCCGGAACTGTGCAGGTAAACGATAAAGTGGTGGTAAAATGGAATGGATGCATAGTGGAAAATTAGTGAAAAAACGAACACCAAAGCCCAGCACAATTATATTTCATATAGCAATCCTATGTGATTCGTGTTGAGCAAAAATCTTTGGTTTTCTGTAAAATACAGTCAAAACAGTATCTTTGAAAAAGGTAAGACCCCTGGCTCACACAAATCACGCAGGAAAGCTATAATAACTCTAACTCAATGCTTCATGCCGCATTCCTTGCAGAATTTTTTCTTGCCGGGGCGGTGTTTTTTGGGCTTGTGTTTGTGGCCGAAATAACTCGGGTCGTTGTAGCGCGGGTTGGTTGCGAGTTCCTTGGCAATTTTAGCGTTTTTCTTAGCATTGGCTTCCCGCAAATCTTCGGCGCGTTTAATGCCTTCGGCGGCCGTCGGAAATTTCTTCTTGCTGAAGCGCATATCCGCCGACACAAAATCCGAACCGGATGCCGGATTCGCCTTTGCGGACGAAATATCGGTGGTGTACGCCTGTTCCTTCTGGGCTTTTTTCTTTTTCCGAAATTGGGCGTGGCTTTCGGTTGCCGCAAACAGCGCGGCTATGAATGAGATTGCAAACAATATTCGCATGGCAGAAGTGGCTGGGTGTACTTCTGATTAACTCTAAAAGCCGGGTTTTGATTGTGGGCGGGATACTATTTTTTAAAGACCTCACCCCCGGCCCCTCTCCTGCTGAGAGGGGGGCAAAGGATCCTTTTTTTTCACCCCTCTCAG
>JANPIL010000261.1:0-2673 GCA_031424975.1 Sphingobacteriales bacterium
AAACTTCAGATTCTCAGAAGCACGAAACCTCCATTCCCGTACGGGAATGGAGGTTTCGTGCTTCTGAGAATCTGAAGTTTTCGGAATTTGGCGAGTGGCTCGTGCGGACACAAATCAGGAATTTTCCAGCCGGATGGGTCCGATGTGTGTTCATATACAAGGGTTCGGTTGAAATCGGGCATCAATTGTGGATGGATTTGATGAGCAAATCGAATCCAAAAGTTTGACTGCCGATGGTATGGAAATGTTTGGTGTACGAATAAAAACCGTTTTTCTGGTAAAATGCGATGGCTCTTTGATTGGCCTGCAATACTACCAGCCACAGATAACCGGATTGCAGCCCTTGTACTTCTTTTATCAGCGATTGGTACAAAGCAACGCCTATTTTTTTGTCTAAGAAATCTTTCAGAACATAGATTTTCTGCAACTGGGAAGCCGTCTGGTTGTCGAGACTTTCGAGGAGCGAATGTTTTTTTAATTTTGCATAACCAACCGGCAATCCATCGGCAAAAGCGAGCCAGTAAACGTTGTTGTCTTTCTGCAACGACGACCGGATTTTGCCAATCCCGAACGTGGAAGCCAGATAGGCTTCCAGTTCTTTTTCCTTATCGAACAAATGCCCGAACGTTTCACTGAAAGTGATGCGTCCGAGCAAGGCGACATAAGCCGCATCTTCTACAGTGGCTTTCCGGGTGCAGATAATCATGGCCTTGGCTTTAATGTTTCGTGTGTGCAAAACTCCGGAAACCAACCAGCAATGTCCACCCGTTTCTTGTGATTTGTCCGTAGCCGGTTTTCGCAAGATTCAGGTTGAGCCGCCGCGCGTTTTTCGTTTCCTTTGTTGAGAATGGAAAACAAGGGGTTTTGCTGTTTTGACAGATACTATTTTGGAAATAACACCTCACCAGACCTTGGGAAAAACGCCATTTGCACGGAGCAGGCAA
This sequence comes from Sphingobacteriales bacterium, assembly GCA_031424975.1. Classification (GTDB taxonomy): domain Bacteria; phylum Bacteroidota; class Bacteroidia; order Cytophagales; family 172606-1; genus Xanthocytophaga. The sequence continues at coordinate 945 of JANPIL010000261.1, forward strand.
TTGTATCTGCGCATTCAAACCAAGGAAATCACGCTGGGTGGCAATCGGTTGTTGAAAACCTACGGCACATTGGATTGTGCGTCGGGAAAGCGCATGAAATTGGGTAACCGCGTTTTTTTCAAAGACGAAGCCGGAGCTTTGCAAGCCGGTTACCGCCCGTGCGCACATTGTATGCGTACGCAGTACAAAGCATGGAAAAATAGCGATTTTCGGGTTGAGAAGTCTAATAGTAATGAATGGTTTTGACTGTCTGATTGCCAAAATAGTATCTTTTCAAACTTCAAAACCCCGCTAACGACTTTTATGGAAACGATAGAAGAAACCGTTAATTACCAGCGCATCGCAAAGGCCATTCAATATCTGGAAGAAAATTTCAGCAAGCAGCCCGACTTGTACACCATCGCCGACGATGTGGCCATGAGTCCGTTCCACTTCCAGAAACTTTTCAGCGAATGGGTCGGCATTAGTCCGAAGCGTTTTGTGCAATACCTGACAACTGGTTTTTTGAAAACCCGCTTACAGGCGACTCAAAACCTGATTGAAGCGGCCGAGACAGCCGGGCTGTCAAGCCAGTCGCGGGTGTACGATTTGTTTGTGAATTTGGAAGCCGTTACGCCGCAAGAATACAAGACCCACGGCGCGGGCATTGCCATTGGCTACGGCTTTCACCAAACGCTGTTCGGCGACTGCCTCATCGGCCTCACCGACCGGGGCGTTTGTCACTTCACGTTCATTGACGGCGACCCGCAAGCCAACCTGCAACGCCTGCAAAACGACTGGGAGAATGCTAAAATCAAACAGGATCAGGTGGCCACGGCCAATATTGCCAGCCGGATTTTCCAGAAAAACGGCTCGAAACTGAATTTACTGGTCAAAGGCACCAACTTTCAGGTAAAAGTGTGGGAACCGTTGCTGCGGATTCCCGAGGGTCATGTGGCTTCGTACCAGACCATCGCCCGGCTCATTGACCAGCCGAAAGCCCTCCAAGCCGTCGGCTCGGCAGTCGGGGCCAATCCCGTGGGCTTCCTGATTCCCTGCCACCGCGTAATTCGCAAAGAAGGTATTGTGGGCGAATACCACTGGGGGGCTGTCCGCAAAAAGGCGATTTTGGGTTGGGAAATGGCGATGATCGGCTGTTAGCCGGTCTGGTTCCGGCTTTTCAAAAGATGCTAAAACCAGTTGATGCCAAAAAAACCGCACCCCCGTAATGCAAGATTTGGCGAGTGGCTCGTGCGGACACGAGCCAGGGAAGCCGGAGAATAGTATCTTTCAAAAAGCTGAAAGCCCTGTCTTTAGCGGGGCCCGAACCCCCGCCGGAAAGCGGTTTTTTTTGTGGGGTTTCCACCGGCCGGCCTGCTTTCGGCGCGTTTGCCGCTTGCCGAAACCTTTTGGCGGCGAATGCGTACAAGTGGCTATTCATTTTCAAACATTTCATTGAATACCATTATGGAAGACAACACGAAAAATGTACTGCAAGGATTGCTGATTGGAGCGGCACTGGGCGTGCTGGCGGGCATCCTGCTTGCTCCGTCGAGCGGAAAAGATACGCGCCGGAAAATTTCGGACTCCACCAAAGACCTCAAAAACAAGGTGGGCAGCCAACTGGAAGACACCATGAACAAGGCATCGCAGTATGCCGAGTCCACGATAGCCAACCTAAAAAATACGGCCAAGCCCGAAAACATTTCCAATAACTGAGACCAACCGGTAGTCGAAAAAAACGCAAAAC
>JANPIL010000262.1:0-16702 GCA_031424975.1 Sphingobacteriales bacterium
GAATACCTGTCCGCCAAACTGCCCGTTTCGCGCCTCCAGCGCGACCTGACCGACTCCACGGTGCTGCGCAACGTGGGCGTGCCCATGGCGCATTCAATGGTGGCCTACCGCTCTTTACTTAAAGGGCTGGGCAAACTGGAACTGAACGAGGCGGCCATCCGCGCCGACTTGCAGGAAAACTGGGCCGTGGTGGCCGAAGGCATCCAGACAATCCTGCGCCGCGAAGGCTACCCCAAACCCTACGAAGCCCTCAAGCAACTGACGCGCAACAACGAAAAAATGACGCAGGAAACCATCCGGCAGTTTGTGGACAGCCTGGACGTGAGCGATGCGGTGAAACACGAACTGAACGCTCTCACGCCGTTTAATTACGTGGGAATCTGAATAGGAACGCGGAATTGGGAACGGCAAATTATAGCAGCCAGACAAGCGTACAGCCAAAACCAGCCGCTTGGCTCCGCCGACTGGCGCGAGGTTCTTACCTCGTGCCGCCCATGTACCGAGATTCCCATCTCGGTGGCCAGCATGACCGGCTGGTTATCAAAGAGCCGTAACTTCAATATCCCAACACCAAGGCCTGTGTCGCACAGGCCTTTTTTTGTGGCATCCCGCACCACCCGGCACGGCGGGGTTTGGCCTTCGGTGGGGATACTATTTTTCGGCAAGGTTCAAGCGAGGACGCTTGAACCAGTTTGCGCCACACAGTTCTGCTACAAAATCCACCTCATTTCGGCCCTCCATCCTCTTTCCCAACCTCCCGTCACAAAAACCCGGCGGCCGGGTTACCGGCCGCATCCTTTAGCCATCAAACCACACAAAACAACACGGAACAGGCTTTTAAAACAGTATGGTTGAAAAAGCCGAAACCTCCCGCCAAGCCGTCCGATAACGGACATCCGGTGTCCGATACCGGACACTTGGCCAAGCGGATTGGCGGGGAAAACATCGAATCCGGGCAATAGAAGCATATTTACCGGATTGGCACACCGATTGAAAAGAGAATACACGAATGCAACTGCAACTATGAAAACTTTAATCAATTCGTTTTCCATCAATTCATCCCAAATCAATTCATTTCACCCTTTCACAAGTACAACTATGAAAACAATGAACACCCGCGCCAACGGAAACAATTTCCGCAACGCCACCCGCAAAGCAGCCTTTGCCTTCGCCGCCATCGCCATGATTGCCACAGTCCAACCCTCGCTGGCGGGCAACAAACCGCAACCCAGCTCCGGAACGCTGCAAAGTGCCGTATTTCAGTTGCCCAACTCCTTGAAATTCAAGGCCATAGCCAAGAGTTCGCAAGCGGGAAAGATGACCGTCAGCATTAAAAATGACAGGAACGAAGTTGTTTTCAGCGATGTGCTGCGCAACACTGACGGCTACTACCGCACGTTTGACCTGTCGGGCATGGGCGATGGCACGTACACGTTTGAAATCTCGAACGGCAACGAAACCCGCCGCCAAACGGTGAATATCGAAACCACGATTGCGCGAACCATGAGCGTGCGGTGAGCCGCATCCGTGCAGCGGGCCGCATCCAGGAAAAGAGTGATTAACGCAGCGGGACAATTCACGTTCCCGACCAAATAGCTGCCATCGGTTCGGATGGCAGCTATTTTATTTTTCGGGCAAGCAACAGCCGTAAAACAGTATGTTTCAAAAAGCCCAAACCCCCTCCGTCGGAATGACAAAAAAGTGTTTGCACGGGACAGACAAAATAGTATCCTCCAAAAACCTCAAACCCATCCGTTCTCCCGAAAGCCGATCTCCCCTTCCGGTCTGACACACAGTGTCTGACCTGCTTCGCCTCACTGCCCCGAAGGGGCGGCATCTATCAGCGCAGGGTGAAGCCCTGCGGAAACGAACCACCGCCTCACGATTTGGCCGCTCCGGCCTGCACTTTCTTCCACACGCGCCACACATTCTGGTACATGATCTTGGCAATATCCTTTTCAGAATGCCCTCGTTTCAGCAGCACGTATATCAAATTCGGGTACTGCGACACATCTTTCAAACCCACGGGCAGCGTATCGCCCACACCGTCAAAATCAGAACCGATGCCCACATGATCCACCCCGGCCACCTGTATCACGTGTTCAATGTGGTCGGCCACTTTCTCCACGTCGGCAAACAATATCGGGTTGTCTTTCTGAAACTGCGCCATCACCTCTTTGGCTGCCGGGTCGGTAAACTTCAGGTTCTTTGCAGCCAGCAAAGCCATCAACTGCTTGCGCTTCTCCTCAATGTCGAGCCGTGCTTTCTCATCCAGGAAACTGGTGCCGAAGTTGATTTGTATTACGCCACCCTTTTTGGCCAGCACTTTCAGCATCTCGTCCGACATATTGCGCTTGAAGCCCGGCGTAAAATACCGGCACGAGGAGTGCGAGGCAATGCACGGCACTTTGGATAATTCAAGCGCCTGGTAAAACGAATCGTCGGATACGTGCGAGATGTCCACCATAATGCCCACGCGGTTCATTTCGGCTACCACCTGCCGCCCGTAGGGACTCAGACCCTTCCAAGTATAGGTGGTATCATAAGACGAATCACAAATCAGGTTGTCCTTGCCGTGCGTCAGCGTCACGTACCGGATGCCCCGGTCATAATAATACTTCACATCCGAGAGCGTGAGCAGCGGCGCACCGTTTTCCATGCCCATGGGCAGCGACACCAGCCCTTTCTTGAAGTTTTCCTCCACTTGCTGCGGACTGCGGCCTTCGGCAAACTTGTCGGGGTGCGCCTTGATGATTCCCTGCACCATGTCAATCAGCGAGTCGGCCAAAGCTTTCTCGCGGCCCGTCTTCTGGTAATTGGATGGGATGTAGATAGACATGAACGGGGCCGACAGACCCCCTTTTTTGGCCCGCACATAGTCAAAATCGCCTTCGGTAGTCTCTACGGGTATGCCCATATACTCGCGGTCCAGCCGGAATTGCTTGATCTTGAGCCGGTACGGCAAATCCACGTGGCCGTCGGTGAGGATGTACTTGTGCGCAATCTGGTCAGCAAGCTTGCGCAAGTCGGCATCGGACAGGTTTTTCTTCTGCGCCATGGCGGCACAGCAAACGAATAGCAACAAGGGTGCAAGTCTTTTCATAATTTTGTTTGGTTTGGGGATAAATGGCGTACCGGTCAAAAATAGTATCTTTACGGAAGCCAAAACCTCCCAGCCCGAAAATAATTTGAGCCGGTGCGGAATGTGCGGGGCAAACAACCCCACCCCCGGCCCCTCCCCGCAAGGGAGGGGAGCAGAAAAGTTCCCCCCTGAAGGGGAGGGGTTGGGGTGGGGTTGTCGCCCCGGACAGGTGTGTTCGGATAAAGGGCAAAATGCATCACGGATCTCCCCTCCCTAACGGGGAGGGGCCGGGGGTGGGGTCTTTCGTGCCAACCCCGGCTGTTTGTAATTCCACCAAATCTACTTTTTCTCCGGCGGCATGGCCTCGCGGCCCTGTTTCAGCACCCTGGCCATCCAGATCAGTTCCTTGTACGCCTTTTCAATGGCCTCCACGTACGACTGGTCTTGCAGCCTGCCCTGCCCGTCGAACAGCTTGTCCACCTTCGGGAAATACACATCCGCAAACGTGGCCACCATGCCCAGTTCGCGCACCACACCCACCAGTGCCTCCACTGCCCGCACGCCTCCCCACGGACTGGCCGACACTCCGGCCAGTGCCACGGGCTTGTGCGTATAATTGCCCAAGTCGTTGTCGAGCAGCTTTTTGAGCGAGCCGGGAAAGCTGTGGTTGTACTCAGGCGACACGATGAAGTAGGCATCCGCCTTCTTGTTTATGGCCACCCATGCGGGAATCTTGTTTGGCCCATCGTTGCCGTCGGGGTAGGGCAGCAGCATTTCCAAAGGATCCACGAAAACAATGGACACACCGGGAATCTTTGCGCCGATGTCGGCAATCAGGCGGGCGGCATGGATGGATTTCCGTTCGTGGCGGGTGGTTCCTTCAATAACTGCAATGGATAGCTTGTCCATGGGGCGGGGCGGGGTTTGATGCACGGGAAACCGTCAAAAAACAGTGCCACCGCGCCAAACGTCCCCGCCGGAAAAACCTCATCCCCAACCCCTTCTCCTACAGAGAAGGGACTTTTGCAAAAAGGAGCCTTTGCTCCCCTCTCAGTAGGAGAGGGGCCGGGGGTGAGGTAAAATAGTATCTTCCCAAAACCCCAAACCCACCCTAAGCCCCAAAGGGGCGGCATCTATCAGCGCAGGGTGCAGCCCTGCGGAATGTCCAAGCCGTTACCGATGCATCCGCTGCCGCCTATCGGGTTAGGGGGCGACCCTGCCGATTGCCGCCGCCGCTTCCGCAGGCCGGTCGGTTGCCAGCACATCCGCGCCGTTTGCCACCAATTTCGGATAGATGGACGCATCGGCATCCTTTTCCAGGCGCATGGTTCCCAAGATGCACCTCAGGCCATTGTCGTGCAGGGTTTTGTAGAGTGCGGGTGCGGGTTCGGCCACGCCCACAAAGGCCATCACCTGTCCCAGCGGCACTTTCGATGCTTGGAGTTCCGTAAAAGCCGCGTCGCTTTCAATGGATGTGGAAAACGACAGCGTGGAATCCAGGGCGTAGTACTCTTTCAGTGCGCCAATCGTGTAGGTAATCACGGTGGCGTAATGCTGGGCTTGGTGCTGCCGTATCGCGGCCACAATGCGCTGGGCGGGCAGTCCGCGCTTCACATCCACGGTCAGGATGGTTTTGCCTTTGCCCCAGCGCAGCACTTCCGAAAGCGTGGGTATCTGGTAGGCGGTCACTTGGCCGTTGTTGTCTTTCAGCTTCAGTTGGCGCAGTTGGGCATAGGTATGGTCGCGCAGGTTTCCCGTGCCGGTAGATGTGCGGTCAAGCGTGTAGTCATGCATCACCACCAGCGAATCATCTTTGGAGAGCTGCACATCGAACTCAATGAGTGCGTGCGCCTGCCGGAGCGTGTGGTCAAACGTGGCGATGCAGTTTTCGGGATACCCGGCCACCGGCCCGCCCCGGTGGGCACTCACCAGCGGAACGCGCTGCGGCGTGTAACGCAGCAAGGTGCGCAGTTGCTGCGTGGTACTCACGGACAAGTAATGCGGACGCGCGGACTGGCCGACGCGCAAACAGGAGCTGGCGGCAACCAAAACAATGAGGCATGGCAGCTTTATTAATTTCATAGCGGGGAGGTTAGTAAGGTTTGGGGCAAAAATACACCGCAAATGAAAGATTAAAATTAGTTTTCCGTCAACCAACCGTTTATTTTTGTTCACACCCAATTTCACATACCCAGATGAAAAGACACACCCTGGCATTTTGCGCATTGCTGCTGCTGGCTTCCGCCGTTGTTTCGTGCGGCAAGAAAAGCGACCCTAAATCGAAGACCGAACTGATCAGCCGCAAATGGAAGTTCTCGAAAGTGGAATCAACCCCGGCCACCACCCGCGACTTTTCGGCCTACACGCTCAGTTTCGATGCCGGTAACTTTACCCGCACCGATGGCTCGGCCTCTGCATCGGGCACTTGGAAATTCGCCGCCAGCGAAACGGAAATCGAGTTTTCCAGCGGCTCGCCCGCCAAAGCCAAAATCATCACTCTGACGGAGGGTGCACTCACCATTTCGTACAGCCAGATAAACTCCAAGCAGGTAACCGAAACCATAACCCTGTTTCTGGTGCCCGCGTAGAGGCCCGCCCCGCAAAACCCGTAGAGGCGACCCTTACGGTTGCCCGGTGGCCGCAAATAATCGCCCGGTCCGGATGGCAGAATAGTATCTTTCAAAACCGCCAAACCCCCCGCAACCCTTCCCCATCCATGCCGCCGGGCTTGCGTGGGGAAGGGTTTTTTCTGCGGATGCCAAACTTGTGCGCTGGCAGTGCGGTTAAAGCCGTAAATTTGCGGCGCACCCAACCAAAACCCGATTACGCAACATGAGCAAATACCACCACCTGATCGTACAGAACATAATCCGCGAAACGCCCGACACCATTTCCATCCATTTCCAACAGCCCGCCGCCCAACGCCTCACCTACAAGGCCGGGCAGTTTTTAACGCTGCTTGTGCCGGTCAACGGCACTGTCGAGCGGCGTTCGTATTCCATGTGCAGCAGTCCGCTAACCGATGCCAACCTGGTTGTCAGTGTGAAACGCACGGCGGGCGGCAAGGTATCCAACCACCTCAACGATACGCTGAAAGTGGGCGACACGCTGGAAGTGATGGAGCCGATGGGCAGCTTTTACGCCGAGCCGGATTTGGCCCCGCCCCGGCATATTATCCTGCTGGCGGCGGGTAGCGGCATCACGCCGCTGCTTTCCATTGCCAAGACCCTGCTGCACGGCGAACCGCAAAGCCGGGTTTCGCTGCTGTACGGCAACCGCAACCGGAGTTCCATCATCTTTCATGACGAACTGGCGGCTTTGGAGCGGCAATACGCCGGTCGTTTGCAGGTGATCCACGTACTGAGCCAGCCCGAAGCGGGTTGGGACGGACACACCGGGCGGCTGAACCAGTCGCTGGCCCTGAAAATACTGGAAACACTGCCGCAACTGCCCCGCACCCACTATTTCATGTGCGGCCCCGATGGCATGATGGACGAGATGAAACACGCCCTGCGCATACTTGAGGTTCCGCAGCCGCACATCCATTCAGAAAGTTTTGTGAGTAAGGCAACCGAAACGCACGGCGAAGTGCTGGAGCAGGCCAGCCTGACGGTGCAAGACCAGCAGGTGACGGTGATGTATGAGGGAACGGAATACAAGTTCAAGGTTCCGGCCAACAAGACCATCCTTGAAGCCGCGCTGTCTAATAACATTGACCTGCCCTACTCTTGCCAGAGCGGACTGTGTACGGCCTGCATGGGCCGCTGTCTGAGCGGGAAAGTGAAGCTCGACGAGGAGGAAGGACTCTCGGAGGCCGAACTGAAACAGGGCTACGTGCTCACGTGCGTGGGTCACCCGCTCACCGCCGACGTGGTAATCGAGATTGAGTAATGGTCAAGTTCACAATCCACGGACGACAGTCCGCAGTTTACGGAAAAACGGGTGGGTTTGGGCTTTTTGAAACATACTATTCTGCACCCCGTACCGTCAATTCGTAACAGTACCGACCGGATACAAACAGAAAACGCGCTTGGTAGTGAAACCAAGCGCGTTTTCTGTGTTACCCCCGAAGAGTACCGGTTCAGAACCCGAAGAGTACCGGTTCAGAAATAGTATCCCCCGGAAAGGCCAAACCCACCCGGCTGTTTCCAGTGAACCGCCGACCGTGGACTGTGAACCCGGAGGTCAGTCGCGGCGGCCCAGGAATACCATCACCCAGTAGGCCAGTTGCGCTATCGCACCAAGGGCAGCCACCACGTAGGTCATGGCCGCCCACTTCAGGGCATCCTTTGCCATGTCATGTTCGCGCACAGTGACCACGCCACTCTGGTCCATCCAGGCCAAGGCGCGGCGGCTGGCATCAAACTCCACGGGCAGCGTGATGGTGGAGAAAAGGGCCAGTGCGCCGTTGGCCACAATCAGCACCAGCAAAATGATGTTGGCCATCGGGCCGTTGCCGGAGTAAAAGCTGTAGCCCACCCCGAAAATAATCAGCATATTGAGCATCTGCAACACGTTGCTGCACACGTTTACGGCTGGCACCAGTCGCGAACGCAAGGCCAGCGGTGCGTAGGCGGTGGCGTGCTGCACGGCGTGCCCGCATTCGTGCGAGGCCACGGCCACGGCAGCCGCGTTGCGCCCCTGGTACACGGCCTCGCTCAGGTTCACGGTCTTGTCTTCGGGGTTGTAGTGGTCGGTCAGTTGGCCTTCCACCGAGATAATCTTAACGTCGTAAATCGCATTGTCGCGCAGCATTTTGGCGGCGGCTTCGGCACCGCTCATGTTATTGGCCAGCGGCACTTCGGAATATTGCTTGAATTTGCTCTTGAGCCGCCAGCTCACAAACATACTGACGAGCATGGTCACAATACTGATGAGGAAAATCATGGTCGGATACGGGTTGGTTGATGTTGAAAGGTTCGGGTATTGAAATGTCACGCGTGTTAAATCAGTTGCAAAACACGCACCAAGCATGTAAGCCGGATGAAAACAAGCAGAATGTCAGATTCCACAGGGGGAACACAGACAAATTGACGGGGCAAATATACGGCAAACCCCGCAAACGCGCACACACCTGTGTTCAAGCCTGCGGAACGGCCACCACCGAAGGCTTCACAAACAGGCTCGCCACAAAGCAGATGACGCCCGCCAGCACGGTAAGCAGTGTTTGCGAGGCCCAGATGAAGGTGGCCAGCACAATGCCGTCGGCCTGCTTCCAGCCATAGAGCATCAGCGCACTGCTGACCAGCAAATGGAAAGGCCCGGCCCCGCCTTGCACGGGAGCCGCCATGCCCAGGCTGCCCATCATCAGTATTGTCAATCCGGCCAGCGGACTCAGCGGTGCGGAGCCGGGCAGGGCAAACGTGAGCAGGTAGGAGGCCAGGTAATAGCCGAACCAAATCAGGAAACTGTGCAGCACGAAATCCCATTTGCGTTGCATTTTTCGGATGCCGGTGATTCCTTCCCACATCCCCATGAAAAAATCCTTGGTTCGAGCCACCAACGGAACCGCGAGCAAGGTGGCGCGGCGGCGGTAGAGCCAGAATAGTATCCCGGCAAAAGCCAAAACCCCCACGGCCAGCAGCAAGTAAAACCGCGTGGAAACCTGCCCCAACGCCCCGAACTTATCGCCGAAGAAACCGATGAAAAACGTGCTGAGCCGGTTGAACTCCAGCAGGAAATTGAGGCACAGCAGCAGCAGCAGCATGACCACATCAAACAGCCGCTCGGCCACCACCGTGCCGATACCCGCATTCATTGGAACCCGGTCCATCTTTTGCAGCGCGCCGCAGCGCGTCACCTCGCCCATGCGTGGCAGCAGCAGGTTGGCGAAGTACCCGATCATGACCGCCAGAAACATCCGCAGCATACTTGGCGCGTAGCCCAGCGGCTGCAGCAGCAACTGCCACCGGTAGGCCCGGCTCAGGTGTGCCAGCAGCAGGACCACACCCGAAGCCACCACCCAGCGGTAGTCGGCGGTGCGGAACACGGCAACCATTTCGGCCAGGCTCACTTCCTTGAACACGTAGTAGCGCAGCAGCAGGTAGGCAGCCAGCAACGGAACCGCGTATTTAAGGAGGTCTATCAATCGGAAACGCATACGGAAGGGGAAAATTACCAACAAAAAAGCCCCTCTCCACGCCAAGTCGTGGCCTTCGGCTTTCGGAGAGGGGTTGGGGTGAGGCTTTTATGCCACCAGCCGGTTGTGGTCGTCGGGGAAGACGAGCACCGGCTTGAACAGTTTGGCTTCCTCGAAGTCAATCATGGCAAACGACATGACAATCAGCACATCGCCGATCTGCACCTTGCGGGCGGCGGCCCCGTTGAGGCATATCTGTCCCGAACCGCGCTGCCCCTTGATGATGTACGTTTCAAAACGTTCGCCGTTGTTGTTGTTCACGATGAAAACCTTCTCGTTTTCAATCAGGTTGGCCGCATCGAGCAAGTCCTCGTCAATGGTGATGCTGCCAACGTAGTTCAATTGGGCTTCGGTAACCCGGACCCGGTGTATCTTGGATTTTAGAATGCTGATGAGCATGGCTTGTGTTTGTTGGTTTACTTTTGGCAAGGCGGCACAAAGGTAGGGAAAATAACGCCGCCCACACCCGATGAACGAAACACCCGTGCCCCGGTCTTCGGTTCCGCCTGCCGTTCATTTGGCGGTGTCCACCTTCCCGCTGCCGACGGGTAGGCCGGCCGTTGTCAGCAAATCCTGCATTTCGTGGCGGTACTGCTGGGCCTGCCCGCGGTTCCAGTTTAATTCGTTTGCCAGCCAGGCCCACACGGTTTCCTCCCACTTCCTGACCCAGTCTATCTGGAAATACAGGCCTCCGGTGCGGCGCACAAAAAAATCGGCGGGCGAGTGCGCCATTTCGTGTTCAAGGCTGTAGCGCAACTGCGCCATCAGCACCGGCGGCAGGCCATACACGGCACCTTGGGCGTAGGGGGTTTGGCAATACGAAAAGATACTATTTACGTTGGAGCCATACAGGCGCGCCAGCCGTTCGGCTTCGGGGGCGGCAAGCCCGAGGGTCACCCCTTGTTGCGTTTTTTCGCGCACGAAGGCCTCGAATCCCGCCGAGCCGCCCACCTGCCCGCCCGAAATGGGTATGTGTTGGGTCTGGCAGGCTTTTATTTTGCGCCCTTCGCGTTGTTTCAGCCGGATGGCGGCAAGGTTTACGATGCGTTCGGCCATTTTGCGGTAGCCCGTCAGCTTGCCGCCCGCAATGGAAATCAGTCCCGATTCGTACTGGAAGATTTCATCCTTGCGCGAGATTTCCGAAGGCCCCTTGCCCGGCTGCCTGATCAGTGGCCGCAAGCCCGTCCAATGCGATTCCACGTCGGCAGAGGTGAGGTTGATGCTTGGAAAAACATGGTTGGCGGCTTGCAGCAAGTAGTCGCAATCGTCGGTGGTCATCTGCGGGTGCGCCGTATCGCCTTGGTAAGCGGTGTCGGTGGTGCCGAGGTAGGTTTTGCCGTCGCGCGGGATGACGAAGACCATGCGTCCGTCGGGAGCGTCGAAATACATTGCCTGGCGGATTGGCAGCCGCGCGCCGTCCACCACAATATGCACGCCCTTGGTCAGCAGCAGCTTGTCGCCTCGGGCCGCGTCGTTGAGCACATCCAGCGTATCCACCCACGGCCCAGTGGCATTTACAATGATTTTGGCGAATATCTCGTGCGTCTCGCCGGTCAGTTGGTCTTGGGCCTTTACGCCAATAATAACGTTGTTTTCGTACAGGAATCCGGTCACTTTCACGTAGTTCACCGCCCGCGCCCCCCGCGAGACGGCTTCTTTCAGTATCTCAATGGTAAGCCGGGCATCGTCGGTGCGGTATTCATAGTAGTGCGCCCCGCCGGTCAGGTTTTGCGCGTCCAAAAGCGGCTCCATTGCCAGCGTTTCGGCGGGCGAGAGCATTCGCCGCCGTTCGTGTTGCTTCACCCGCGCCAGCGCGTCGTACACGAATAACCCGAGCGATGCGCCCACCTTTCCGAGCGAACCGTTGCGTACCAACGGCAGCAGCATGGGTTCGGCTTTGGTTACGTGGGGGCCGTTTTCATAGACAATCGCCCGTTCGCGCCCCACTTCTGCCACCAGCTTGATTTCCAATTGTTTCAGGTAACGCAAGCCGCCGTGGATGAGCTTGGTGGAGCGGCTGGAGGTGCCGGCGGCAAAATCCTGCATTTCAAGCAGGCCCACCCGCATTCCGCGCGTGGTGGCATCCAAGGCAATGCCCGCGCCGGTAATGCCGCCGCCAATAACCAGCACATCCAACGGTTGGCGGCACATCTGTTGCAGAAATAACGGGCGGTTTCGGACGGAAAACTGATCGGACATAATGACGGGGTTGGCTTGCGGTAAATCTACGCAAATCCGTAACAGTGAAAAGTGTAAGAATTGTTTTGCTCCGGGTAATGTGATTTTTTCGGGAAAACCATTTGTGCCTGTTTCGGGTTCTTCCAATGACTTGGCATCCCGGTTGCAACCGGAAATCTTCACCCTGCAAAACCCGACATGGAAACACAAACCGACAGCCGCGAGCAAATCAGGCGGAGTTATATGGAATACGCGCTGGAAAACGGCAAAACGCCACCTTCCGCTTATGTCTTGGCAAAGAACTTGGGCATGGACGATGCCGGGTTTTACGCCGAATACCATTCGCTTGAGGCCGTGGAAGCCGACATTTGGCTGCAAATGTTTGAACAGGCCCGGCAGCAAACCACCAGCCAAGAAGTGTATGAACGCTATTCGGTGCGCGAAAAACTGCTCTCCTTTTATTACACGTGGATCGAGGTGCTCAAAGCCAACCGCAGTTTCGTGCTGTTTGCCGCCAACCAGCCGCGCCGCCGTTTGCAAGCCACGGCGGCTCCGTTCCGGCGGGCTTTTGTGGCGTATGCCAGCGAATTGATCAACGAAGGCCGCAACACGGGCGAAGTCGTGAACCGCGCCCTCATAACCGACCGCTACGCCGATGGTTTCTGGTACCAGGCCGTATTTGTGCTGCGTTTCTGGCTCCGGGACAGCAGCCCGAACTTTGAACAGACCGACGCGGCCATTGAAAAAGCGGTGAACGCCTCGTTTGATTTTATCGGCAAATCGCCGTTTGACTCGCTGTTTGATTTCGGCAAATTCCTGTTCCAGAACCGGTGACTGGATTGTGTGAACCGTAGAGACGTTGCACCGCAACGTCTTTGTTTTCAGTAAAGATATTTTTGACACCGGCACTGTTACATTGAGATTGCGCCGGAGACGTTGCAGTGCAACGTCTCTACCAACGCATAACCGTGTCCTGAAAATAGTATGTTTCAAAAAGGCCGAATCCGCCGGTTCTTCCAAAAGACCATGCGCGATACCCTGTTTGCCGACAGGCAGGCGGTCTGACGCATAGTGTCTGACCTGCGTTACTTTGTTCCGAAATCCGCATCCGGCATTCCAGAAATATTCACTCATTCCATCATTCATTCATTCATTCAAAATTGATGAAATCCCAAAACAGCATTCCATCCACCAAAGTCGAGCGGGCCACCAAGTTTGTCGCGACCGGATTCAAGGTGGGCGGCAACTACATCAAGCATTACGCCAAAAAAGCCTTTGATTCCGAACTCTCGCGCGATGAACTGCACCGCGACAATGCCTCTGACATCTACAACACATTGAGCGAGTTGAAAGGCAGCGCCCTGAAAGTGGCGCAGATGATGAGCATGGACCGCAACCTGCTGCCACGCGCCTATTCCGACAAGTTCCAGATGGCGCAATACAGTGCGCCGCCATTGTCGGGGCCGCTGGTGATCAAGACGTTTGTGAAATATTTCGGCAAGCCGCCGCAACAATTGTTTGACACGTTTGACATGGAAGCCACCAACGCGGCCTCCATCGGGCAGGTGCACCGCGCCACCAAAGATGGCCGGCAACTAGCCGTGAAAGTGCAGTATCCGGGCGTGGCGCAAAGTGTGCGTTCGGATTTGAAAATGGTCAAGCCGTTTGCCGTGCGGCTCATGAACCTGAACGAAAAGGATGTGGATAAGTACATGGACGAGGTGGAAACCAAACTGCTCGAAGAAACGGACTACAAACTGGAATTGCGCAGTTCGCAGGAAATCTCCGCCGAATGCGCGCATATACAAAACCTGCATTTCCCGAAATACTACCCCGAACTTTCCAGCGAACGGATACTGGCCATGGACTGGCTGGAAGGCCTGCACATGGAGGATTTTTTGAAGACCAACCCATCGCAACAGGTGCGCAATACCATCGGGCAAGCCCTGTGGGATTTCTATGATTTCCAGGTACACAAGCTGCGCAAAGTCCACGCCGACCCGCATCCGGGCAATTTCCTGATGCGCCCCGACGGCACGATGGGCGTGATTGATTTCGGCTGCGTGAAGGAAATTCCGGAGAGCTACTACACTAATTATTTCACGCTCATCAATCCGGAGAATGTGAAAGATGAGGCATTGCGGGAAAAAACATTCTTCAACCTCGAGTTCCTGACCGCCAATGATACGCCGCAGGAACGCAAGTTTTTCGGCGACCTGTTCACGACCATGATCGAGTTGCTCGGCAGGCCGTTTCACGAGGATACGTTCGACTTCGGCGACGAGTCGTATTTTCAGTCCATCTACGACTACGCCGACCATCTGTCCAACCTCAAGGAACTGCGCGAATCAAACGCGGCGCGCGGAGCCAAGGATTCGCTGTACATCAACCGCACGTATTACGGCCTTTACGCGATTTTGAACCAGTTGCAAGCCGTGGTGCGCACCAGCAGCCCCGATTGGATTTGGCAGCCGGTGGTACAGTAAGCTATTCAGCGTTAAGGACAAGTTATGCAGCATTTTATGGAAAAAATGGGACTTTTACTGATATGCCTTCTGTTAATGTGCCAATCCTGCCATAATTGCGTGGAACATTCCAGGGAATTCAGGAATGAGGACTACCGTTTCCAAGTCCGTAAAAAGTACCAAGAGGGCAGGTACACCGTTTTTGAGGGTTCCGGTCAGATGTTCAAAGATGTTGGTTGGGACTATCTTCTCGACACGGTCCGCATCGGAGATACTTTTTTGAAGGAAAAGGGAAGTACTGTTGTCAAAATAATCAAAAAAGATACCGTTTATGAATTTCCGGCGTATTGCTCCGGCTTACCAATGGATGCGTATGTTAGATGAAATTTTGCCTGTTGTTAGTGTCACCAATGAAAACAGGCGTATCAGGTAGGCAGCCAACCGGTATTGATTTTGGCATTCGTGGCAAGCCGCAATTAATACGGATGGGTTTGGGGTTTTCAAAAGATACTATTTTCCGCGAAAAAATTCCGCTTCCCATGTGGAATCTTTAACTTTTGGGTATCTTGACTGTCTCATTGCCCACCGTCCGGACTCCACCATGAAAAAATGCCTGCTTCTGTTTGCCATCTCCTGTGCGCTGCTTCCGCACGTGGCTTGGGCGCAACTGGACCAAGTGCTGCGCTTGGAAATTCCGGTGGCCAAAGATAACTTCGACGACCTGCTCTTTGATGTCACGCCCATCCGCGACAAGGGTTTGCTGGCCTCTACGCAGCCGCGCTACCCGCAAAGCAAGGACGGAAATGTCTGGAAGATAAGCCGTTATGACACCACGTTGAACAAGCTTTGGGAATTTGAGTACAAGGTTGAGGATTTGTACCAGCCCGCGCAAACGTATTTGGACACCAACTTCTACTACGTGCTGCTGACTTTGCCCGAATCCAAGAAATTCCGGGTTTTCCGGCTCGACATTGCCACCGGCGAACACCAGTGGCTGGACGGCAACGCGCTGACGTACATTTACGTCACCGATTTCAAGGTATTGAGCAATACGGCTTTTATCGGCGGCGTGGTCAATTACCGGCCCGTGGTGCTGACCTTTAATTTTTTTGACAAACGCACCCGCGTGCTGCCCGCCCTCTATGAGCCGCGCACCGAACTGAACCACATCCAGATAGACCCGTTCCAGCGGCGCACCAACGTGCTGATTCACAGCCAGGAGCGTACCCAAGCCAAGCTTTCCATCCGCTCGTTTGATTATTCGGGCAAGCTGTTGCAGAACGTGCTGTTGCAAAGCCCCAAGGAAAAAGGCCTGCTCACGGGGCGCATCACCTCGCTCAACGAACAGCAGCAACTCGTGATGGGGCATTACGCGCACAAAAACCTGCCTTACTCGCAAGGGTTGTTTATGGCCAAACTCAACGGCGAAAACCAAGAATACATCAAGTATTTTCAGTTTAATGACTTTAAGAATTTCTTCAGTTTCATGAAGCCGCGCCGCCAGGAACGCATCAAGGAACGCATCCTGAAAAAACGGCAGAAAGGTAAGGAAATGCTATTGCACTACCGCGTACTGATGCACGACATCATTGAAACCGCCGACCAGTACATTCTGGTGGGCGAGGCTTTTTACCCGCAATACCGCTCCGGCTCCATGGCTGGCTACAGCGTGAACCCCATGTGGGGCAGCCGCTACGGCGACCGGGTTTTTGACGGCTACCGCTACACGCACGCCGTGGTGTGCGGCTTCGACAAGGCGGGCAACTTGCTGTGGGACAATTGTTTCGAGATCCAGGATGTGGTCAATTATAATCTGGACGAAGTGGTGGAAGTGGTCATGAGCGAGGGCAATATCATACTGGCCTACCCGGAGGAAGGCGAAATCCACACCAAGGTGATCCGGGGCAGTGAGGTGGTCAAGGAAAATGAAAAATTCAAAATCGCCACCAACTTCGAGGAGGACAAAGTGCTGGATTCGGATGATGTGAACATTGACCAGTGGTACGGCAAGTATTTCATCAGTTGGGGCACGCAGGAAATACAAGGCCCGCGCAACGGCGGCCTGAAACCCGAACGCCAGGTGTTTTACCTCAATAAAATTACCTACGGCAATTCGGTGGCCTCCGGTAAGTAGGGGCAGCCCTCGCGGCTGCCCGGCTGCTGCCGGAAAATAGTATCCCCGCTAAAGCTAAAAGTTCCGCCAGAGGCGGAAACGGGGCTTTCAGCTTTCAAAAAGGCCAAACCTGCCAAAAAGGTCAAACCTGCGGTTTGTGCGCAAGCTGAAGCGTGCGCTACTGCCGCCCCCGCGTGGGGTTTTACACCTTCACGGCCTTGCCCTTTTCGGCGGCCTCGTAGATGGCAAGCATGATGCGCACATCTTTCAAGCCTTCCTCGCCGGGCGTTTTGGGCATTTTGTTGTGCATCACGCATTCGGCCATGTGGTCGAGTTGGGCGGCAAACTGGTTGCCCTCGTCCAGTTTCACTTTTAGTTCGCCATCCTTGTTGCCTATGAGCATGGTGTGTTCCTTGTAGTCCGTGGCCGGATCCAAGTCCAAATAGCCTTTCTCGCCGAACACCCGGAACCGCTTGACTGATTCGTAATTGTACGAACTGGTGCAAGTGGCCAGCACGCCGCTGGGAAAACGCAGCGTGAACACGATGTTTTCCTCTATTTCCTCGAAGCGCGGGTCGTTGGGGCTGCTGAACTGCTGGGCGGTCACTTCTACGGGTTCTTCGCCGGTCAGGTAGCGCGTGGCGTTCACGGCATAGATGCCAATGTCCATGAGTGGCCCGCCGCCCGCCATCTTTTTCACCACGCGCCATGTGTCGGCTTTCTCT
>JANPIL010000263.1:0-5429 GCA_031424975.1 Sphingobacteriales bacterium
CCAAACCCGAGGCCTCCCCCAACGGCCTCCCCTAAATCCCCTCCGAAGGAGGGGACTCTTAAACAACGGGCGGGTTTGGTGTTTTCAAAAGATACTATTTTTTCTGCTCCCTCTCCTTCGGGGAGGGTTGGGGCTTCCCCCTTCGGGGGCTGGGGGGCTGAATAGTATCTTCCCGCAAGGCAAAACCTTGTCTGCCAGTATGTTTGCCGTGCGTTTGGTAACGGAAACGTAATGCGCGGTTTTCGATTGTCAGAAAATATTTCGTTAGTTTTGCGCAAAGGCGGTGTCCGGCATTTACTTTTCACCGGAAATCCCTACCAACACCCAGAACGCTGCCATTATCCATGAAAAAAGATTCACAATATTCCAAGTTGGTGGGTGTTATCTTGTTGGTCATTGACCTTTTCCTGCTGGAGGTTGCCTGCCGCACGGCTTTCCGCTGGCGGCACCACACGTCCATTATCTATTTCAGCTATTACGTTGATTTCCTGCGCATTTTCCAACTGATATGGATACCGGCGTGGCTGGGGGTGCTGCTGCTGCGCGACGTGAACGTGCACCGCAGCCTGCTTTCGTTCCGCAGCCTGCTTTCCAACCTGCTCTATGCCTTCGCGTTGCATTTGCTGTTCATTTTCGTGTTCATCATCGGTTTCCGCGACAAGTACTACGACCTGTCGCGCACGTTCCTGCTGGTTTCGTATGGCCTCGGGTTTGCCTTGGCGCTGGCGCTGCGGGTGGCCACGGCATTGGTGCTCAGATACGGCATTAAATTGCAGGCCAACGAAAGCCGCGTGGTCATTGTGGGGGCCGGGCACGCGGGCAACGACCTGTACCATTACCTGCTCACCAACAAGAGCAAGGGCTACAAGTTCATGGGCTTTTTTGACGATGAGCCGGAACTGCCCAGCCTGGTGCTCAAAGGCAAGATGGAGCATTTCCGGGATTATTGCGTGCAAAACAAGGTCAATGAGATATACTACTCCAAGTCGCTGCGGAACACGGAGATGATCAAGGAACTGGCCGATTTTGCGGACGAGAATTTCATATTCTTCAAAATCGCCCCTGATTTCCGGGGCTTGATGCAGCGCAAGATTAATATCGACTTCTACGACAATGTGCCCATCATGACTTTCCGGCAGGAGCCGATGCAGGTTTGGGGCAACCGGATACTGAAACGCGCCTTCGACTTAGTGTTTTCGCTGGCCGTGATCCTGCTCATTTTCCCGTGGCTGTTCCTCATCATCGGGCTTGCCATAAAACTCACCTCGCGGGGGCCGGTTTTTTTCAAGCAGCCCCGCTCGGGCCGCAAAAACAAGCTTTTTGACTGCTACAAGTTCCGCACGATGTATGTCAACAATGAATCGAACGCCAAACAGGCCACGCGCGGCGACAAACGCATCACCAAGGTCGGGGCGTTCCTGCGCAAGACAAGCCTCGACGAGCTGCCGCAGTTTTTCAATGTGCTGCGCGGCGATATGTCGGTGGTGGGGCCAAGGCCGCATATGCTAAAGCACACCGAGGAATATTCGCAGATGATTGAGAAATACCTGATCCGGCACTTTGTGACCCCCGGCATCACGGGCCACGCGCAGGTAAACGGCTTCCGGGGCGAAACCGGCACCGACCCGCGCCTGATGCGCAAACGCCTGGAATACGACACGTGGTACATTGAAAACTGGAGTATCTGGCTCGATGTCAAAATCATTTACCTCACGGTTGCCAACATTGCGCAGGGCGAGGAAAATGCCTTCTGACGGATTGCGGGAGGCGCAAGCGTAGTGGGACTTTCCAAGTCCGGCGGGGTCGGCGATGGCTTTTCCGGGCTGGGTTTGGGCATTCCGAAACATACTATTTTGGCGCAGGCTTCCGGCACGAAAAAATCACGCGATTGGGTTTGCGATTTCATGGGTTGATGCTTACATTTGCAGTCATTTACAAACGGTTACGATTCATTCACCGAAAATCCCATTTGTCCCGATTATGATTTATATCCAGATCAAAGAAAACGAATCCATTGACAAGGCACTGAAACGATTCAAGAAGAAATTTGAGAAAACCGGCGTGTTGAAGCAATTGCGTGCCCGCACCGCATTTGAAAAAAAATCGGTGGCCCGCAGAACCGAAGTGCTTGATGCCGTGTACCGCGAACACATGAAGGCCGAGGAAGCCAAATAACCCCGCCGGGTTTGTCGGCTTTCCTTTCCGGAATGAAATAGTATGTTTCCCGATTGCCAAACCCCGCTGGCCTGCCACGCGGGGTTTTCGTGTGTATGCCGGGTTTAAGAGTTTTTTTTCAGTTCCGCGAAAAAATATCGGCACAAAATTGTGGCTTGCGTGCATTTTTTACTTAGGTTAGTACAACCAAGTACCGCACAGGCTTTGCCATGGTCGAGAAATTCCTGAAATACCTCCAGTACGAAAAACGGTGCAGCCCCCACACGCTCACCGCGTACCAAACCGATTTGGCGCAATTTGCCTCCTACCTGCAAGCCAGTTACGAATATCCGCAACCCGAAATGGCCGATTTTCCGGCTGTCCGCTCCTGGATTGTGAGTTTGGTGGAAGCAAAGCTGAATGCCGCCTCGGTAAACCGGAAGATTGCCGCCCTGCGCACATTTTACAAATTCCTGATTCAGCAAGGCACCATAGACCGCAACCCGATGCTCAAAGTCCGCTCGCTCAAGGAAAGCAGGCAACTGCCGCATTTTGTGGACGAGCGGCAACTGAACCAGGTGCTGGACGGCTCCGGATTTCCCGCCGGTTTCGAGGGCCTGCGCGACCAACTGGTGCTGGAGTTGCTTTATGGCACGGGCATCCGGCTGGCCGAGTTGCTGGGCATGGATCAGAATAGTATCTCCCACTTCGACCAAACCATCCGGATCACCGGGAAGCGCAACAAGCAGCGCATCATTCCGCTCCATGCGGGCCTGCTTCCGCTGTTGGAAACGTACCAAGCCGAGAAGGAACGCGTGTTCCAAGGCACGGCTGATGCGCGGCTCATCGTGACCGACGAGGGCAAGGCCGCCTATCCCATGCTGATCCAGCGGATTGTGCGCAAATACCTGACCCAAACGCAGGCCGGCAAACGCAGCCCGCACGTGCTGCGCCACACATTTGCCACCCACCTGCTCAACAAGGGTGCCGACCTGAATGCCATCAAAGACCTGCTGGGCCACGGCAGCCTTGCCGCAACCCAAGTATACACCCACAACTCGCTCGAAAAGCTCAAGCGGGTGTATGAACAGGCCCATCCCAAAGCGTAAAAGCCCCCTAATCCCGAAGGAGGATTTTTTGAATGCTCTTTTCGGGAGGTATTGTTTCACTTAAATTTTTCATGCGTATGAAACTGCAAATGCAATCCCTTCACTTCGATGCCGACCGCAAACTGTTGGCTTTCATTGAGAAAAAAACCGAGAAACTGGATACGTTTTTCGCGAAAATCATTGATGGCGAGGTGATTCTGAGGCTGGAAAAAGCCGATACCAAAGACAACAAGATATTTGAACTCCGGGTGAATGTGCCGGGCAACCAGCTTTTTGTGAAGGAACGCGCCAGCACGTTTGAAGCCGCCACCGACTTGGCACTGGAAACCATGAAATCGCAGTTGCGCAGGCACAAGGAAAAACAGAAAGACTATAAAGTGGATGCCAATGGCGTGGCCGTGGCAACCGATGCGGATGCGGAAGATGAAATCTGAAAAACCTGTTTGAAATCCATATTTACAGGAAAAGACAGGCTGCGGCCCGTCTTTTCCTGTTTTATGCCAGCCGGGTTTGGGCTTCTTCAACCATACTATTTTTCCGGCTGGTTTGTAGTGTACCCCAACCGCATACCGCCCACAAAAACCCGGCTGCTGTCGCGCTGGTCGGTGTGCAGGTTTTTGATGCGGTTTTTTTCATCTATTGTCAGGATGGCCTTTCCAGATGTGGTAAGGTGCAGGTTGTCAATCCGGCTGTCGTAAACGGTAACCCGGCTGTTGGTTTTGCACTCAACGGACAGGCTTTTGCCTTTCATATCCTTGATGCTGCCCGAGCCGTTTTCAAAAACAATGCTTTTCAATTGGGGTCCGTGGATGAAAGCGGCCACCGGCTGTTGGTTTCCGGGCGTTTTCGGTGTGGCAATGTTGGCGGTCAGGTTTATCAATAAAGTGTCGTTTGTTACAGCGACTTTGATTTTGCCCCGGTACTTTCCATTGATTTGCACAGTGGATTCGGCATTTTCCTGCACGGAAAACAGAATGTCCGGCGATGCACTGTTGACCCGCACGTGCGAGAAATGCGGCACTTCCGCAAAGCCGAAGCCTTCCTCCGGACGCGGATTTTTTCGGATATCCTCATACTCGGCCTTGAGTACGAAATTGGTGCCGAGCAAGCCCGCCAGCAGCACGGTTGCCAAAGCCAGGAGAAGTCTGTTGCTTGTTTTCATTTGATTCACTGTTGATACTGGTTTTAAAGACCGGATGCGGATTTCCAAGTAGCCGGGCAATTGATTAGGGCTGGATTTTCCATTCCAAAATCCACATTCCGAATTCTGACTTCGTGTGGATTACGGTTTGGTTCCGAATTGCTCCTGTTTGTACTGCTCATAACGCGCCTCTATTTCTTGCGTATCAATTTGCAGCAGGTAGATATTCCTGAAAAACGCGGGCAAATCATTGGCGATAAACTGTTCCTTGCGGTAGGCCAATATGTTGTCCGCCGCGTTTTCGGCCACGAAATAGCCGATGCCTCGTTTGTTGAACACGATTTCCTTCCCTTGCAGAAAATCGTAGGCCCGCATGACCGTGTTCGGGTTCACTTGTAATTCCACGGCCAACTCCCTGACCGACAACAGCCGGTCGTTGGGCAGCCATTGCCCGAGCAGTATCTTTTCGCAGACGTGACCGGCTATTTGCAGGTAAATCGCCTGCTGTTCCCTGAATTCCATATCGTTTGTTTGATAATTGTTGTGCCGGGCCGAGTGCGGTTATCCGGCAAACGTCCGGTTAAACTTCCCGCTCTTTCAGTTTGAAATAGGTAACCACCCACAGGAAAGGTGTGAGCAGGAACTTGGCGGCAAATCCAATCGGGTTTTGAGCGGATGCGGGTAGCGTCACGGCAGTGTGTCTTCCCGCCGCTTCGTTTTCAATCACCGTGAAACCAACCAAAGGAAACGCATCCGCAATTTTCGCATCCATGAGCATGGCCGCCAGAAGGCCGTTCAGGTAAAACAGTATGATGTAGCAGGCAAAAACCCCCAGCACCGATTTGACCAGCGAATACTGTCTGAAATAAATCGAACCGGTTAAAACGGCGGCCTGAACCGCCAAAAAGACAAAGTAGTTGGGAGCCATTTCCGTGCCTTCGCCGAGTAAGTCAAGTACGCGGGCTGATGGGTTTTCGGGATGGCGGGCATTGTAAACCGCCACAAATGGAATATCCACGGCGTAG
>JANPIL010000264.1:0-3038 GCA_031424975.1 Sphingobacteriales bacterium
TTTTTGCGTTCGGTGATGCTGGCCCAAGGCGATTTTGCGGCGTTTTTGAAGGCCAAGGAAAGCGACAAGGGCGAACTGCTCGAAAAAATAACCGGCACCGACCTCTACACCAAACTTTCGCAGCAAGCCTTCCAACGCAAGAAAAAGGAAGAGGAACGGCTCAGGGAACTGGAGAGAAAACTCGACACGGCGCAACTGCTGACCAACGAACAGCAAACCGGTTTTCTGGAAAAAGTGCGGGAATTGAAGGCCGAAAAAAATAGTATCTCCGCAACCATCAAAACCCTCGAAGCACAACACCAGTGGCTGGTACGCATCCGCGAATTGGAAACGCAACGGCAGCAACTCGGACAACAATTGGCTAAGTTGCAAGCCGACAAGGACACGCACGCCGATGATTTCCGCCGGCTCGATTTGCACCTGACTGCCGTGGCGCATCGCACGCCACTCGCTGAGATTCAGGTCATCCAGTCCAACCACAACAAGCTGGAAGCCGAACTGCGCGAACTGCACTCGGCACTACCGTTCATGACCGAAGCCCGGCAACTGGCCGAAGCGCACCTTGCCCAAGCCGACCGCAAACTGGCCGATGCCAAACGCGAACAGCAAGCGTGGCTGCCCAAGTTTACCGATGCGGAAATCATTGAAAGCAACATACTCAACATCCAAAACGCCATTCGCGAAACGGAGCAAAGCCTCCGTGAGAAAGACACTAAATTGCGAGCATTGAAACCGGTTGCCGGATTTGCGGAAAACGGCACCGAGAGGAAGCAGGTTGAGGCGCAAAACGAACGGCTGGAAAAGGCCATTGAAACTGGCAGGGCGGAAATGGACACGCTGCACGCCGGACAAACCCGCGAGCAATTGGCCGCCGCCGAACACTCGCTCACGCAAAACCTCGAAACTTGGACTTTGCAGTTGCACCGCGCCGAATCTTTCCGCGCCACGCAGCAAAGCCTGACCGACTTGCGGCAACGGTTCAAGGCACTAAATAACTCCATCGCCCACAATGCGGAGATTTTGCCGGAATTGGAAAAGCAGGAGCAAACCGCCCGGGAACGGTTGGAGAACCTACGGCAAATCCACGAACTGGAACTGAAAGTGCGCACCTACGCGCAAGCGCGGAGCCAGTTGCAGCCGGGCGAAAAATGCCCGTTGTGCGGCTCGGCACATCATCCATATGTGGAAAATTATCGGCAACCCGATGAAAACGCGAAACAACGGCGCGACGAGCAGGAGGCGGTACACCAGACGGTTGAAAAAAAAATCATCGCGCTTGGCCACCAACTCGAACATGAACGCGATAGTCTGCTACAACTGGAAGAGCAAGGAAAAAGGGAAAAGGAAAAAGGAACCAAGTGGCGGTCGGCTTACGAGGAAACCGCGCAAACGCTGCCCGAAACCATTGCCATTGAGGACATTGAGGCGATTGAAAATAGTATCTTGGAAAAGACCCAAACCCGGCTGCTGCTGCGCCAGCAATTGCAAGCCCACGAACAACTGCGAGCCGCACTTTTGTATTATGAAGAAAAATTTCAATGGAACCGCTTGAAAATCAAGCTTCTGGAAGAATCCTCACAACTGGAGAAACGCAAAACCGAACGCACGGCCCTGATGGGCAATGCCAACGTAAAGGACGCGAGGCAGCAAGTGGCACGCGAACTTGAGAAAGCCGAAGCCGAAAGGCAATCGGCTGAAAGCCAACACCATGCAAAAGCCAACGAACTCGATTTCCAAACCAAACAACTCGCCGACCGGCAAAAAATGCTCGGCGACACGCGCCAACTGCTGGATGCCAAAGAAAAGAACCTGCTGGAAATGATTGCCAAAAACTCGTTTGACAGCATCGAGGCTCTGCGCGAGGTATTGCTGGACGAAACCACCGAAACCCGGCTGAAAGCCAAGCGGGAAGCATTGGAAACCCACTTGCAGCAAACACTTGGCGCGTGCCAGCAAGTAGGCGAAACACTGCGCACGGCCACTGCCGAAAACCTGATCAAAGAGCCGCAGGAAACCGTTTTCCATCAACTCCGCGAATCGCAACTTGCTCACGAACAAGCCATTAAGGAAGCGACACGGTTGCAGCAGACGCTGGAGAACCACGAAAAAACCGTCCGGAAAAACCAGCGCGTTTACACGGAAATAGACCGGCAACAGACCGAACTGGTTCGTTGGCGGTCGTTGGAAAAACTGATTGGTTCGGCGGGCGGGGCCGAGTTCAACACCTTTGCGCAGGGTTTGACGCTGGCGCAACTCGTGCAGTTGGCAAACCGCTACCTGGATCAGCTTAATCCGCGCTACCAGATCCGGCGC
This sequence comes from Sphingobacteriales bacterium, assembly GCA_031424975.1. Taxonomy (GTDB): domain Bacteria; phylum Bacteroidota; class Bacteroidia; order Cytophagales; family 172606-1; genus Xanthocytophaga. Next base: position 2,314 of record JANPIL010000264.1, read on the forward strand.
GTGCCGCAAACCGACTTGGATGTGGAAATCCTGGATCGCGACCAGGCCGACAATATTCGCCCGGTCAAGACACTTTCGGGCGGCGAGACGTTTCTGGTGAGCCTGGCTTTGGCTCTGGGCCTGTCGGACATTGCGGGCCGCAAAATCCGCATCGAGTCGCTTTTCATTGACGAAGGTTTCGGAACGCTTGACCCCCAGACACTTGACACGGCCATCACGACGCTGGAAAACCTGCAAGCGACCGGAAAAATGATTGGCATCATCTCACACGTGGAGGCATTGAAAGACCGTATCGGCACGCAGGTGCAAGTGGTTCGGCTACCCGGCGGCAACAGCACGATAAAAATTACGGGGTAAAAAAACCGGCGCGGCGCGTTTACCTATCCGATGGTTTGCGCACTAATGGTGTGTTGGAAACCGCTGGAAATAGCCGGTAAACTTTCACCGCGCCAACCATGCAAGTGTACCTTTTCTTGAATCTTGGTACAAAAATTGCTAATAGTTAATAAATGAATCGGAAAAGCCGGGTGCAAAACGCATTGAAATAACTTTTGTGCTGCCCTAACCCGGAAAAACCATATTTCAGGCATATTCCTCAATCTTTTGCCATGCTTGGATGCTGAATCCGAATTTTCTGAAGTCCAAAAAAAATGCCCCGCATCCGCAGTTTTCCGCATATTATTTGCTACATTTAACTCATAAAAAATACACGGTAAATCGGTGAC
>JANPIL010000265.1:0-4980 GCA_031424975.1 Sphingobacteriales bacterium
TCGGCTTTCAGCATGTATGCCGCCACGTCGTAGAGTTCTTCGGTTTGCAGGTCGTTGAAATGCAGTGCCTTGTCAAACCGCGATTTCAGGCCGGGGTTGGCTTCCAGGAAGCGTTCCATCGGTTCGGGATAGCCTGCCACAATCACCGCAAACTCGCCCCGGCGGTCTTCCATCTGTTTCAGCAGCGTTTCCACGGCTTCCTTGCCAAAATCGTTGTCGCCGCCCGTATTGAGCGTGTAGGCTTCGTCAATGAACAGCACGCCGCCAATGGATTTTTCAATCAGTTGCGCCGTTTTCATGGCCGTCTGCCCGATGTAGCCCGCCACCATCTGCTGCCGGTCGCATTCCACCAAATGGCCGCGTTCCAGCAGACCCAGGGCTTTCCATATTTTGGCGATGAGCCGCGCCACGGTGGTTTTGCCGGTTCCGGGGTTTCCCGTGAACACCGTATGGAGCGAGAATTTGTTGAGCACCTCGCGGCCCGATTCGCGGTAGAACCTGGCCAATTGCACCAATTCGGTCAGTTCGGTCTTCACCGATTCCAAGCCAATCAGCGCGTCCAGTTCGGCCAGCGCCTGAGTCAGCAATTCGTCGTCCACCCGGATGTCGGGCAGTTCGTCCTTACGGTTCTTGAACATCATCCGGATATCGTCCGTTTCCACGGTGCGCCATTGGTCGGGTGTGAGCAGCGACAGGTCGCCGGAACGCACCAGCCGCAGGCCCATGTTCATCTTGGCCTCTTCAATCCATGCGTTCACGAGCCGCGCATTGCCAAACGACTTGTCGCGGTTGCGGTAGGCTTCGGTCATTTTCTCGTAAAGGAACATCCGCGCATCCGCAGACAGCGAGACGTGTTTCTGGAGGGCTTTCTGGTCGGCTATCTGGAGCAATTCCTGCGGCAGGTAATCGGGAAAATGGTAGTACAGGTTGAAACGCGAACGCAAACCGGGGTTAGAATCCAAAAACGTCTGCATTTGTTGCGGGTAGCCGGCCACCACAATCGCCAAGTCGCCCGGCCCGTCCGACATTTCCTTGATGAGAATCTCGACCACTTCGCGGCCAAAATCCTGCTCGTCGTTTTCGCCGCGCACCAAGGCGTAGGCTTCGTCCACGAACAGGATGCCGCCCCGCGCCTTTTCCAGCACTTCCTTTACCTTGGGGGCGGTCTGGCCGATGTATTTGCCCACCAGTTCGGCGCGGCCCACTTCCATCACCGTGCCTTTGGTGAGCAGGCCCATGGAGTGGTAAATGCGGCCCATCATCTGCGCCACGGTGGTTTTGCCGGTTCCGGGGTTGCCCGTGAATACGGTGTGGAGGCCGAGTTTACCGTTTTCCGTAAAGCCCTGCCCTTGGCGCAGTTGCAGGAATTGCAGGTAGGCCGTATAATCGCTGATCTTGGTTTTCACTTCGGCCAAGCCAACCAGTTGTTGCAGCGACTGGATCACATCTTCGAGCTTTTCCTCCGGTTTGTTTTCCGGGAGGGCAGGCTGCTGGACGGGAGCCAGCAAATGCCCGCCGCCGTGGTACACCTGCGGAATGCCCTTGACCCACTCGTCGCCCACTTCAAAGGGAAGCACGGCAATGGGCGTGTCCATGAACACGATTTCCACCGTGTACTTGTCGTTGTACCACGTGCGTTTCTCCGCCGAACCCCAGCCCGTGGTCACCGTTACCAGGCAATCCTCGCTGCTGGCATCGGCTTCCACGCGCTTCTGGTAGGGCACACTGCCTTTGAGCTGGCCGGTGTCGTTGTGGAAATTAAAGAATATCTCGCACTGCCACGGTTCCAGTTGCAGGTTCACGAAGCTGAACTCCACGAAGATGTAGCGGGTTTCGGTGCTGTGGAACTGGGTGATGTACACGCGGTCTTCCTTGGCCACGCCTTCGTAGCCGCCTTCGTAGAGCCGCACCGAATCCACGAGGAAATACGGGTTTAGCTCCTCGCATACCACGCCGGCTTCCTCCACGTAAAAGGTTTTGGTACCCACCAGCACATGGTCAATGTAGGCTTCCCATTCGTAGGTGCTTCGCTGCCAGAAAGTGCCGTGTTCGGCCAGGCCCCAACTGTGCCGCGCCGTGGCTATGTTTTCGTCGCGGCTCACGTGTTTCTCCACCGTCAGTTGGCACAGCGGTGTCCGGTGACCCGTCGCGCTGACCGAAAAGCACTTAAACAGCAGTGCCGCCTTCCAGTCGGCCTCGTCGAAAAGCTTGTTGTAGAACGACAGCTCACAGTAAATGTAAGAAGTCTCCTGGTTCTCGAATACCGTGCGGTATTTCTTGGTGTCACCTTCAAAACTCTCCGTAGAGGCGTAGGTTTTGAGGTCTTTGAATTTGTATCGGTGTTCCAAGCAGTGAAGAGCGTTAAAATCCGTGGCTTTTATTGTCTTCTTACAAAGTCCCGTACCTTGGATGTGGCACAAGTGGTGGTTTTTTTGATTGGCAAGTATGGTTCAGGCAGGTATTGTTTTGGCTGGCAGTCCGCTTATTGTCCGTTAAGTTTCTGTATCACAGATGGTTACGGTGATTGAGCTTTTCAGTGACAAGTTTGCGGCTACCGGTTCTCAACCATGGAATTATTCATATTGCTAAGGTACGGCGGGCTTTGCCGCCGAGTTTTTCGATTCGGTGCTTTTATGTACACGGATGATGGTTTGGCCCATTTTGACAGGCAGGGGTGCGAAATGCGGGTGCAGATGCGCATGGCAAATACGGCGCGGGCAAACTAATACTTTCAGGTTGTGCGGGTTACGTGCCAAAACAAGGCATTTCCAAACGCGAAAAGGTGACTCCGTGACACATTGCGGTTCGGCACGGACGCTGCGACAAGTAACCCGGCGCAACAGGAACGCGTGGGGAACCGCCCGGAAACTTACAACAGCCCGCCGTTTGTGGTCAGCAGTCCGCAGAATAGTATCCCCGCTAAAGACGGGGCTTTCAGCTTTTGGAAAGCCCAAACCCGGCACGAAAAAAAAACATCCTTGCCAGGCACGAAACGGACTGCCGCACCGGGTTGGAGCCGCCTTTGGCATGGCTGGGTTTGGAGGTTTGGAAAGATACTATTTTGCCCGTGGCCTTGCTGGCCGTGAACACTCAGAAACTTCCCCGCAGGGCAAAGATGACATTACGGCCCGGCGCGCTGATGCCCGACGAAAACACGCGGTAGTGCGTGTCCATGAGGTTTTCCACGCCCACTTGCACTTGCACATAACGCCCGAACTGGTAGCTGCCGCGCAGGTTCAGCGTGTACCAGGCGGGCATTCCTTGCATTGGGATGGCGTATTGCAGGTTATCCTCGCCCGAGGGGCTGTACTGGGCCAGCCGTTTCCAGCCGTTGTACATCACAAAAAACTCGCCCGCCAGCCGCTTGTCGCCGGTGGTGCCGCGCAGCCCGAGGCGGCCATACACGGGCGGTATGTGATCCAGCGGAACGCCGGCCGAAACATCCCTGCCAATGGTGTGGTTGACCGTGCCGGAAGCGGAGAAATACCGGTTCAGCAGCACTTCGGCTCCGGCATACCATCCGTAAACCGCCGCCCGCGCCGTGTTGGTGTTTTGCAAAACCCTGGCTTGGCTGCCGTCAAAAACCACCGAATCGCGTCCATCGAACCGCGCGGGAACCAGCCGGATGGCATCGGTCATCCACGTGTAAAAGCCGTTGAGTTCCAGCCGGATGCGGCCGGCCACGCTTTTTTCCATGCCCGCCTCCACGTTTACGGTCTGTTCGGGGCGCAGGCCGGTGTTCGGGATTGTCAGCCCGTCGGCGGCATTGGATTCAAAGGTCTTGCCCAGGTCGTCCACGTTGGGGGCGCGAAAACCCGTGGACACCGCCGAGGTGAGCCGCCAGCCTTTGGGCAGCGCCAGCACGCCGCCCATCTGGCCGTTGGCGGCCACGTTGCGCTGGCTCACCGATGTGAAAAACGGGCTGAATCTTGCATCCGTGGTCTTGGCATCCAACGAAACATAACTGAGCCGCACCGCCGGAACCAGCAGCAAACGCTTGCCCACCTGCCACTTCAGGCGCGTGTAGATTCCGCCGAAATCCATTTGGCTGCCACCGTCCGGGTAGCGGGTGGTGGCGTAGGTTTGGCTTCCGGTGGAGATACTATTTTGCGAGGCCGCCGATTGCACGTCGTTATGGTACCATTCGCTTCCGTAGCCGAATTCGGTTTTCGAACCCGTTTTCTTGGTCAAATCGGCATTGAAGCCCAGCACGCCAAGGCTTTCCGTGCGGACTGTCCGGTTGTCTGCGCCAAAACGCCGGCTGTACCGCGATTCGCCGATGTTCTGGTACGAAAATACCACCCGCGCCTCGTCGTGCAGGCGCGTGGCGCGGGTGGTTTGCAATGTGTAGGTGGCGAAAAGCCGTTTTTGCGGGCCGTAGTTCCACTGGGCAAAGTCGGGCTTGCCGTTGGTTATCTGCGACAGCCGGTCGTAGCGGGGTACATCGGAAGAGTTGGAATACTGGAAATTCAGGATGTGCTGCGTGTGCGGGCCGGGCCGAAACGCGATTTTCTGCAAAAAGTCTATTTGGCGGTAGCCCGACAGCCGCTGCACCGCCGGATCAGGATTGGTCAGTGCCGTGTCGCGGTTGTTGATCCGGGCGGCATACACCGAACGCGGCCACTGGTATTCATGGAACGGGTTGCCGCGCCTGCCCGCCCGCAGGTCGTTGAAGTCGCTGAGGGTGAGGCTGCCCAGAAACGCCCATTTTTTCAGGCCGATGTTCACATCCGCGTGGATGCTTTTTTCACGGTTCGCGCTGGCGTGGCGGGCAAAGGCGTTGGTGGTGAATGAGGGCTTGCCACTTTCCGAAAATTCGGCGTTTTTGGTGGAGAAACTCATCACGCCGCCCAGCGCGTCGCTGCCGTACATCACCGAACCCGCGCCGAACATCACTTCCACGCGGCTTTGGATGTTGGGGTCAATCGTGATTATGTTCTGCAAGTGCCCGGCGCGGTAAATGGCGTTGTTCATCCGCAC
>JANPIL010000266.1:0-19758 GCA_031424975.1 Sphingobacteriales bacterium
TGCGCATTGTCGAGCAGCAGGCGGATGCTCTGCGCCACGTTGTCCACGGTTTCCCTCACACCGATGAGTTCAAGGGGCAAGTCCATGCCGGCCCGTATGCCGATAATCTCGTTCAGGTGCTTGATGGTTTCGTCCAAGGAAGACACGGTGTCTTTTATCAGCCCGAAAGACTGCCGCCGGTCTTGCTCGTCGTCCATGTCGGTCAGGTCAATGAGACCCGTCAGGTTGGCCACGTGCGAGCGGATGTTGTGCGAGATGATGTGCGTGAAGTTTTGCAGGCGGCTGTTCTGCTGCTTGATGGTCACGATCTGGGTTTCCAGCAATTGTTGCTTTTGGATCAGGGCGGTTATCTCGTGGCCGATGCACAGGAACTCGACGGGGTTGCCCTGTTCGTTGGTAAGCAGCCTGAATTCCCACTGGTTGGTGATGATGCCCCGCGCAACGGGCTTGCGCAAAACCACCCAGTGACCCATATTAGGTTGGGCCATGCACTTGTGCACGGCTTCGATGCAGGCCGCGTGGTCTTCGGGCACAATCAGTTCCAGCGAGTTGCGGCCCAGATAGTCCCCGGCATTGACACCCAGCATCGCACTGAAAAACGGGTTCATGAACGTGTAGCGGCCTTCCATGTCCGTCTTGACGATGTAGAACGAGTTGTTCTCGATCATTGACCGGTGGTAGGCGGCATCCTTTTGTATTTTTTCATTGTTCTGTTGCAATTGCAGCAGCATTTTTTTCTCCTTGTCAATGTCTTGGAAAGTGCCGTACAGCCGGACGGTTATCGCATCGGTGTTAGCGGAATCGGCCAGGTGCCGGAATGCGGGAGCCAGTTGGATGGTTTTGTCGGTGCTTCGTTCTGCCTGTATTTTCACCCTCACCCAGATTTCCTTGCGGTTGGCGGTGACCAATTGCGCCTCCACATCAAAAGGGGTTCCCTCCCGGATGGCTCCTTCCAAGGCCATTTGGATGGATTTCCGGCTTTCACCTTCATGGTAGAACGAGATGGCTGTTGAAACATCGGGTTCGCTGCCTTCGGCTATTTCGTGTATCTGCTTTGTCACGTGCGACCAGTCGAGCTTGCCCGTGACCAAATCCAGTTCCCACCCACCCACACGGCCCACCTCACTGATTTGCTGGTATATGGCGGCTTGGTTTTTATAGATGTCCTTTTTCCGTCCCAATTCGCGGGCCAGTTCCAGGTATTTTCCGCTCAGGCCGCTCAATTCGGTAATCAACTCTTCCTGTTTCTGGTTGGCCAGCAGGAGTTCTATCTCGTATCTTTTGCGGTGCGAAATGTCGAAGAATGTGTATTGGACGGTGCTCTGCTGGTCGTCTTTCACCAGTATGGCGTTCATCAGCACCGGAACCGCGAGCTTGTCTTTCCTGACCAGTTCCACGCTTATTTCCTCCACCATCCCCTGCATTTGCAGCAGCGGCCTGATGTGGGTCTCAAAGTAAATCCTGGTGCCCAACGGCATCAGGTCGGGCAGGCGTTTGCCCGCCGTCACTTCACTTTCCGGCACTTGAAGCAAATCCAGGATAAACTTGTTGGCAAGCATTATCCGGTCGTCTGCAGTGGCAACCAAGTATCCCACCGGCAATATGTTCAGCACTTTATCCATGCGGGCTTCGGTAAGGGCGTTTGGTGGTTGGCGTTTATATGGTCAGATGAAGCGCATCAAGGCATCCAGTGTTTCAACGGGTGCGGTCAGGTGCGGGCAGTGGCCGGTGGCTTTCAGTATTTCCAGGGTGCCGTTTTCAATCTGTCCGTGCACGAATTCGCCCACTTCCCGGGGGGCAATCACATCATCGGTGCATTGGATAATGAGCGTGGGTTGGCTGATGTGCTTCAGGTTGTGGCGGTGGTCGCCGTTAAAGGTGACTTGGGCGAAGTGCTTGGCAATGGCCGGGTTGTTGCGGCAAAAGCTGTCGGCCAGTTCTTGGGCGTGTTCCGGCTTGTCGGTGTTGCCCATGATAACCGGCGTGATGGCACTGGTCCAGCCCAAGTAGTTGGAGTTCAGGGTCTGGATCATGTCGTCAATGTCGCTTTGGCTGAATCCGCCTTTGTATTCCCCTTCATTTACGTAGCGGGGCGAAGGGCACACCATCACCAATTTGGCAAACAGGGCGGGTTGCATGGCGGCGGCCAAGCCCGCAATCATGGCACTCACCGAATGCCCGACAAGAATGGTGTTTTCAAGGGCGAAGGTTTCGCAGATTTCCACAATGTCGTGGGCGTAGCCCTCAAGCGAGGCGTATTTTTCGTAGTCGTAGGCATTGGTGTCCGACTGGCCGGAACCCACCAAGTCTATGAGCACTATCTTGTGGGTTTGCTCGAAGGCGGGGGTTATGAACCGCCACATTTGCTGGTCGCAGCCGTAGCCGTGGATGAAAAATACCGGTTGGGTTCCTTGCCCCCAGATTTTTATGTTGTTCCGCTCAGTCAATGATTCGTTCATGCGTGTTCAGTATGGGTGTTTATGTTGGGGTTCATGGTTTGGCAGGCCGGGCATTTGCAGGGCGGGGTCAGGCGGCGGAAATAGTATCTTTTGCGGGAGCTAAACCCAATCCGGCGCATCTGCTATAAATGCTGCCATTCATTTCAATGGTAACTGACATAGGTAGCGTTTTTTAACTGTTTTAAAATGCCAAGCCACATAAAGAGCCGAATTTTAGGTGTAATATTTGGATGGAATATACCGGGTAGGCACTTGGTTGGTTGACGCGTGGAAAAGCGGTTTCAACCGATGATTCCGGGCGTTAAAATAGGCTTTGTGCCGGTCGGTTGCAAGTGTGGCGGATTGGAATTTTGCATCAAATAAACGCCGAGGTGTGGTTGTGGGCGCGTTTGCCTTGCAAAACCACGAATGTTGTATGCCCCAAACAAGGCTCGGGAGTCGGGGCTGGCATACGAGGCAAACCCGCTTTGAATGCAATCATACCCGGAACCGGCACACGTGGTGAAACGGGGGTTTTCGTACTGAAAACAAGTGGACCCGAATATCTTTTTAAGTACTTATACGTACCCGCCCTCACCGGGCCGCCCGGTTTTTTCAAACGGGAATAATTGCTTTTCCTGCCCCGCCCGAGTTTGGGCAAAAACCATAGCACCCCAAATGTAGCCACAAAGCAATGAAGTGGCAAGCACGCCGGGGGCGGTCTGCGGTGTTTCCGGGCCATGGCTGGAAGCGGCTTGCAAAATAGTATCCCCACCAAACCCCAAACCCACTTCCCCAATGGTTGGGCGGCACACTTATTTTATCGCGGTAGCGGTAAATCACTATCGCCACACAATAATTCACTATTGGAAACCGGCGGTATAGTGCCAGCCACAAGGGTGAACAAGTACCATTGCCGACCATGCACCGACTGGATACCTTTGTTTCGAAGCTATTGAACCGCCATCGGCGTTGTCGGTGCAAGCCACGTAAACACTGTTAATTGCCCGGCCATGAAAAAACTGTTGGTAGTGGAAGACGAAGTAGGACTGACATTTATCCTGCAAAAAATCATCAGGCGCGACGAATACCGGATTGTGGACATGGTTTTTAACGGGCAGGCGGCCATTGCCGCCGCCAAAAAACACCGGCCCGATGTGATTCTGATGGACATCAGGATTCGCGGCCCGCTTGATGGCGTGGATGCGGCCATGGAAATCCGGCGGTTTTCCGATGCGCCCATCATTTACCTGACGGCGTTTCTTAGTCCGGTCAATGAGGTGCGGGTGCAACAAACGGCCCACGCAACGTGCCTGATAAAGCCTGTAACGGCGCAGCAACTCAATGCGCACATCCGCTCGGTACTGGAGCCAACGCCACGCGCATCGGTCGCCAAAATCGTTGAGGATGCCTTGGATGAATATCATACAGCAAACGATGTATCATGAAATTTAACGTGCCTCACATACTTACGCGAACCGAAGGGTTGCCCGAATGCCAAAAAATGCTGGCGGAGATGACGCGCGAAAAAGAAATGGCACTCCGGCTGATTCGGCGCATGGAAAACGGCTCAGGTGCCGGAAACGAAGGTGCTTCGGAAGCCGACCCGGATGGACTGACGGACGGAAGCGAACTGCTGAAAGCCTTGGAAACAATGCGCGAACGCCTGCGCCAACTCTCGGCCGAGGAAGCCAACCGCCGGTGGACCATGGAGGGGCTGGCCAAGTTTGCCGATATGCTGCGGCACAACACCACACTGCACGAAAAAGCCAGCCGGATTATTGGCAACCTGGTAAAATACCTGGATGCCGGGCAAGGCGGCTTTTTTCTGTACCGGGAGGAAAACGAACAGGAGAAATTTCTGGAACTGATTGCCTGCTATGCCTACGGGCGCAACAAATTCGTGGAAAACAAAATACACATTGACGACCAACAGGCCGAAGGACTGATTGGCCAGGCTTTTTTGGAACAAGACACCATTTACCTGACCGATATACCGCAGAACTACACCCGCATCACATCGGGTTTGGGCGATGCCACGCCCGGCTACCTGCTCATTGTGCCTATCCGTAATGAGCAGGGCCGCTATGGCGTGCTGGAAATAGCCTCCTTTTATCCGATGCCGGATTACCGGATTGCCTTTGTGGAGAAACTGGCCGAAAGCATTGCCTCATCAGTGGATGTGCTGCTGAAAAACGAACAGACCCAAGCCATGATGGCCGTGCAAAAGCAGCAGCAAGACCAACTGGTGCGCCAAGAGGATGAACTGCGGCAGAATCTGGAAGAGTTGAATGCCCTGCACGAAGGCTCGAAACAAATCCAGCGCGAATTGGAACACACTTTCCAAGCGGTGGATACCTGTTTCCTTTCGTTGGAATTATCGCCCGATGGCATGGTCTTGAAAGCCAACGCGGCATTCGGCCAGCTCATGGGCTACGCACCCGAGGAAGTCGTTGGGCGGCACCACCGCATCCTGGCCGATCCGGAGTATGCTGCATCCGAGGAGTACGGCCATTTTTGGGAGCAGTTGCGCGAAGGGGTTTATTCCACGGGCGAATACCCGCGCCTCAACAAAGCCGGGGAACGGGTGTGGCTGAGAGCCACCTACTATCCCATCAGGGATTCGCGCGACCGGGTAATCCGCATCATCAAACTCGGCTATGATATTACCGAAGAGAAGGGGCGACAGGAAAAACTGGCCGCGCAACAACTGATGCTGGCCGAAAACGACAGGCTACTGCGCGAACGCACCAAATCGGTGCAGGACAAGGCATACCAGCGCATAAAGGAACTGAAACAGCAATTCCAACAGGAAATGGACGAAAAAAACGCCGTGGTCGAGCAACTCACGCGTGAGCTGGGCAAGGCCGCCAACCATTCCTGAATCCTTGCCAATGCTTTTTTACTATTTTTTTAACCACCTTTTACCCCTCCATTCCCATGATTGACTTGCAAGAAACCGGCCGCATCAAGGATGCCATTGACAAAAACCCGGAAAACTACCAGCAGATTATCGAAAGCACCAAACTGGGCATTTGCCTTACCAACGAAGACGGCAACTATACGTCCATGAACAATGCCTACCTTGCCATTCTGGGTTATGCCCGCGAGGAAATGGTGGGCAAAAGTTTCCTGATGGTGGTGCCGCCCACGCAAAAGGAAGAACTCAAGGACTTGCACGATGAGTTCATTGAATTGCAGATTGAGATATTCGATGAATTCGCAATCCTCAACAAAAAAGGCGAGCGGATAAAAATCGGGGTGGATGCCGGTTTTTCAGACAAGATTGAGGGCAAGCCGCACAAGGTGACTTTTATTGACCCGATTGCCTGAAGCACTGCCCGACACAATGCGGCCTCCCGCCCCGGCCATGCCGGAGCGGGAGGCCGTTCTATGAAAATAGTATGTTTGGCAAACCCCAAACCCCAGGCCTCCCCCCTGTCTGCCGACAGGCAGGCAACCCCCTCCGAAAGAGGGGGCTAAAAAAAATAGTATGTTTCCAAAAGCCCAAACCCGCCCCCTTTCATTCAGGCTGGCGGTTGTGGTCCCGCTCATGGAAATACACCTTAAATACCGTTCCTTCCCCCACTTGGCTTTCCACCTCAATGGTGCCGCCCATGGCCTCCACCTGCACCTTGGTCATGAACAGGCCCATGCCCTTGCCATCGGGGTTGCTGTGAAAAGTCTTGTAAAGCCCGAACACCCTGTCGCCGTACCTTTCCAAGTCCAGGCCCGAGCCGTTGTCGCCCACGGATAGCACCCGCCGGTCGCCCTCACTGTGCAGATGGATGTCTATCTCCGGGTTTCGCTCGGGCGAGCGGTATTTTATGGCGTTGGTGAGCAGGTTCAGCAATATGCTTTCCAGATAGGCGTGGTTGGTGTGGATACTCTCGTCCGCGTTGAAATGGCATCGGATTACGGCCTGCGAGCTATTGACGAGAATGCCGATGCCCTGCGTTACTTTGTCCACGGATTTTTTCACATTCACAAAGCCCAAAGGCAGGCCGGTATTGGCTTGCACATTGACAATCTCGTTCAGGTGCCGGATGGTTTCGTCGAGGGAAGACACGGTGTCTTTTATCAGCCCGAAAGACTGCCGCCGGTCGTGGTCGTCGTCCATGTCGGTAGTGTCAATGAGACCCGTCAGGTTGGCCACGTGCGAGCGGATATTGTGCGAGATGATGTGGGCAAAGTTTTGCAGGCGGCTGTTCTGCTGGCTGATGGTTGCCATTTGCATTTCCAGCAGCCGCTGTTTCCGGGTCAGGTCGGTTATCTCGTGGCCGATGCACAGGAACTCGACGGGGTTGCCCTGTTCGTCCCTGAGCAGCCTGAACACCCACTGGTTAGTGATGATGCCCCGAATACCGGGCTTGCGCAGGATAACCCATTGTATTTCATCCGGATGGGCCATGCACCTTTGCACGGCTTCAATGCAGGCCGCGTGGTCTTCGGGCACAATCAGTTCCAGCGAGCTGCGGCCCAGGCAATCCTCGGTATTGACACCCAGCATCTCACTGAAAAAGGAATCCATGAACGTGTAGCGGCCCTGCATATCCGTTTTGGTGATGTAGAAGGAGTTGTTCTCCACCGCCGGTTGGTAATGGACTGCCTGTTCACGCAACCGCCCATCGGCCGGTGGCATGGGCGGTTGCGGTTGTCTTTTACTGTTGTGGGAGGCTGGCTCCGGGGCATCAGTGTTTTGTTTAATCGGTGAATGGGGCATTAGTGATGGGATTGAAAATGTATGGTTTGCAGTGCCGGGGGCAAAACGGAAGCCAGTAAGGCCAATGAAGATGGGATTTTTTACTGAAAACAGTGAATCGGGTTGCCGGACGGGTGGCAGCCAACGCGCCACCCCGATAAGCGGCAAAATAGTATGCCGTAAAAAACCGAAACCCGCTCCGGCTTTCGTGCCAACACCGGAACCGGCTTTTTTGTTTCGAGGAAATACGCACTTAATGGGTCGGGAGGGCATATAAGGAATTTCAACCGAGTGTTTGCCGTGTAATGTTCCGGCAAAATTTTGACACCTGCCGGACATAAAACCACCGCAAACAGCCTGTTTCGGAAACCCTTTACTGACGGCATCGCGCTTTTCTGCGTGGGTGTGCTTTGCCGGCCCAAGGGTCGGTTTCAACTCATGGCATGTAGGATAATCGCACGTATTGCAGCAAAAATAATTGCCTTTTTCATGGCCCTTTCCATCAGGCTGACCTTCGGTTGTTTAACGGAAAGGTGAATGCGGAAAGGTTGGGGGCGGGTCGGTTATGCTTTACAGGCCGGGCAAAACCCGAAACGGCATCCCCGGCCTCGCTGGCCTTCGTTTCATTGGCTTGCATACCTTACACGACACCGGATTGCCCCGATAAAGCCCGAATCCCTTTTAAGAGACAAGTTACTTTTATCGAAACTTTTGCACGGGGTGAAATAGTATCGTTGAAAAACCCGAAACCCACCCTTCCGGTCATGAGCAATCCGGACACTTCAAGCAATGCCGCATTTTTTTTAACCTATCAAAAAAACCAAAATATTATGCTGCCCTTCACTGTTATCAAATCTGCCCGTTTAAAAGAACTCCGCGCGTCGCAGCAGAAAGTAAAACACCTGCTTGCGGAGGCGGCTTCAGCTTCGGCTTTCATCCAAAAGATAGGCCAAGGCTCTCTGGATACGCTTGAGGCCGGCCCGGCATCAGACGTACAAGAGCATCAGAGCGAACTCATCTCGTCGCTGCTGGGTATGCGCGAACAAATGAAATTGATTGCCACCAAGGAAAAGGAACGGAGTTGGGCTACCGAAGGCCTGGCCCGGTTCGTGGAAATCCTGCGTTCCTCTTACGATACCACCGAACATCTGTACAACAACATCCTGTCGAACCTGATAACGTATGTGTCGGCCAACCAAGGCGGGCTTTTCGTGGTGCAGGAAGAATCTGGCGCACAAGGCGAGGAAACCTTCATTGACTTGGTGGCCTGCTATGCCTACGACCGGAAGAAATACCTTGAAAAGCGCATCCACGCGGGCGAAGGGCTGGTAGGGCAGTGTTACTTGGAAGCCCAAACCGTTTACATGACCGCCGTGCCCGAAAAGTACGTGCACATCACCTCCGGGCTGGGCGAAGCCGCTCCCCGGTCGCTGCTGATTGTGCCGTTGAAAATCGACGAAAAAGTGTATGGCATCTTAGAGCTGGCATCATTCAACCAGATGGAGCGCTACCAGATAGAATTCATCGAAAAGCTGGGTGAGAGCATTGCCTCGGCCATTGCCTCCGCCCAAATTTCACGCCGCACCCGCGAATTGCTGGAAGTGTCGCAGGTGCAAACCGAACAGTTGCGTGCTTCGGAGGAGGAAATCCGCCAGAATATGGAGGAACTCGAAACCACCCAGGAGGAGATGCGCCGCAAGGAAACCGAAATGGCGGGCTTGTTCACGGCCATCAATACTACACTCGCCACCGTGGAGATGAGCATGGACGGCAATATCCTGACGGCCAACGACAGTTTCCTGCAACTGATGGGCTACACCCGCGATGAACTCCGAGGCAAGCACCACAGCCTGCTGGTCGATTCGGCCTATGCCAAGTTGGAGCCGTATAAATGCTTTTGGCAAGATTTGCGCAATGGCATTGCGCAAGTCAGTGATTTCATGCAGGTAACCAAAAACGGAGCCCAAGTGTGGATGCAGGCCTCTTACACGCCCGTACTGGATGGAAGCGGCAAGCCGTACAAGGTGATCAAGATGGCACAGGACATCACCGACAAGAAAAAGGCGGAAATTGAAGCCCACAAACTGTCGTTGGTGGCCGACAATACCGACAATTCGGTGGTCATCACCGACAAGGAAGGATGCATTGAATACGTGAACAAGGGCTTTGAACGGCTCAGCGGGTACACGTTTGAGGAAGTGAAGGGCAGAAAACCGGGCAGTTTCTTGCAAGGCCCCGACACCGACAAGGCCACAATTGCCCGTATCCGCCAACATCTTGCCGAACAGAAGCCTTTTTACGAGGAAATAATCAATTACACGAAAACGGGCTGCCTCTACTGGATATCACTGTCTATCAATCCGGTGTTCGGTGCCGACGGGCAGTTGGAGAAATTCGTCGCCGTGCAAACCGACATCACCCCCACCAAGCTCCAAGCCGTTGAACTCAGCGGCAAACTGCAAGCCATCAACAAATCAAACGGAACCATTGAATTTGATTTGAAAGGCAACATCCTGATGGTCAACGACAGTTTCCTGCAACTGATGGGCTACACCCTCGATGAAGTCCAAGGCAAGCACCACAGTATTTTTATCAATGCCGACGAACGCAACTCCGCTGCCTATCAGCAGTTCTGGCATCAGTTTGAAACCTTGGGCATATCTGTCGGCGGAGAATACAACCGCGTTACCAAGTCGGGCAACCAAATATGGGTGCGCGCCACTTACAATACCGTGCTTGACACGACCGGACGGCCATTCAAGGTTTTCAAGGTAGCCCAAGACATCACAGAACAAAAGGCAGTTGCCTTCGAATTGCAAAGCCAAACTCAAGAACTGCGTGCCCGGGAGGAGGAGATGCGCCGCAACATGGACGAGACGCTGACCCTGCGTGCCGAGCTGGCCGCCCGGATGCAGGTGCTCGACGAGTCGGCGATGCTGACCGAATCGGATCTGTACGGCACGATAACCTACGTCAACGACAAGTTCTGCGAGGTCTCCAAGTGGACGCGCGAGGAGGTGATGGGCAAGCCCCACAGCATTGTGCGCCACCCCGACAACCCCGCCTCGCTCTACAAGGGAATGTGGGCCACGCTCAAGAGCGGCGGCATATTCAAGGGCCAGTTCAAGAACCGGGCCAAGGACGGCACGGACTACTGGGTGGATTCGACAATCGCCCCGGTGCTCAACGCCGAGGGGGAGACGGTCAAGTACATCGGCATCCGCTACGACATAACCCACCAGATGACCCAGTACGCGAAAGTCAACGAACTGCTGGCCGGTGCCGACAACTTTGCCCAGGAACTGCGCGCCCAGGAAGAGGAGCTGCGCCAGAGCATGGAGGAGATGCACACCATTCAAGAGGAAACCGAACGCAAATCCATTGAACTCGCAGGCTTGGTCGCCGCTGTAAACAGCACGCTGGCAACCATTGAGTTTGACATGGACGGTATTATCCTGAAAGCCAACGACAATTTCCTGAAAATAATGGATTACACGCTCAATGAAATCCAAGGCAAGCATCACAGCCTGTTTGTGGATAAAAAATATGCCGATTCCAAGGAATACAGGCGCTTTTGGGAGAAACTCAACCGGGGCCAGCCGCAAATCAGCGAGGTTGACCGCCTGACAAGGAACGGCGATGTCGTACGCCTGTCGGCCAGTTACACACCCGCGCTGGATGCGAATGGCACACCAATCAAGGTTATCAAGTTTGCCCAAGTGATAACGGTTTCAAGCGTGCAGCAACACCCGGTTGTGGCATAGGCTGCCCGAATTTTTCCGGCAAAAGCAATGACCGGGAAATAGTATCTTTTGGAAAGGCCAAACCCCGGCCAAGACGACAAGACCCTGCCATGCCGATTTGCAAATCGGCATGGCAGGGTCTTGCGTTTGTGACGCGCAAGGCCAGACTGCGCAAGGCTCCAATGCCACCGCCAACCCCGTTGGACTTGGAAAGTCCGACTACCTTTCTTGAAATAGTATCTTTCAAAAAGCCCAAACCCGTCTGCCGGTTCATGCCGGCTGGGTGGCGCACAGGCAAGACGGGTCGGACGGGTTTTTCGCGTCAGCCGTTGGGGTCGCTGAAATTGATTTCCGTATTGTCGCCGATGTTCAGGCTTTGGCTCATGCCTTTGAGCGTGGTGTCGTTGCCGATGATGGATTGCGAGAGCAGTATGCTTTGCAGTTCGCTGAACGAGCCGATGATGCTGCCCCGGATTACCGAACCCCGGACGGTGGCATTGTCGCCGATGGCGACATTGGGGCCAATGATGGAGCCTTCGATGCGGCAGTTTGCCCCGATGCTTACCGGCGGGATGATGATGCTGCCCGGAAACCCGGGGTACGTCTGTTTCTTGAACTCGTCGCGGTTCAATAAAATGGTGTTGGCTTCGAGCAGGGTTTCTTTTTTGCCGCAGTCATACCAGTTTTTCACCTGCATGGTGGTCATTTTCGCCCCGCGTTCAATCATCCGCATCAGTGCGTCGGTGAGATGGTATTCGCCGTGGTTTTTGAGTTGGTTGCCAATCATGAATTGCAGGGCTTCCAGCAGGGCGGCCACGTCGGTAATCTTGTAGATGCCCACCAGCGCCAAATTGGATTTGGGAATCCTGGGCTTTTCAATCAGCTTGGTAATCATACCCTGCTTGTCCACTTCCGCCACCCCGAATGTGCCCGGCACATCTACTTTATGCACGCCCAGCACTGAAACTGGCGAGGCCAGCAGCGACTGTAAGTCAAGCGTTACAATTGTGTCGCCCAGCACAATCAGGATTTCGCGGTCGTTTTTAATGTGTTCCTTCGTGAGCCAGATGGCTTGGCCCAGCCCTTCACGCGGTTCCTGGATTACGTAATGGACGCTAATGTGGGGATAGGTCTGGGTAATGTATTTCTCAATCTTATCGCCCAGATAGCCGATTACCAGCACAAAATCGCGGATGCCCGACTCAATCAGCGCGTCCATGATGTGTGCCAGGATTGGCTTGCCAGCCACCGGCACCAAGGCTTTGGGCTGGGTGTGGGTATGCGGGCGCAGCATGGAGCCAATGCCCGCCACGGGAATCACTGCTTTCATTTTCGGGTTGTTAGCGGAAGTTCAATAGTGTACCATTAATGCCATTTGAATACGAAAACCGGTTTTTCAAGCAAAAATTGTGGCTTCCGGCGTGCCACATCCGGTGTTTCCACGGTGCGCCACTTCCGGTTCCGGTTACCAGGCCTGAAGTGTGCCGCAAAGTTGTCCACAAAACGTGCCTGCGGCCTGCCCTCCATAACTTCCTAAGTATGAGCATAATCGGGGTCAATGCTCTTTGCTTTGTGGATAAACGCCGTTGAATGTGGATAAAGTGCAATTTTCCAAGACTGCTTTTGCACCCCGACCTTGGTTTTCAGGGAGTTTGCCGGGGTGCGCACTTCACTTTTTCCTGACAATGTATGTTTTATTCGTCAGTGTGCGTACCGGCTCAGGCAATTTACGGATATTTTTGCTGGTAGATTCAAGAGCAGGGCTTTTGGCTTTGGCTTTTGGACGGAAAAAAATTACCTTGCGTCACTTAACCGCGCAGCCAATTGCCTGACAGTCAAAAAACAACATATTTGCCGCCGCGTACGTACAATGTTCTACAACTCATAATTTAAAACCGATTCCCATGAGAAAAATCCAGCTTCTGCTCATCATCATGCTTTCCATCGTCTTTCTGACGGATGCCCGGGCGCAAAAGAAATCGAAGGAAGACAAAGCCGCCGAAAAGGAATGGAAAAAGAAACTCAAGGACATGGAACCTGCGCAACTCAGGTCTTTGATTGAGGAAAAGGAAGCATTGGTAAAAGACAAGTCGGACTTGAACAGCCGCGTGGTGGAGCTGGAAACCCAGCTCAGTGACCGCACCGCCGAAGTGGATAAGGTAAAGACCCAATTGCAGGAAAGCGACAAGAAAGCCGCCGAAGCCATGGCCGCCGCCAAAAGCGACGTGGGTGCGCCGCTCAATGGCAAGGGAGTGGTTTTCAAGGTGCAGGTGGGCGCGTTTAAAAACAAAGACCTGACGAAGTATTTCCAGAACAGCAAGAATTTCAGCGGCGACGTGGATGCGGATGGCACCAAGAAATACACCCTCGGGTTTTTCGGGGATTACTGGGAAGCCGAGAACTTCAAGAAATACCTCCGCGAAATGGGCGTGAAAGACGCTTGGATTGTGGCCTACAAAAACGGCGGCCGCGTGGAACTCAAAGACGTGCTTGAAAACACGACGGCGGTCAGCTCCAAATAGCCTTCCGCAAAAATAGTATATTTCAAAAAGGCAAAACCCCGCCCGCTGAGGACGGGGTTTTTGCGTTGTGCGGTGGGCCGGATGCGCCATCCGGATGGCCATATTCGGATAAGCCCGACATTAGGTTGGCAAAAACTTGGCGCGGCAAATAAAAGCCTTATCTTTGCATCCCGAAAAATGACGGACGGGTTCCGTCGCTAACCATTACTAAGCACATGGCAGTAAAAATCAGATTGGCCCGTCGTGGCCGTAAAAAGGCACCACGCTACGATATCGTGGTAGCCGACGCAAAGGCACCACGGGATGGTCGCTTCATTGAAAAAGTAGGTACTTACAACCCCACAACGCACCCGGCAACGGTAGTGTTGAAGGCCGACAGGGCTTTGGATTGGCTGATGAAAGGTGCCGAACCCACCGATACGGCCCGCACACTGCTCTCGCACGAGGGCGTGATGTTCCGCAAGCATTTGCAGGTTGGTGTGAACAAGGGAGCCATCACCCAAGATCAGGCGGATGAGAAATATGAGGCTTGGAGACAACAGAAAGACACGCAAATTCAAGGCAAGTCGGACGGAATAGCCGAGAAAAAGGCGGCGGAAACCCAAGTGCGCATGGCGGCGGAAACCAAGAAGAAGGAAGACCGTGCCCAAGCAATCATCAAGAAAAACACGCCTCCGGCCGCTCCGGCTCCTGTGGCTGCCCCGGCAGATGAGGAAACAAATGTGCCGGAAGCGGTAACCGAGCAAGCCGCACCCATAGCGGAAGAAGTTCCGGAAACTGCTGCCGAGCCAGCCGCCACTGAGCCGACCGCTACCGCCGAGGTCATTGAAACCGTAGTCGAAGCTCCGGTAGCCGAAGTTCCCGCAGTTGAGGAAACAGTAGTTCAGGAAACCGTGGCCGAAGCACCCGCCGCCGAGCCGGTTGCTGCCCCGGAAGCCCCGGCTGCAAAAGCACCGGAAGCGGAAACCTCCGAAGAAACAACCACCGAAGAGAAGCCGGCCTAATTACCGGAAAATAAAATTTCATGCAGCAAAAAGGGAGGCGAATCCAGATTCGCCTCCCTTTTTGTTTTGCGGGTTGCCAGCCCGCAGGGGTGGGGTTTGGCGTTTTTGAAACATACTATTTTGCCGAGGCGCGTGGCAATTGCCACGCAATGGTCGCTGCCGCAATTGCAACGCGGTTTTTCAAGGCAAACCAAAACGCGCTACCGTATGTCCAGCCTGTTCAATGCCGCCTGATAGAGCCGGGCGTTGGCCAGATGATCGGCGTACTTTACAGCAAAGCGGTGGTAGCCCGAGAAATCCTCCTTGGCGCAAAAATACAGGTAATCGCTTTTCTCGTAATCCAGCACCGCATTGATGGATACAATGGACGGCAAATTGATGGGGCCGGGCGGCAGGCCGGGATACTTGTAGGTGTTGTAAGGCGAATCTATTTCCTTATGGCCCGACAGCACGCGCTTGATGGCAAAATCTTTCAGGGCAAATTTCAGCGTGGGGTCGGCTTGCAGGCGGCGGTTGGTTTCGTCGGCGGTCATGCGGTTGATGTAAACGCCCGCCATCCGTCTTTTCTCGTCGTTTTTAATGGTTTCAGCTTCCACGATTGAGGCCAGCACCGATACCTGAATGGGCGAAAATCCGATTTTCCTCGCTTTTTCCAGCTTCTCCGGTGTCCAGAACTTTCGGTATTCGCGGTGCATCCGTTCCAAAACCTGTTCGGCGGTCACGTCCCAGTACATTTCGTAGGTGTTGGGCAGGAACATGGACATGATGGTGGTGGTGTCGAATCCGAATTTTTTCGCCGTTGCCGGATCGTTGATGAGGCGTTTGAATTCCAGCGAGTCGGCCTCCAAGTTGCGGCAGATTTTGCCGGGCAGTTCCTCTTTCAGCCGCACGTTGGTAAACGTCACGTTCACGGCTTCCTGCATTCCGGCACGCAGCATCCGAATGGCCGCCAAGTTGCCCATGTTCCGCCGGATGCGGTAACGGCCCGGCTTGACGAGTTCCTGGTACTTGAGCAGTTTGGCCACAAAGGCAAACGAAAGTTTGTCCTCAATGATCTGGTTTTTCTTGAGCGAATCCATAACTACCGGATACGTGGCTCCGGCACTGATGTACAGGTACGTGTCAGGCTTGTCCACCTGTAGGTTGGCGGTCTGGGTGATTTGGTAGAAATAAAAGAAGAACGTGATGAAAATCAAGGAGATGGCGATGAACAGACCGACTTTCCACTCTTTGTATTGTGCCATGCGGGGCGGGGTTTGGTGCGTTTAAATGAGGCGTTTGAAGTGGGAGGGATGGTTACGGAACGCCCGGCCGAAAGGCAAAATTATGGTTTTCCAAGCAGGCAACCAAACGGCAGCGATTCAGGTTTTTGCCATTGCGGGCATATTATTTTATTTTTGACGGGCATAGGTTGTCTCAATTGCCAAAACCTGGCAAATCCCGGTTCCGGCAATCCCAATCCAACATAGTAAGTACCCACTCGTATTTAACCTAACCTATTCATGTTACCGTGGTCTGTGGCACACAGACCGCAACTGCCTGATTGTCAGCAGTCTGTGTGCCACAGACCACGGTGCTTTTACTCCAGGCTATTTGTGGCTGAGTACTTATCTTTTTAAAAGTCCAAACCCGCTCTTTTCCACAAGCCGCCAACCTTTGGAAAGGGCATTGACCACACCCATGCCATGCCAGCCGAGTTTTTGAAAATTCACCCGCAAACGCCCGAGGAACGCAAGATACTGCAAGTAGTGGAGTGCCTGCGCCGGGGCGGCCTGGTCATTTACCCCACTGATACGGTGTACGGCTTGGGCTGCGACATCCACAACCAACGCGCCGTGGAACGCATCTGCCAAATCAAGGGCATCAAGCCCGCCAAGAGCAACCTGTCGTTCATTTGCTATGATTTGAGCCACATTGCCGAATACGCCCACGTGGACACGCCTATTTTCAAACTCATGAAAAAGGCGCTGCCCGGCCCGTTCACATTTATCCTGCGGGCCAGCAACGATGTGCCCAAAATCTTGCATTCCAACCGGAAAACCGTGGGCATCCGCGTGCCAGACCACGCCATTCCGCGGTTGATTGTCAAGGAACTGGATCGTCCGATTGTGACCACTTCCGTGCGCGATGAAGATGAAGTGATTGAATACTCCACCAATCCCGAACTGATCTACGAAAAATACCGCCACTTGGTGGATATGGTGATTGATGGCGGTTACGGCAACAACGTGGCCTCAACGGTAGTGGACTGCACCACCGACGAGCCGGAGGTTGTCCGCGAAGGGCTGGGGGATATTGCGCAGTATTTGTGAGGGGTGGGAAAACAGTATGTTTTGGAAAGCCCAAACCCAAAACGTTTGCCGTTTCGCACGAGTGGTTCAAAAAAACAGTATCCTTGGGAAACCCCAAATCCCACCGTTGCCTCCGCTCGGAGCCAAGGCTACGGCACACAATTCATTCATACCGCAGCGCGTCAATCGGGTCGAGTTTGGAGGCGCGGTAGGCCGGATAATAGCCCGAAAGCAAGCCTACAGCCACGCAGATCACCAAGCCCATCATCATCCAGAACCACGGGATTACGAAACTGCCCGCACCCAGCACGCTCGACATCAGGTTGCCGACCAGAATGCCCAGCAGCACCCCGGCAATGCCGCCCAACTGGCATATCACAATGGCCTCGATCAGGAATTGCAGCCGGATGCGCGACGGCGTGGCCCCCAACGCCTTGCGGATGCCGATTTCACGCGTGCGTTCGGTTACGGACACGAGCATGATGTTCATCAGGCAGATGGCCGCGCCGAGCAAGGTCACAAAGCCGATTACGCCGCCGCCTATTTTCAGCACGCCGGTAATGTCGTTCAGCTCATCACGCAGCGAGGCACTGCTTTCCACTTCAAACGAATTGTCCTGACCTGGCCGGTCGTGGCGGATGGCGCGCATCAGGCCGGTGGCCTCGCCGGTGGCATCTTCCAAAGCCCCGGCATCGGGCACCGAAACCGTGATGTCGTAGGTCAAATCGAAGTTTACCGGAATCTTGCGGGCCGTTTCGAGCGGCACAAAAATCATGCGGTCGGCACCACCGCCACCCAGCATTCCGCCCGCCTTCTCCAACACGCCCACCACCTTGAAACGCAGGCCGCGCACAATGATTTCCTTGCCCACCGGGTCGGCGCGTTCAAAAAGTGTCCGTTGTATTTCGTTGCCGATAATGGCAACCGGAGCCGCATTTTGCTGTTCCACGTTTGAAAAAGCCCTTCCGTTGCCAATCTTGTAGTTTTTTATGGCCATGTAGTTGCCATCGCCACCCATGAGCCGCGAGTTGGGATTGGTTTTCTTGGAAAGGTATTTGGCCTCCACCGCGCCGCTCACCACGGTGTAGAGCGTGATGGTGGACGGAAATTCGTATTCCTCCACGAAGTTTTTCACTTGGCGGTATTCCAGTGGCGGAAACAGTTTTTCGTTGCGCCCCGCATTCTGCCGCCGCCACCAGCGCGTGCCTTTCAAATCGAAAGAATTGGCTCCCAGCGACGAAAAACTGGTGTCCACCGAGGCGCGGATGCCGTCAATGGCCGTGAGTATGCCTACCAGTGCCGTGATGCCGATGGTGATGATGGCTGCCGTCAGGATGGTGCGCAGCAGGTTGCCTTGGATGGAACGCAAGCCTTCCTTGATGTTTTCGGTGATGCTCATGCGTGTCGCGTTTACGGTTTTGCGTTTGCCGTTGAAAATAAAAGATGGTTCAAAATACCATGAAAATGCGCGGCGGCGCGGTGAAATATGCGGGACGGAATAATTTTGGTTTGGACGGTGTGCGAACCCGCCACTGCCGGGTTTGGGCTTTCCAAAAGATACTATTTTGGCTGCACAATATGCATCGCATTGCGACGTTTCCGCCAATTCCCGTGGTTCGTATGCGGTTCCATGGCTCGTGTCTTCACGAGCCATGGGAAAGTTAGCGGCCTTCGATGTCGCGCAGAATCTGTGCGCCGCCCGCCGCCAGTATTTCCTCGGCCATCCGGATGCCCAGTGTTTCCGGCTCCGACGTGTTTCCACTTAACGTGCGGTGAATCAGTTGCGTGCCATCCAGACTGACAATTCCGGCGTGCAGCGAAATAGTATCCCCGCTAAAGCTAAAAGTGCCACCAGAGGCGGAAACGGGGCTTTCAGCTTCCGAAACATCGAAACCTGCCAGCCCGAAAACCGGGATGCTGCAGCCGCCTTCCAGTTCGCGCAGAAAAGCCCGTTCGGCCCGCAGGCAGGTTTCTGTCGGGACGTGGTTGACCAGCGCGCGGATTTTTTCGGATTTATCGGCGGCCAACTTCACCGATGCCTCAACGGCAACACTGCCCTGCCCCACGGCGGGCGTGAAGGTTTCGGTGGGCAGGTGGGCGGCTATGTGCGCGTCGTATTTCATGCGGTGCACACCGGCGTATGCCAGAATCATGGCATCGCAGTGGTTTTCGTGCAGTTTCCGCATCCGGGTCTGTAGGTTGCCGCGCATATCGGTGGGCACGAGGTGCGGGTAAAAATGCCGCAGCATGGCTACGCGCCGCGTGGACGAAGTGCCGATGCGCCACGGCTGGCCGTCGGTGAGCAAAATGCCCGGATGCAGGCTTACGAGCACATCGCTGGCGATTTCACGTTCGGTGAAAGCGATGAGCCGCAAGTCGGGCGGCAACTCCGATTGCAAGTCCTTGGCACTGTGCACGGCAATATCCACGCGGCCGCTGTGCAGCGCATCTTCAAGCTCGGCGGTGAAAATGCCCTTGCTGCCGATTTTGGCCAGCGAACGGTCCAATATCCGGTCGCCTTTGGTTTCAATCGTCACGATTTCGGTGGCCAAGCCGCCCGATTGCAGCAAACCGGCCACATAATGCGCCTGCCATAAAGCCAAGGCACTGCCGCGCGTGCCAATGCGTATTGTTTCTGCCATCACACTCCTGATTTTTCCGGAAAGGTAAGACTAAAACCGATTCGATGCAGACTCCGGAGGGCGGATTCGGGCCTTTTGGCCGGAGGAGGCTTGGAAAGCGGTGTCTGGAAAATAGTATGTTTGAAACCGCCCAAACCCGTCTTTTGCCGGTGCTGGTTTTTCCGTGACCGCTCATGGCAACCTGCGTAGGAAAGCCACACCGCCGCGCAAGCCGCCGCCGGATTTTTTCGTTATTCGCGGGAAGTTTTAGAATAAAATACCTTAATTTTGAGGGCAGACAGGTTTTTTAAGAATATTTTACAATCATATCCCGGAAAAATCTCATATTTGCTTCATCTCGCCAAATATTATTCTTCCTCTCGTTTATGGCCTTCAAGTTAGATCCCATTGACCGCAAGATACTCGAAATCTTGCAG